>DASQYL010000294.1:0-3987 GCA_035639235.1 Pyrinomonadaceae bacterium | reverse complement strand
GAGAGAGGTTCTGAGCCACTCACGATTAAGTTTAACGTGAGCGGAATTGCGTAACGATTATTTGAAGAGATTGATGACCGGTTGCGTAAGTTTCTCAACCACGTGTTCCCACGATAACTTCATGGCTAACACTTTTTTTCTGCCACGCTCGCCCATCTGCGTGGCCCGTTGGCGATCGAGATACAGTTCGTCGATCGCGTGAGCGACAGCTTCCGGTGATGGGTCGACGATCAAGCCTTCGCGTCCGTGCTCAATGAACTCAGTTGCGCCGCCGCCGTCGCGCGCGACAATCAAAGGCTTGCCGGCGTACATCGCTTCCAACGAAACGTAGCCGTAGTCTTCATCCCACGGCAGAAAACACACCGCCAGCGCATCGCGATAAAGCTTGAGCATCTCGTCTTCGGAAACAAAGCCGCGCAGCTCGACGCGCTGCCGGATTTTTCGATCTCTGTTGATGAGTGACTGGTAATGATCCAGTTTGCGGCCGCCGCCGGCGAGAATGATCTTCGCATCCGATTTCAAGTGACGCGCAGCCTCGATCAAAACCTCCTGCCGTTTCTGCGGCTCGAGCCGGCTGGGATAAAAAATGTAATTGCCCTGCGCGCCGGGCGCGAGCAGCTCAGCGCGCGGCGGTGGATGATAGAGCGGCTCGCTCTGGATATTGTTGTAGCGCAACATGCGCGCCGCGACATTTTGCGAATTCGCATAGACCTTCAGCGCGCGCGGGATAAATCGCTCATCGACATGCTTAACGAACGCTCGCGTGCGAGCACCATCAGCGTAACCATGGAAGTCGTCGTAATCAGTGCCGGCCATTTCGTACGCCGAGCGATACTGATGAATCACCCATAAAACTTTTCGCGGATGCTCGACCAGATACGCGGGAAACTTCATTCCGATCACCATATCGACCGGCTTGCCGTTGGCTTCGGTGACGTCGAGCATGCGCCACGCCAGCGCACTGCGGATGATTTCGCGCGGCGGATACCATTTGAATGGCAGCGACACCACGTCGGCTACGTGTCCGGCTTTGACGAGCGCGCGCCGCAAGTTTTCAACGTGCACTTCCGCGCCGCCTGAGACGAAAGGCACTTGGGCTGTGCAGATGAGTATGTTCATAAAACGAGCCGAAAAAAATTAATGCCCACGATTGCGGCTTTGCCGCCTGATGTGCGGAAGCGCTATGCGCTTCCGTGCCGGTCTACAAGCACTCGGGCTCTGCCCGGATAACTGGGCGCAGCCCAGGACTTGGAAAAAAGCTTGCGAGAAGGCCAAAGGCCTTCCGCACATCAGCCGGCTAAGCCGGCAACTCCTAACTCCCCGCGCGCGGACCCGTCAGTCGCGCACCGCCACGATCGTCGATCGATTTTCGAGCCGATCGCCGTGTTCGTACCGATATTGCGCTTCAGTAATTCTCGCGATGCCGAAGCCGAGAATCTTCAGGATCTCGCGATACGCGCCCACGGAATAACGCCACCAGGTGAAATCGTAATCGGGATTATCGGCGGTCGGTTCGAGCCGCGCGATGCGCTCGTCGGTGGCCAGCACCGGCGTCACGATCACCAGAGTCTCTTTCGTCAGCCGCGCAATCGAAGCCAGCGCAGTGATTTGATCGTTCAAATGTTCGAGCACCGCGCCGGTGATTGCGACATCGAATTGGCCCAATTCTGGCGGCAGTCGAAAGATGTCTCCGTAAAAAACCTTGGCCTGTGAAGTCAAAAGCCGATGACAAAGCCAGTAAGCGTTCTTCCATCTCTCGATTTCCGCTGCATGTTTGGCGACGAACGTTTCGTAATCGCAGTAATACGATTTGTCTTTAAAAGGAATGAACATCTGCTGCCGCGCGTTGCTTAAATCGAACGAGACGACGCGGGCGGCGCCGTGTTTCTCCGACTCGAAACTGAGAAAGCCAGTCGCGGTGCCGATATCGAGAACGGACTTGCCGGCAACCGACACGCCGCCGATGTAATCACGGAAGCGTCCGCGCAAGTCCCACTGTCCTCGCACGGTGCCAAGTCCCGGCAAGTCCATCGTGTGATAGAAGAAACAGTCTTCCAGTCGCTCGACAAATCGCGTTGGCGCAAACAACGACTCATGCTTCGATTCGATCGGTTCGTTGACATTCTCGGTTTCCGTCATTTCTTATTTGCCCTAAAGCGATTGATTCGGGCTTCGACCGTTTGTGTCGAGGCAAAGGCGAGTATCAGCAGCACGAGCGCGGAAATCGCGAAGCCAATGATCACAGACTTTGGCCGATAAATAAATTCAACCCTGTGTTCCCCCGATCCTAACTGCACACCACGCAGGTTGTAATCCACGCGCAGAGTTTCTGCGAACCGGCCATCGACGTACGCGCGCCAGCCGGGATAATGATTCTCGCTTAAGACCAACACTGATGGCGCGTTGGATTTCGTCCTGATGTCGATTCGACCGGGCTCGTAGCGCGTGATGGCCGCGTCGCCACCGGCGCTGGACTGAGCCAGATTTATGAGCGGCGATTCGACCAGCGCCGTCGTTGCAGGATTCCATTCGCTTCCGTCTGCAAATCTGCCGCTGCGAATTACATTCAACGTCGCCGGCTCGTTGAGCGCGACCGTCTGCGAAGCTAGCCAGACGCGCGGCATCGCCGTCGCATTTTCCCAGACATCGACGTACTGAGTCTGGGTCGCGAGCTTCCAGCGGTTTGACGATGTGCCGGTGTCGCTCGCTTGATTTATGCTGAACATCGCCTCGGACAAAGCGTTAGTCGTGTTGTCCGCCGCATTCACCAGCGAGATGCGGAAGACACTCAGTGTGAGGTCCGGCCATTTCGAATCGGACTTCGGCAAAATTTCGCCGCCGGTAATCTTTGCCGGCGCCGGCAGCGCCACAGCGGTCACGTACGTATGCGCGTCGTAACTTCCTTGTGCGTCCATGACCTGATAACTTGCGGCCACAGCGGCGCGGCGATGACGAATGCGCGCGCGAATATCGGCACGATCGTAGGCCCACTCCGATGTGTCCTTCCCCGCTTTCAAATCGAAATCTGAAGTGCGGCCATCTGCAAAGTGCAAGCGCAACGTCGCCACCGGCGTATTGTCGGGAACATTCTCTGACCACGCGAGATTGGTGATCAGTGCCACACGATCGACTTCGACGGGTGGAACTGAAAAATTCAATTGCTTGTCTCTCGATATTCTGGAAATTGGGAGGTCGTTTGCGGCAAACAAGTAATCGCTGAACTTCTGTTCTGCATTTGCAAACGCGCGCGCAGACGTGTCGGCGCCCGACTGTTTACGCATCGACAAGAGATAACGCACGTTTGCCAGATCGATCTCACGACTATCACCGCGAAGCGTAGTGTCCGGATCGGTTAATTCACCCCACACTTTCATGCGGCCGGCCAATCGACTGTAACGTGCCAAACCGAAGCCATCGTAACCGGCGGCATTCTGAAAGCCGTGGGTCATATAAATGTCGGGTTGCGTCCACAAAACCCAGTCAGTCGAATGTGAGACGGACGGCGGCACCGGCGCCACTGCCGGATCGAATTGATGAGGCGCGGTAAGAATTCTGAACGAGGCCTTGTCGGGCGGCGCGATCTCGTTGAGAGCTCCGATGGTTTCGGGCTGCGAGAAGTAACTGTCCGATGAGTGCGGACTCTCGACGAACCAGCCGCTTGACTGACCCCACACTGCCAGGTCGAACACCAACACCGCGAGCACCATTACCGTCGCGCCACGTTTGCCGCGCACGAACAGCCAGAGCGCATAGGCGCTGACAGCGGCCATGACTATAGGCACAAACAACTCAGGCGCGCGCAACAGAGTTACGGGAATTTGGCGCGCCAAATGAAATTCTCCCGGACGCAGGATTGTCACCGCGACGATCGTTAAGCTGAATATTGAAATCGCAGTGGTGATCGCAATGATGCGCGCGCGCAGAAGGGTTCGTTCAGCGGCGAGGACTGTAAATCCGCGGCCGGCCAAAACCGCGAGAGCAAAATCA
>DASQYL010000293.1:0-13064 GCA_035639235.1 Pyrinomonadaceae bacterium | reverse complement strand
TTCACTCTGCGCTTTTGGGTTTCCAAATCCACCATTTGACCTTGAAGATCGGAACGGCTATCGGCGCCATAGCCAGTGATGCGGCGGATTTCGCGCTCTAGTTGTTCATCCGCTTTCTTCAAATCAGCCAGTCCCTCTTCGAAGTTTTGGAATTGTTCCCGATTCTCCGAAATCAAACGCTGAATGCGAGCGTCATCCGCCTCTAGTTGTTTAAGCTGGTCATCGGTCACCTTGTCCGCCTCGCGTCTTATGTCATCTGTGTGCTTGTCGAGATCATCACTTAGCTTCGTATATACGCTGAGGCCGAGGAGGTTGCGGATCGACTCTCGTAACACTTCGCGATCTGTCGCGTCGTCGGCGAGCTTCTGAATCTTCTCGCCGTCGAAAAAGAAAAAGTCGGCAACGCCCGGTGGAATAGTGTCGTCGATGAAATCCTGCCAATGATCGCGGTCGATTAACTGAAAAGCCTTTCCGTCTTTTTGGATTGCGAAGTCATCACCTTCATAAGTTCCTCTTACTGAGTGGAACTTCCATTTTCGCTTCACCTGTATCTGGTGAGTGGCACCAGGTAACTGAACGTCATCGAAGGTTAGCTCGATCCACATCTCAGTTTCGTGACGTTCACGAGCGTTGTAATTGAAACGTGAAAGAACAAATTCAGCGGGCGTTTCCTTCGGCGGCAGTAGACCGCTGCCCCGCTCACCAAACAGGCAGAGCTTTACCGCATCCAGCAAACTCGTTTTGCCGGCGCCGTTCATGGCGCCTATCAAAATGATATTTTGCTTCGGGTCGCCTGTGGAGGTAAGGTCAAGAACCTGGTCCCCTTCAAAGGCGGAGTAGTTATGAAGAGCTATCTTCGCGAGGAGCATTTGCTTCGGTTCGCTTGAGGTATTTCTTCAGCGCCATATCAATATCCTGAAACAAACCATGTCTGCGCATTAGGCCGCTCTTGTCTTTCTCGATCTGAACGAGTTGCTCTACCAACTCAGGCGGCACACCTTTTTCAGCGCAAATCTGTTCTAGCAATTCGCGTTCGGATTTTCGACGTTCAGCAGAATCATTTCGCATGGACCCGTTACTCTCCTGGTAGACTCCCGCGTATATGTCAGCGACCAGCGGCGCGTCGTGAAAGTCATGGTGCCATATCCATTGTATGCCTGATAGCTCGTCATCAGAAATCAAATTCTGATTAGTTTCGAGCTGGACTTCGAGGAGTCTCGTTAGGATCGCTACCCTAGCTTCTTTGGTAAACGGCCCTAAGCCATCTGTGAGGTTCCGCCGATGCTTTTCACGCATACTCTCATCGTTGCGAATCTTTTTCAGCCAGTCGCGCATATCCAACATCGGCTCCATCCAAGTTTCGCCAGTGTCGATTAGCCCTTCCATGGACTTATCCTCGTCCACAACCGTGCATACCCAGCAGCCGAAACGAGAATTGCCGCATGAAGGTGTACTCGTGTCGATTACGAGTGGACATTCGCCTCCGCTAGCATTGCGATAGAGTGTGAAGAGCTTTCGGTTATCCCCATTCCACGGCGAAGGAACCTGAAGTAAATATGTCCAGATGTGCGGATCGGAAAGGTTTGCAATCGGTGCGTAAACAAATACACCAGGAAGGACATGCTTGCGAAGACGCTTCCCCTTGCGCTCGTACTGTGCCATTGAATGTTTGCGGTTCGTGCTTTCGGCCTTGCGTGTTCCCAGCAAAATAATGGCCTCTCCATATTTACCAACTATGCTGTGAATGTATTCGTTCGTTGGATTGATCTTCATCCGCTCGGTACACCAGCGGAAGAATCTGTTAGGTGAGGGATAACCCTTACCAATGAGATTGACCCAAAAAGAATCCGCTAACGTCGGCGTCACCTTCACGACAGACATAGGAAACTTGTAACGCTCGCCCGCGACGCGAATCTTGTTTAGCGTGTCATCGATATAGCGAACCACAGCGGGATTCTCAACTAGAGTGTCATTGCAAAGGACGTGGACCTCTTTTTTTAGTCGGTTTTTAGGTAAAGTTTGAAGAGCGTAGAACACCATTTGAAGCAATGTCGTAGAATCCTTGCCCCCGCTGAAACCGACGATCCACGGACGGTCGTCAGCCTGATACTGTTCAAGTATTTCGTTGCTGATTGCCTCGAACGGCATATCAGCAATCGCAGATTCAGCTAACATTGAGTAGTCTCCGGTGCGATGGGGCTTGCAAGAACCCAGTCTGTTATGTCCTTAGGTACTTAACCTTAATGCTCTTGGAAGTCAAGACAAAGAATACTTAGCTATTTCTGTAAAGGACTCGCCTTGCATTCCACTTCGTTCCATTCCAGCCGAGTATGTGAGTTTTAGAAGTCGATGCGAATGGAAGGCATCGAATCGACGGTTATTTATACAAGTGGATGCGAATACATATAAGAGTGGCTGCGAACGATTTCGGATTTTATGAAAGTCGTTGCGAACAGTTTTAGATTCGATAAGGACTCGGCTGCCATGCCGCCGGCTCCATTCCAGCCGAGAACTCTGAGTTTTAGAAGTTGATGCATAAGGCTTCGGAGGATGCTCATTCGCATTCACTTCTATAATGATTCGCCTCCTCTTCTATACATTCGCATCCACTTCTAGAACTCACAGAGTAGCTTGATTTAGTTTTCCCCCTTCTGCGCTCTCATTCTGCCACGGGAGCCCAACCGCCAACTCTCCGCAAAGCCTCCGAGTCCTCCACTCCGTTCCGGCAGTTCCTGTGTCGGTTGAGCGCCCACCCGTGTCCGAACGTCGCTACGAAGGGGGAAAACGCATTTTACAAGCCAAAGACCAACAACCGTAGCGAAAGGAGCGCGTTACATCATGGACAGACACGGAACGAAGCATGTCGATATTCCCAAGTGGTCAGCCTTGTTAGTTGAAGCAGTCAACAAGCCAGGCATGATCATGGAAGCTTACTCAGCTTTTCACCACTACTCGATCGGAAATCAAATTCTCGCGCTTGTGCAATGCCAAATGCGCGGACTTGAACCCGGCCCGATCAATACCTTTCCCGGATGGCAGGCATTAGGACGAACGGTCAAACGCGGCGAACGAGCGTTGATTCTGTGCATGCCAATCAGTCGCAAGGTTCGCAACGATCAAGAGAGCAACGGCAATGAGAGCGAATGCGAAAACGGCGAGCGCACGTTTACCAGCTTTATGCATAAGGCACGATGGTTCGCCATTAGTCAGACCATCGGCGATGAATTCACCGCGCCACGCTTGCCGGAGTGGGACGCGGAGCGAGCGCTTGCCGCTCTCGACATTGAACGGATCGCCTTCACCGATACGGACGGCAACTGTCAGGGATACGCGCGGAAGCGACAGATCGCGATCAATCCCGTGGCGCAGCTTCCGCACAAGACGCTATTCCACGAAACCGCCCACGTCATTCTAGGCCATACCAGCGAAGCAGATTTCACCGACACCGAACGAACGCCGAAGAACCTACGCGAAGTCGAAGCGGAGGCAGTCGCCTTGCTTTGCTGCGAAGCCTTGAACCTTGAAGGCGCGGAGTTTTGTCGCGGCTATATCCAGAATTGGCTTTGTCCCGCTATCGGTTACGACGCTGACGCCATCCCCGAAAAGAGCGCACAGAAGATTTTCCGCGCCGCTGATCAAATCCTGCGAGCCGGACGACTACAAACGAGCGAGAACGAAACCGAGCAGTAACAAGAGGGGCTAGGAAAGCGCGTCCACGCCCGCCTAGCCCAGGCACCAAACTTTTCACCCATGAAGGAGAAATGATCGATGCGACGAAACCATAACACAGCCACGCAAACCAGCGTGACCCGCTTTGCGCTGGGCCAAACCTTCATCACGCCCGGAGCCGAAGAAGCGCTCATGATCGCGGGACAGACAGCAATTGAATTCTTACGCCGTCACATGTCTTGCGATTGGGGAGAGCTATCGGACGACGACGTTCAGGAGAACGAGCTTTCACTACAGAAAGGCTTTCGACTCTTGAGCGCTTACCAAACAGGCAAAGGCCAGAAACTTTGGATCATCACCGAAGCAGACCGAAGCGCAACGACCGTTTTGCTTCCGTCTGAGTACTAAGCCGAAAGAACGAAAGGAGAAGGAGCAGCGCGGGTGTTACGACCACCCGCGCCGCTTACACCGTGACTTTGCCCAACTTCAAGGAGAAAGCCAGATGCCAGATCAGAGTACAGGTGTATGCGCGGCCAGAACAAACGCGCTTGTCTGCAACATCCACGAACTGATCGCGGAGTTAGAAGAACGGATCGAGGACGGAGAACCGTTCGACAATCCCAAGCTAACGCGAACCGCTGAGCGAGTCTTTGGCGGCAGTCGAGCGCAAGGCAGATACACGCCGCGCGACGCTTACGACGCTCTAGAAATCGCCGTCAATAACTATCTATTAGAGAAACACGCAAGTGAGCTTATGCAGATGGACGTAGCAGAAGCACTTGCTTCTGTTTTGCGTCCTTTGATGCGGCGGCTACCGCGACAGACCGATCGCACCCTAGAGCAGAACGAGCTACAGCAATTCTCGACACCGCCGACGTTGGCTTACGTCGCAGCACGATTACTTAATCCCAAGCCCGACGATATTGTCCTGGAGCCGTCAGCCGGAACAGGCAGCCTCGCGATTTGGCCTCGTGCTGTAAACGCGAAGGTTATCTGTAACGAGACCAGCTTGCGGCGATTCTCTTTGCTTCGTTGTGTGCTTAACTTCGATGCCTTACCGCTTGATGCAGAATTTATTGACGACCTTCTACCCGCAGAGATTCAGCCGACCGCCGTCTTGATGAATCCGCCGTTCAGTTCAACCAGCGGCAGAGTCAAAAGCACAAATCCAATTTACGGAGCCCGACACGTAGCCAGCGCCTTACGACGATTGAAAGACGGCGGGCGCTTAGTAGCGATCGTCAGCGAAGCGATGAGCTTTCACCATCCGAGCTTTAGCGAATGGTGGCAACGAATCGCGTGTCTCTGCAATATCCGCGCGAACCTGACACTGGACGGTAAGGAGTATGCCAAATACGGAACCGCGCCCGATGTTCAAATTCTTGTAATAGACAAGACCGGAGCAACACCCGGAGCGAACTGGCAGGAGCAGCTAAAGCAGATTAGTTGGGGGAGCGCGGCGACGCTTGAGGAAGCCTGGGACGCCCTCAAGCATGTAGTGGAGTCAGAGCCACCGGACGATCCCGACGACGACCGCGAAGAACCGAGCGGCAATCTGTTTGTCCCTTATGTGCCAGCCAAGCTAACTGGCGGCAGACCGCATCCGGCCGTAATTGTCGAATCGGCATCGATGGCCGCAGTCACGCCGCCCGACATTGTTTATAGACCACACCTCGCGCCGGAGATTATCAGCGAAGGCTTGCTGTCCGACATTCAGCTTGAGCGCGTTATCTATGCTGGACAGAGACACGAGCAGAGACTACCGGACGGATCACGCGCCGGTTTCTTTGTTGGCGACGGCACCGGAGTTGGCAAAGGCCGTGTACTTGCCGGCATCATCGCCGATAACTGGAATCAGTCACGACAACGCGCGATCTGGCTGTCAGTCAATAATGATTTGCTCGAATCAGCCCGCCGCGATTTGACAGACTTAGGACTCGCGACGATCCCGCTATCACGGATCAATGACTACTCACCCGCCGGAGAAATCAGCTTACCTCACGGCGTTATCTTTAGCTCTTACTCGTCACTTATCGCCGCAGCCAAGACGGGAGAGAAGCGAATAGACCAAATCCAACGCTGGCTGGGTTCGGACGGCGTAGTCATCTTTGACGAAGCGCACAAGGCCAAGAAT
This sequence comes from Pyrinomonadaceae bacterium, assembly GCA_035639235.1. Classification (GTDB taxonomy): domain Bacteria; phylum Acidobacteriota; class Blastocatellia; order Pyrinomonadales; family Pyrinomonadaceae; genus UBA11740. The sequence goes on along the minus strand of DASQYL010000293.1, from coordinate 7,261 downwards.
GCCCTTGCAGGTGGACGGGGCGAACCAACCCTCACCGGACAAGCCGTCATTGACCTACAAGACCCGGAGCGAAATGCAGATTATCGCGTGGTCTATTCGTCAGCCACGGGAGCGACCGACGTTCGCAACATGGCCTATATGACGAGACTTGGACTTTGGGGCATCGGCACCAGCTTCCCCGGCGGCTTTCAAGAGTTCATGCAGGAGATTGAATCAGGGGGAGTGGGAGCCATGGAAATGGTCAGCCGCGATATGAAAGCCCTTGGCATGTACCTATCAGGTTCGATCTCATTCGGCGTATGTCCCAACAGCGGCAAAGCCGTTGAATATCGCGAGCGCATACATGCCCTCACACCACAGCAGCGCGAAATGTACAACAGCGCCGCCGCAGCTTGGCAGAGCGTACTACGAAACATTGACGCAGCTTTGGAAGTGACCAACGGCGGGCCCCGTGCGCGAGCCGTCGCACTCAACAAGTTTTGGGGAGATCATCAGCGATTCTTTCGGCAAGTGATTTGCGCTTTCAAAGTGCCGAGCGTTATCGCCGAGACGGAAGCCGCGTTGAGCGAAGGCAAGTCAGTTGTGATCTCACTTGTCGGGACTGGCGAAGCGCGGACGAAGGAACAGGTTGCGAAGGCGACGGCCAACGGCGGCATGCTTGAGGACTTGGACTTCTCGCCGCGCGAGGTGATCGCCTCCATGGTTGATCGCGGTTTCCCAACCACGCTTTACCAAGACGTCACCGACCCAGGCACAGGCCGAACCATCCAAGTGCCTGTTAGAGACGGGAAAGACAATCCCGTACAAAGCAAAGAAGCCTTACGGATGAAGCAGCAGGTTATCGACGGCCTGTCAGCTTTGGAGTTGCCGGAGAACCCGCTTGATCAATTAGTCAATCACTTTGGCGAGCGCAACGTAGCCGAGTTAACGGGTAGAACGCGACGCCTAATCAGAGACTCGCGCGGACACGTTGAGTACAAGAAGCGCAATCCCGAAGGTGTCGCGATGCACCGAACCAACGTTCATGAAATGGAACAGTTTCAATCCGGCAAAAAGCGCGTGGCGATTATTAGCGATGCCGCTGCTATGGGAATCTCGCTTCATGCTTCCAATCGCGCGGAGAACAAGCAGCGACGAGTACACGTCACGCTTGAGCTTGGCTGGAGCGCGGATAAGCAGATGCAGACCTTTGGCCGGACGCACCGATCAGATCAGGCTATGCCGCCAGAGTACGTCCTACTCTCGACCGAATTAGGCGGCGAAAAGCGCTTTAGCTCTACGATCGCGCGAAGGCTCGGCAGTCTGGGTGCACTGACTAAAGGCGACCGCCGCAGCGCTGATAATAGCGAACTCGCCAAGTACAACTTTGAGACGGAAGAAGGCCGAGCGGCTTTGTGTCTCATGCTCAGGCGCATTGTCGAGAGCGGCAATGTCCCAGGACTCGCGAATCCACGGCAGACGTTACGCGATATCGGCTTGTTGGTTCGTAACCGCGACGGCTGCGAGGAAGTACGTAAAGAAGATCTTTACAACGTGCCTAGATTCCTTAACCGAGTCTTGGCTCTCGACGTGGATCAGCAGAACGCGTTGTTCGACCACTTTGTTGACTTGTTCGAGCAGACAGTCCGATACGCTAAGGCTAACGGCACCTTTGACGAAGGCGTAACCGATATCAAAGCGCTGGCAATTCGGATCGCCAAGCCGCCTCGCATAGTGCATACCGACGAAATCACCCAAGCGCAAACGACGCACTACACCTTGGACATTGACGTACCATCGAAGGCCATCAGCTTTGACGAGGCCGAGCGCGTGCGGAAGCGAAAGACGGGAGCGTTCTTTCGCCATCGGAAGAACGGGCATTTCATTCTCGCAATTGAGTCTGGACTACATACAAACGCCGAGAACGGAAACAGCTATCGCACCTTCGCGGTCTGGAAACCGGAAGCCGCGCGAAGTACCTACATTCATGATGACGAGCTAAAGGAGAAGTACCGCGCCGTAATTCCGTCGAAGGCCCGCGACTGGTGGATCAAGAAACATGCGACGGTGCCGCCGATTGAAACCTTAGAAACTCATATCATTGGCGGAGCGATAATCCCTCTGTGGGAGAGGTTCAAGACGCATGAGGAAGCGCGTTTGAGAGTTGTGCGCGTGACGACCGACGACGGACAGCGAATCGTCGGCATTCGCATCCCAACCGAACAGGTTGGCCCGATTGTCAGAGCGCTTGGCGCGACTCGCGACTTGCGGGAGCCGGAAGAAATCTTTACCGGCATCCTGGACGAAGGCGAAGAAGTGACTCTCGTTTCCGGTTTGAAACTTTCTCGCAAAGTAATCCACCGCGAGCCAGTCATAGAACTAATCGGAGTCGATCCAAACCGATTCGCCGAGATTCGCGGGCTTGGACTTATCAACGAGCAGATCGACTGGAAACAAAGGTTCTTTGTACCGACCGACGAAGAAACCGGAGTTGCCGTACTCACTGAATTGCTCGCTCGCTATCCGGTCATGGTCAGCGGCGCTTTGACCGACGAGGAACCGATCGCGGAGATTGAACTGACCGAGTTGGCACCGCCTCAGATCGTTGACTTGGACGAGTGGTTTGTTTCTATCGAAGCCGAGCCGACGCCGCAGCCGTCCGCAGCCGAGCGAGCGCAAGACATTGAAACTAGCGAAGCGGCTTGGGCGCTTCCCGCTTTTTATTATGCGCGACCTTCGCAGCCCACACGTGAAATTGACGAAATACAACTGGCTCTGGACTTCGGATGAGACTAAAGACATGCCCATATTCCCGATACTCAGTTGCATTGAAGAAGTCGCAGTCCCGCGCAGAGCGAATGCGGACTGCTGGTCTACGACTATCCGGTGTTACACATACCCGGTAATAACCACCTCTCCGCCGAAATCGTTATCGCCCGATCGCAAACTGGCTCTGCAAGCCATGACCCTCTTTATGCGGATCGAAAGCGAAATGCAGGAAGCCCGAGCGGATTGGAATCAAGACCGGTTCCGGCGGCTTATGCGGCTGCGCCCAAGAGCTGTCACGCGCCTACGCCGACGATGGGAGAGACTCAGGCCGCAGCCGCGAATAGCGCTTGGACCTCTACGCCGGCGATACCACCCCAATGTTGCGGGTCATCTCCACGAGTTGAACCAATAATACTGGTTTCAGCGGATTCTCGACCTTCGCCGCCGTATGCGATGGTTTGAGCCTTTTGGCTCCCTCCTATGGTTATTGCGCTCTAGTCCCTGATAAATGGCCTAAACAAGAGCGCGCGCGACTCGGCTACTGTTATCCCTGCATCTGGCCTCTTGCGGTTTTGGCTGATTTAGGTAAATGAGGACAAACCCCCTCTGTTTCCAGGTCGTGGTTTGCGCGCTCTCAAGCGCGCCCCGCTTTTCCGATGGTCAGGCCTTGTTCATCCGCTCGCCCTTCCTAATAGCTCCCCGAAAATGAAAGCGAGTGGAATTTTCGGACCTTTCTCGCGTCTTTACTAAGTAGTCGCAACCATGGAAAGAAGCTCGAAAACGATTAAGTGACGGACTTAAGTGGGCAGACAAGATAGAACGCGTTTTCACCGTTCTCGGATCTGTCGAAGTTGTGTGAAATCAGTAGGTTAAGACTTAAGCAGGTTAATTAACCTACTTAACCTTCTTAACCAAAGCGGCAACATCAATATTTAGAATGAGTTGCGGCTTAACCTATAGCTCAGTTTTTTACACGGAAAGGAACTGGACGCAAGCCATGAGAAAGAGCAACCGAGTGCTGTTCAAACCGAAAGTTTATGGCTTCAACCCGTGGTCGGACCAGGTGCCGGCCATCAAGCAGATCATGGAGGAGACAGGGCAGGAGTCGGAGGCCCCAGTCCTTCGCATGCTAATCGATGAAGCCCTTCGCTCTCGCCGTCGAAAGACCGCTGGGAAGGAGTTGCCGGAACAACAGCCGCCGAGTCAGGAACTCCCGGAGTGCCTTCAGACAATTCAGTTGCTCCTACTCAAAATGGTCGGACAGGGAGAAACCGCTTTTCGAGTCCAGAGTCTTAGCTTGGAACTTCTTCAGGAAGCATTGGCCGAGGCGCGCGCCGGACGGCTTGACCTGAGGGCATCCGCCGCCGTTCCCATGCAATCACAAGACGGAGTTTGTGCCCTAGGGAATTCTAATCTATTTGATGAACGCACAGAGGCGGGGAGAGATTTTGCATATGGTTTGGCAGAGGAGATAAAGGCCGAGCTGTTTGCATCAGAGAACGAAAAACTAATTGGGACATCCGATGATGGGGACAGGCAGAGACGGCTCATTTACGACGAGAGCGAAACGAGCAACAACAATGGACACCTCTAACTACGCTTAACGGTTGACCAGTACTTACAGATCCCTGTCACGCCTGACAGACAGGTAGTTTGAATTCAAGCGTCTCGGTTTTCCCTCCCACTTCACTACACACGAAAAATGTTAGGGTTTTGAGGGAGTAGGTCGAAGCAGGTCCAACGACTCAAGCATCTCCTGAGTGGCACGGCTCTTGAAACCACGTGGTTAGCATCGCCGGAGAGCGTTGCCGCAAGAGCTCGAATCGCTGAAGAGAAAAATGAGGTACTGCGGTTTTTCTGAATGGCTTCCAGCGGTCTGCGAAGCTTTTAGTGAAGGAGCGTTGAGATCGTGACTGAAGAATTGGTTGCCCAAGTGGAACGCATCTATGAGCGCGCAAAGAACGAAACTCTGCGGCTCTTGGAATCACGACCATTGGAACCGTTGTTGGCAGCGACACCTGATTGGATGAGCGCAACGCAGCTCGCAGAATACTGGCAGCTTTACAACGACAAAAACGAACCAACTACAGCCGGAATACTGAAATGGTCCAAGCGGCCATCCCATCAATTCCCGCTTCCACATGCTTATATGGGTGACCTGTTGCGATTCAATCGGGATGAGGCTGACCTATGGGCTAGGCAAGAAGCCGAAAGGCGAAGAATGCAAAACGAGAAACGCCGGTTGAAAATCGCGTGACACACCACCAATCAAGAACTAAAATTGCAGCGACTTTGACGGCTGCTTGTTCCTGAGAAGGGAAGGAGCAGCTGATGGCAGTATTCAAGCGCTACAGAGGTAGGCGGATCACCCAAAGTGATCCGGACTGGCAAAAGGCAAGGTGGTGGATGGAGTTTAGATTGCGCGGTCATTATGTTCTTGAATCCGTTGTTGGAGCGCGTACGAAGGCGCAGGCCGAACGCGCAGAGAACACAGTTCGAGAAGAAGTCTATGATGGCCGTTACAACAAAACTACTGCTACTGCCAAGTTCAGCGATTTTGTCGATGAACAATTCTTACCTTGGAGCAAGGGTAATAAACTTTCGTATGCTGACGACGAGAGGCGCTGCAACTTGTTGAAGGATGTCTTTGGCAATCAACCGATGCGAGACATTACTCCGTTACAGATTGAACGCTTCAAATTGTCGTTGGTTGGCAAGAAAACTCGCCGAGGCACGACGCGCGCGGGCGCAACCGTGAATCGGTATTTGGCCCTTCTTTCAAAAATCTTTTCGATCGCGTGCGATAACGGATTTGTTGATTCCAATCCGTGCAAACGAGTTCGTAAGGAAAGGGAAGGGGGAAAACGGGAACGCTACTTAACCTTTGACGAGGAAAGCCGCTTGATGGAAGCACTCACCGGTGATCTCGACTACCTGCGTCCGGCAGTGATCGTTTCGGTTGGCACCGGACTCAGAAAGTCAGAGTTGCTTCGTCTTCAGACGGACCACGTCAATTTTGGTAACGCTTCCAAGTTTTATCCAGTGAATGGTAGGGATGTCGAGATCCCTCCCAACTGGCTGCTGGTGGTTAAGAGTAAGAATAAGAAGCCTCGGATCATTCCGATGAATTCAATTGTTCGCGAGGCACTATCAAGTGTGATTCAAGATGCCTCAGGCAGTGAGGTGGTTTTCTCGTCAGCGCGCTCAGGGGTTGACGCGGAGACTATTCGAAGCGGCTTTGCCAGCGCGTGTAAGAAGGCTGAGATTACGTGCGGGCAAACCAAGGCGGGTGGAATCACTTGGCATGACCTGAGACATACGTTCGCCACGCGCTTGCGCGGCGAGAGAGTGCATGAACTCGACATCATGCAGTTGCTGGGACACTCGTCACTTGGAGTAACGGCTGGTTACGCCCATGGTATGCCGACCGTGATCCAAAGTGCGGTCGATAAGCTCGCAGAACCTAGAGGTGAGGTTGTCGCATTCGCACGAAGGGCGGGCTAAAAAAATGTCGTCATCTTAGCGTCATCCTTATTCCAAGAACCCGGATGCTATGACCATGACGAATCGAGAAATGAGTCCCAAGTTGTTTGAAACAGAGAGATTAGGAATGGTGCCGAGGGAGGGATTCGAACCCTCACGGGATTACTCCCAACGGATTTTAAGTCCGTAGCGTCTGCCATTTCGCCACCCCGGCGTCGGCCAAAAGATAACATGCGCGCGGCCGCGTCAGAAGCCGACTCCAAGAACAATCTGCGTCTTTCCATCGACGAGTAACTTCCTCATTTGCGTGTGTAAACCGATCTTTCATCTACGCTTGGCTTCTTACACTTCGGCGCAGATGTTAGAATGCATAGTCGTTTGACGTTTTCCTGAGTGCGACCCATGACTGAAGAACAGGAAGTCTTTCTTAGTCATATTCAGAAGCAAGGTCTCAAGCGTACCGCGCAACGCGACCTCATTCTGGAGGTATTTCTCAACACCGAAGGGCACGTTTCAGGTGAAGATCTTTATCAGTTAGTACGCGAGAAAGATCCAACGGTCGGCCAGACCACGATCTACAGGACGCTCCGGCTGCTGACCGACGCTGGCCTGGCGCGGGAAGTGCGATTTGGCGACGGGCGAGCGCACTACGAACACAATTACAAACACGAACATCACGATCACATGATCTGTTCCGAGTGCGGAAAGATCATCGAATTTTATTCACCCGAACTGGAAGCGATTCAGGATGCGATGGCTGCAAAGTACAATTTCAAGTTGACTGAGCACCTATTGCGAATGATCGGTGTCTGCGCCGATTGCCGCGAACAAGCCCAGCAGCGGCCAACGGCGCAGGCGGCGAAGACACGTCGCTAATTCGATCAAAAAATTGAGTCTTACGATTGTGATTTGAAATGACGCTGAGGAAGACATTGAAGCCTGTCTCACACTCGATCGCGTTTGCGTCTTTGATCTTTCTGCTAGGTTGTCCCGGCGGGGCGAACAGGCCCGCTGAAGTCAATTCCGCAAC
>DASQYL010000292.1:0-6348 GCA_035639235.1 Pyrinomonadaceae bacterium | reverse complement strand
CCTCGCGCTGTCACCGGCCCAGGGCTTTGTCGCCCGCGATAATCGCCTGATCACGCGCGCGGAATACGACGAGGCTTTGAGATTAGGACCAGTCGATCCGATCACGAACCTGCCGCCGGGCCTGCAACAAGTCTTTATGAGAGGCGATGTGCAGCGCAACACGGTTGTCCATCTCAGTCAAAGCCTGTTCGCAAGATTCTCAGACCTCCGCAGTAGCATGGGCGTCGAGTTCCGGGTCCAGGTCCCGGTTCTCAACGTGCCTTTTCGTTTGATTTATGCTTATAATCCGAACGCTCGCAAAGATCAGGTCATCGACGGGTTTCCTTTCTTCTTTGACGAGAAAAAGTCGGTGTTTCGCTTCAGCGTGGGCCGCACTTTCTAGCATTGATTCAACCGCACGCGGTTAATAAACAAGCAAACCAATCCGGCAGCATGAACAACTAAGGAGTTACACCGCGCCGCCGCTCGACCGAATTGTTAAGGAGTTTTAGTAACTAAAATGAAAATTACTCGTGCGATAGCCGCAATCGCTTTCTTCGCGGCAATCAGCGCGGCTACAGCTGCCGCGCAGCCCAAGCCGCAGAACAGTCCGGCGCCCACGCAAACCAAACCTACAACCACGGCTGCCGCACCGGCGCTCGGCGGTTCGACCACGGGCAACGTACCCGACACTAAACTTGCTTTGATCGACACCGAGCAGTTTCGCGACGAGAAAGCAGGCATCGTGCGACTGGTTTCGGCGATCAAGAAACTTGATGCTGAATTCCAGCCACGCCGGACTGAATTGACTAACTTGCAGGCTCAGGTCGACAAAATGACCAGCGATTTGCAGAAGGCTGCGCCGGTTCAGGATCCTAAAGTGAGCGCCCAGCAGCAGGATGCAATCGATCAAAAGAAGCGGGATATTCAGCGCAAACAAGAAGACGCAGAGAGCGCATATCAAAAGCGTATGCAGGATCTCCTTGGTCCGGTTTATGACGACATCGGCAAAGCTTTGGATGCCTTTGCCAAGTCTCACGGCATCACCCTGATTCTCGACGCCAGCAAGGTCCAGGGAATCGTCCAGGCTGACGTCGATTTGATCGACATCACCAAGGCCTTTATCACTGATTTCAATAGCAAGAACCCGGCGACTGCGTCGCTGACCCCAACACCATAAGATTTGCCGCTCGCGGAAATCGCGCCGTGTGCAGTATCACTGAAGATCCGGTTTTCCTATCAACGCCGGAGGAGTAGAAGTAATGATTAGCAAGAAGATTTTTTTGTTCCCCATCGTGGTCACGCTCGTCGCTGCGGGCGCCGTTTCAGCGCAATCGACGGGATCCGTGCCGGTCGGCAAAGTCGCGGTAATTTTCTCGGAAGCATTTCAGGATCCGAAAATTGGGATCACAAAGTTCAATGTACTTCAGACTCAACTGAATAATGAGTTCAAGAAACAGCAGGACGATTTGAATGCCGCCGCGCAAAGAGTCCAGGCGCTTCAGGATGAAATTACCAAACTCCAGAAATCCCCGACGGCTGCCGATCCGAGGACGGTGCAGGCGAAGATGGATCAACTGGATCAGTTAAAGAAGGATTCCCAACGCAAACTCGAAGACGCGCAAGCCGCATATGGCAAGCGGCGCACCGATTTGTTGACCCCGTTACAGGATGACGTCGGCAAGGCGCTGGACAAGTTTGCCAAGGACCACGGCATCACACTGATCATCGACGGCAGTCAGGTGCAAGGCCTGCTGTACGCTGCCGAGAGCATGGACATCACAAAGGTTTTCATTACCGAATACAATTCCAAGAACCCTGCGACTTCGGCCGCGACGACAAAGTCGCAATAGCCTTGTGTCAGAACCCGGAGCGGCCGGGGTCCCCGCGCGCATCGCGCGTGAGGTGGTGGATGCGACGGGATCAAGGTCGGGCCAAAACCTGCGGTTCTGAAACAATCTATGGAAACAGTCCTCGACTCTGAAGGCATCAAGAGACTACTGCCACATCGTTTCCCCTTCCTGTTGGTCGATCGCATCATTGAACTGAAACCGCTCGAGCGCATCGTCGGAATCAAACAGGTCAGCGCGAACGAATCGTTTTTCGAGGGGCACTTTCCCGGCGCTCCCGTCATGCCCGGCGTGCTGGTAATTGAAGCGCTGGCCCAATGCGGCGCCATCCTGGCATTGCGCGAAATCGAAGATCGCGATCAAAAACTGGTGCTGTTCACCGGTATAAAAGAAGCTCGCTTCCGGCGCCCGGTGGTTCCGGGCGACAGCCTGGTGTTGGAAGTTACCGCGCTGCGCTTCGGCCCACGCATTCAACGCATGCGCGGTGAAGCCAAAGTTGACGGGCAACTTTGCGCCAACGCTGAACTGATGAGCGTCATCGCCGATCGTCCCAGACCATAATGATGAGCGCCACGTCAACAAGAAGCTCAACTCAGATTCATCCATCCGCTGTCGTCAGTCCGCGGGCGCAAGTCGGCGATGGCTGTCAGATTGGTCCATACACAGTCATCGGGGACCGGGTCGTACTCGGTAACGGTGTCGTCATCGATTCACACTGCGTCATCGATGGGCAGACGCGAATCGGCGACGAAGCTCACATCTATCCATTCGTTTCGATCGGTTTGCCGCCGCAGGATTTGAAGTTCGCCGGCGAAGAAACCGAAACCCAGATCGGCAATCGTACGCGCATTCGCGAGTTCGTCACGATCCATCGCGGCACCTTCGGCGGCGGCGGCCTCACCCGGATTGGCGATGATTGTTTTCTGATGGCCCAGGCGCATGTCGCGCACGATTGCTTGATCGGCAATAACGTCATCATGGCGAATGCGGCCACGCTCGCCGGTCACGTCGCAATCGACGACGGTGCGAACGTCGGCGCCTATTCGGGCGTGCATCAATTCTGCCGGGTGGGACGCGAAGCCTACATCGGCGGCTATTCAGTCGTCGTGAAAGACGCACTGCCGTTCGCACTCACGGTCGGCAATCACGCAAAATGTTATGGCTTGAACAAGGTTGGCGTGCGCCGTCGCGGCTATTCGCGCGAAACGATCGAAGCGTTACATCACGCTTTCCATTTGCTGTTGTCGGCGAAGTTGAATACGACACAGGCAATCGAACGAATCCGCGCAGAGATTCAGGGCGTCGCCGAAGTCGATGAACTCACGCTCTTCGTTGAGACTTCCAAACGTGGCGTAGTGAAGTAGTCTCACCACAGAGGACACAGAGGAATCGCAAAGGGAGGGAAGGAAATTCTCGGCAACTTGTGCGAACCTCTGCGTCCTCTGTGGTTAATGGTTCGATGAAACTCGGTCTCATCGCCGGCAACGGAAAATTTCCGTTCCTCGTCGTCGAAGGCGCCCATCGCGCCGGCGTTGAGGTCGCCGTGGCGGCGATTCGTGAAGAGACAGATCCGGCCATTGAGAAGATCGCCGATCGACTGACCTGGGTCGGCATTGGGCAGCTCGGAAAGCTGCTCAAGTTCTTTAAGAATGAAGGCGTTGACAAAGCGATCATGGCGGGCCAGGTCAAGCACGTTCAGATTTTCAGCAATGCGATCCCGGACGTGCGTATGTTGAAGATGCTTTTGCGCCTGCCGCGACGAAACACCGACGCGTTAATTGGCGCAGTGGCCGGCGAACTCGCGAGCGAGGGAATCGAACTGATCGATTCGACTTTCTTTCTAAAGGATGAATTACCGGAACCCGGCACGCTATCGAAACGCGCTCCCGATGATCGTGAGCGCGGCGATATCGAATATGGATTGGAAGTCGCACGCGAAATCGGCCGGCTAGATCTCGGCCAAACAATTGTCGTGCGCGATCGCGCTTGCATCGCCATCGAAGCGATGGAGGGCACCGACGCAGTCATTCGTCGCGCGGGCGCGCTCGTGCGCGGGCGGCTTACCGTCGTGAAAATCGCCAAACCCGATCAGGACATGCGCTTTGATGTTCCCGTTGTCGGCGTGCCCACGATTGAATCGATGATCTCGGCGCACGCGACCTGCCTTTGCCTCACTGCAAACAAAACGTTGATGCTCGATCGCAATGAGATGATTGCGCTGGCCAACAAAAATAAAATTGCGATGGTGGCGGCGTAAGACTGACTGCGATTTGGTAATGCGGCTACTTTGCGTCTCTTTGCGCCTTCGTGTCTTGGCGAGAGAGTCGATCGTCTAAAAAAGACTGGTTTCACGGAAAGGACGCAAAGTCGCAAAGGAGCGCAAATTAAATTGAACGGTGTCTACGATTTGCTTGACTTGGTTCTGATTTAGTTTGAGAATCGCTCGCACAAATCAACAACAATGAATTTGGTTTTGACGTCGGCCCGCGCGATGTCCGATCCATCTTCCCAAAAAAGGAGTTCGCATCATGGCATTACGTTTAGGAGATACCGCGCCGAATTTTACGGCCGAGACGACAGACGGCACGATCGATTTTCATGAGTGGCTCGGAGACAGTTGGGGGATTCTGTTTTCGCACCCGAAGGATTTTACGCCCGTGTGTACTACGGAATTGGGCTACGTGGCCAGCATCAAACCTGAATTCGATAAGCGTAACGTGAAGGTGATCGGCCTTAGTGTCGATCCGGTTGACAACCACTCGCGCTGGGCCGATGACATCAAAGACGCCACCGGTCACGCGCCTAACTATCCGATGATTGGCGACACCGATCTGAAGGTTGCCAAGCTGTATGACATGTTGCCGGCGGCCACCGGCGGCACGTCGGAGGGTCGCACGGCGGCGGACAACATGACGGTGCGCAACGTGTTCGTGATCGGTCCAGACAAAAAGATCAAGTTGATGATCGTCTATCCAATGGCCACGGGCCGCAACTTCGACGAGATTCTGCGTGTGATCGATTCCATTCAATTGACCGCAAATTACAGCGTGGCGACGCCGGCGAATTGGAAAGACGGCGACGACGTGATCATCGTTCCGGCAGTCAATGACGAAGCCGCAAAGGAAAAATTCCCGGGTGGCTGGAAGACAGTCAAGCCTTATCTGCGCGTGGTGCCGCAGCCTAACAAGCAGACGAAGGCTGAAGGCGCGTAACGCATTTCCGTTCTGAAACTTTGAAGGCGCAGGATCAAACCTGCGCCTTTCTTGTAACGCAAATTGTTAATTTGCGTTTTGATGATTTCAGTCGTTCGCAAACTAACAGTTTGCGTCAATTGATATGAGAGCCATTGTGACCACTGCTGCCGGTGACGTGCGGGTAATGAAAGTCGAAGAGCGTCCTGATCCGCAGCCAAAATCTGGGCAGGTCGTAATTCGCGTCAAAGCTGCCGGCTTGAATTTCGCCGACATCCTGGCGCGGCAAGGTCTGTATCCCGATGGGCCGCCGAAGCCTTGCGTCATGGGATATGAAGTCTCGGGAACGATCGAGGCAGTGGGCGCCGACGTTGATGCCGACATGATTGGGAGCTCGGTAATCGCGATGACGCGATTCGGCGGCCAGGCTGAATTGGTTGCGGTGCCTTTCGCGCAGACATTCGACAAGCCAGACAAGCTGACTTTCGAGCAGGCTGCCGCGATTCCCGTGAATTACCTGACGGCTTGGGCCCTGCTAGTGACGATGGGCGGGTTGAAAAAAGATGAAGTCGTGCTGATTCATAACGCCGGCGGAGGCGTGGGGCTGGCGGCACTGGATATCGCAAAACACATCGGCGCGAGAACGTTTGGTACTGCGAGCGCGGGCAAGCACGAGTTTCTCCGTGCACGTGGTCTTGATCACCCAATCGATTATCGTGAGCAGGATTGGCTCCCAGTACTGATGTCGCTGACCGATAATCGGGGTGTGGAACTGATAATTGATCCGCTCGGTGGATCGAGTTGGAAGAAAAGCTATCGTGCGCTGCGCTCGACTGGCCGCATGGGGGTGTTTGGGATGTCAGTGGCTTCCGCGTCCGGCATGGGGGGCAAATGGCGCGCGCTCAAAGCAGTCATTTCGATGCCACGATTCAATCCGCTTGGCTTGATGAATCGCAACAAAGCCGTGTTCGGCTTGAACCTCGGTCACATGTGGGGCGAAGGCGAAAAGGTCGCCGGCTGGACGCGGGAGATCATGCGCGGCGTGGCGGAAGGTTGGATCAGACCGCACGTCGATCGCGTCTTTCGCTTCGAACAGATTCAAGGAGCGCATTCCTATATTGAGCAACGCCGGAACATCGGTAAAGTCGTGCTGATGCCCTGACTCTATCCATCTTGGCGACCTTAGGTTCGTGTTGTTAATCTGTAACGTATGGGCCTAACTCACGTCACGGTGAAAGTTCGATCGTTAGCTGCAGCGAATGGCGGTTATGAAGCTGACGTTACCCGCGATCCCACTAAAGTAAGACCTTGTTTAACCCGGCGGTAAA
>DASQYL010000291.1:0-11175 GCA_035639235.1 Pyrinomonadaceae bacterium | reverse complement strand
CAAAGATGAAATAATAACCCGAAGTTTGTGAACTAGACGGGAAACAGTTGTCCCTGAAGTATGGCCGGTTGTATCGCGCCACTCAAAGTCGATGGGTTCTAAGCCGGATTCCTTGATCGCTTGAAAAACTTGGTTGGCTTGTGACTTTAGAAGGTGTTTGATTTCCACGGGAGGTGTAACTATGTCTTCGCAAAAGGACACTTCGACGCGTCATGTTTCGAAGTCAAATAAGTCCGTGCTTCCCATAGCTCTGGAAAGAACTTCTTATCGAGTGTCGTCTGCAAATACCGAATGCCTTCCGAGCCGCCGGTGCCTTTTTTCGCCCCGACCATGCGCTCGACCATTTTGATGTGATGCGATCGCCACAACGAAAAATATTCGTCGTGCTCGAGTAATGCTTCGGCCAGTTGATATTCCTTGTAAAACCTATCCGCGTGCGTCATGACTTCGACGATCGCGCGCTGCCGCTTGCCGTAGTTTGTCCGACGTTCTTTCGTATCACGCGGTGAGTCGGATCCCGGAGTATCAAAACCGCGGCGCCGCAGCAACGCAAAGAAGCTTTCGGAAAGCGAAGGCGCGTTCATGCGCGCGGCCAGACGCGCGTGCGCAAAGTCATCGCCGGCAAACTCGCGCAGAATCTCCTGGCTCTTGAGGCCCGATGAGAATTCAATCTCGCGAAACTGCATGGATTGAAAGCCGCTGGCCGGATTCAGCTCATCGCGAAACCCGAGGAAGCGCAGCGGCGACATTGTTTCGAGAATATGAATCTGCGCGACGAGCAATTTCTCGATCTCGACGACGCGGCGCAGAGCGTTTACCGCTTCCAGATCGCGATCGTCTTTCATGGACGCGACGGCGGCGTCAATCTCGTGCAGGATTTGCTTGAACCAAAGTTCGTAAGCCTGATGGACAGTGATGAAGAGCAGTTCGTCATGTTGCGCCGGCGACGAGAGGCACGTTTGCAGATCGATCAACTCCGGCACGCGCAGATATTTGTTGTACGAGAGAGGCGCGTTCTGGCCGTATTCCTTCGACATAGATTTGGTTTACGTTTGCGGAAATTGCGTCGACTCGCGCACGCGGCGCGCTTGCTCCAGGTGGCGTTGTGCGTGCAGCACCGTGATCACAAAAGCGTCGGCGAGACTGTAGCGCATGAGCGGCGTCACCGGCGAGCGGATACGCGTTTTATTGTAATCGACGCCGTTGCATTGCCGCACAAAGTCGATGAATTTGTTTTGCTCGGCGAGAAACATCTGCAGTGAATCGCGAATGTTCGAGGCTTCGGCGGGCCGGAACATTTTTGGCGCGCGCAACTTTCGTGGAGCTTCCGGCGCCACATGCCGCGCCAGCCAGCCGCCCATCATCGAAGGCTTGTAAGGCGGGTTGCTCACTGGCGATCGATTCTTACCGCGTTCAAGCGCCGCGGCAAAGTATTGATCGAAGCCACGCGTGGCGACCGCCAGATGCTCCAGACATTGCGCGATGCTCCATTGATCGGACGACGGTTTCCAATTGAGTTGCGCTTCAGTTAGATCTGCCGCGACAACGCGCGCTGACTCGTTGTTCTCTTCAGCTCCCGAAATTACCGTCTCCAGCAGATCCTGCGATTCGCGAAAGACTTTCATGATCCTCCTGTTCGGAGTTCTGCCTTCAGGAGGCCGCGTAAACGCGGAACTCCGAACTCAAAATGCGGCCCCGACTTGCTCAATAATTTGGTACGCGCGCGTGTCGCGAATCTTCTTCATCTCGGCGACGATCAATCCCAGCTCTTCATCCTTGGTATAAAAATGCGGCGAGATGCGCACGCCCGCGCCCGGACGATAATCAACGATGAATTCGCGCCGAATTAGTTCTTTGGTCAGCGCCGCGGCGTGGTCATCCCAAACCGTAATCGTGCCGCCACGCTGGTTTCGATCTTTGGGACTAGTCACGCGAAAGCCCGCCGCCGCCGCCAGTTCAATTAAGTATTGAGTTTGACGCACGCTCTTTTCACGAATCGCGGGAACGCCGATCTCGTTTATGATTTTGTATCCCGAGTCAGCGGCATACAGCGCCGGAATCGCCGGCGAGCCGTGCAGAAATCGCGTGATGTTCGGCGCATAGTGCATTTCAGTTTCAAACGCGAACGGGTGTTCGTGGGCCATCCATCCGGTCGTCTTCGGTTCGAGTGTCTCGATCAAGTCAGGCCGAACATAAAGATAACCCGCGCCCGGTCCGCCGCAAAGCCATTTCACTGAACCGCCAGTTGCGAAATCCACGTTCAACTCTTTGACGCTGAACGGCACCGTGCCGGCTGACTGATAAGTGTCCAGCACGACCATCGCGCCGACTTCGTGCGCGCGTTCCGTGACGGCTCTCGCGTCTTGCAGGAAGGCGCTCTTAAAAAGCACGTGAGAAATGGGAACCAGCAGCGTCTCTTCATCGATCGCGGCGAGCATGCGCTCGAGCGTAATCGTGATGCCGTCGTCCGACTTAACGGTTTCGATCCTCAGGTTATGAGCCCGTGCGTGCGCTGCGTACACGTACATCACCGAAGGGAAATTCAGATCTTCGCAGACGATCTTGTTGCGCTTTGAACTTGTCGTCAGCGGAAGCAGACACGAAAGAATCAAAGACTGGCAAATCGAAACGTTCTGATGCATGACGACCGTGTTCTCATCGGCGCCGATGATGCGCGCGATCAGGTTTCCAGTCGTGACCGGCATGTCCCACCAGCCTTCGGCCCACGCGCGGACTCCGCGAGTCGCCCATTTGTCCGCGTACTCATGCAAGCGATCGAAAGTCGCGCGCGGCATCGCGCCGAGACTGTGCGAGATTAAGTAAACAGTCTGGTCGAGGATCGGAAATTCAGATCGGTATTTGAGAAGTTCGTCAGTCATAAAGCGTACGCCGTAATTTATCACGCTGGTGTCAGAACGGGGAGCGGTAGCGACCCGATCAAGAGGCTCACGCGCGTCTCCTACCCTTCTCAATCAAAGGGTGCGCTTTGATCCGGTCGCTACCGCTGCCGGTTCTGACACTGCTAAAGTTCATCGATCATGTGGAAGTTCGCGAATCCGATCAAACATCCGATTCCTGAAACTCAGTGGCCGACGGCTGACGAAGCTGCGCGCGCGATGCTGTTTCAGCCAATTATCGTTGGCCCATCGGCGATCCGGAGTCGCACGTGGGTTCCGGCAATGGTCCCTTGGCGCGCGACTGAAGATGGATTCGTCACGCAAGACAATCTCGATTGGTATCGCCGATTCGCTGAAGGCCGCCCAGCAGCTTTAGTGGTGGAAGCCACCGGCATTCGCGATATTCCGAGCGGGCCACTCTTGCGAATCGGGGACGATCGTTTCATTCCGGGACTTCGGCAACTCGTCGAAACAGTTCGGCAAGCAAGCGAGGGCGAGACGAAAATATTTATTCAAATCATCGACTTTCTGGCTGTCAGGCGGCGACCCGAGCCGCACACGTACTTCGAACGCTTCCTCGCAATCACTGATCGACACCGTAAGCGGTTATCTGAACTCACCGGCTATTCAAATTGGATTAAGACAGACGAATCGAATGTACGCGCGTTTCTCGCCGGCGCAGAAACTGATGTCATTGAGCATGTGCTCGACGATCGCGAACTTGAATCACTGCGCTTCGGTTACCGCGAGCGCGTAACGGACACGCAGCTCGCGCACATTAAAGAACTGCCGCAGGTCCTGCCGAAGATTTTCGCGGACGCCGCAGCGCGCGCACGCGAGGCTGGGTTCGACGGCGTTGAGTTGCACTACGCGCACGCTTACACGATGGCCGGGTTTCTCAGCGCCTTGAACGATCGCGACGATGGTTATGGTGGTGCGCGCGAGAATCGCGTGAAGCTGCCGCTCGAAGTCTATCGTGAAGTACGAAAGAGAGCTGGAAACGATTACGTCGTCGGCGTGCGCTTTCTGG
This sequence comes from Pyrinomonadaceae bacterium, assembly GCA_035639235.1. GTDB lineage: Bacteria > Acidobacteriota > Blastocatellia > Pyrinomonadales > Pyrinomonadaceae > UBA11740. The sequence continues at coordinate 7,248 of DASQYL010000291.1, read as the reverse complement.
GCGATGAAGTGATTGCCGGCGGCAATCGCATCGACGATGCGGTGTACTTCGGCGTTGAGTTTGCCAAAGCCGGCTTCGATTATCTTTCAGTTTCCAAGGGCGGCAAGTTCGAAGACGCGGAGCAACCGAAAGTCGGCCAGGCGGTCTATCCATACACCGGCCAGAGCGGCTACGAATGCATGCCGACGACTTTATCGGACGCGCGTGGGCCATTCGGCCGCAGCGTGCCGCTGGTCAGCCAAATCAAACGCGCGATGAATGATGCGGGGTTCAACACGCCGGTGGTAGCGACAGGCGGCATCGCGACTTTCGATCAGGCTGAGGCGATTCTGCAAAACGGCGACGCAGACATTGTGGGCATGGCGCGTCAGGCGCTCGCCGATCCCGATTGGTTTCGGAAAGTCAAAGCTGGACGCGGTGACGAAGTGCGTCGCTGCACCTACACGAATTACTGTGAAGCGCTCGATCAAGCGCATCGGCAAGTCACCTGCAAGCTTTGGGATCGAAAGCAACTGGATGAGCCGGGAATTTCGATTGCGACTGATGGGCGAAGGAGATTGGTCGCGCCCGATTGGAGATAAACATGAAACAGCAGACTAATTTCACCGAAGTCTTCGAAGCGCTCAAATCAATCTTCAAACCTTATCTTAAGAAGATGGATGTGGCGCAAGACACCGACGACTCTTACTGGCTCAACACTCGCTATCTCATGAAGAATAAACAGCCTCTGGCCTTCGGCGGCGTGCGCAAGGGGAAGAACTACGTGAGCTTTCATTTGATGTCCGTCTATGTCTCACCTGAATTGATAAAGAATGCAAGCCCAGAACTAAAGCAGCGCATGCAGGGCAAGTCATGCTTTAACTTCAAAGAAGTCGATAAGAAACTTTTCAGCGAATTGAAGACGTTGACCAAAGCCGGTGCCGCAAAATTCAGCGACGCCAAAGTCATCGAGCGCTTGCGCGCAATTCAAGCTGGCAAGTAACCGAATTACTCCAACCGGTAATTCGGAGCTTCTTTCGTAATCACCACGTCGTGCACGTGCGATTCGCGCAGGCCGGCGGCGGTCACGCGCAGGAATTTTGTTTGCTCCTGAAATTCTTTGATGTTGTGGCAGCCGGTGTAGCCCATGCCTGAGCGCAAGCCGCCGACGAGTTGCGTCACCATTTCGGCCAGCGTGCCACGATAAGGCACGCGGCCCTCGATACCCTCGGGCACTAATTTCGATTCAACTTCGGTTTGTTCCTGCGCGTAACGATCGCGCGAGCCTTCACGCATGGCGCCAATCGAACCCATGCCGCGATACATCTTAAAGCTCCGGCCTTGATAGAGAATGACTTCGCCCGGCGCTTCTTCGGTGCCGGCAAAGAGCGATCCAACCATCACGACATCTGCGCCGGCAGCGATCGCTTTCGCAACGTCGCCGGAAAATTTCACGCCGCCGTCGGAAATGATCGGCACGTTCGAGCCGCGCGCGGCGTCGACGCACGATTGAATCGCCGAGATTTGCGGGACACCGGCGCCGGTTACGACGCGCGTCGTGCAAATCGATCCTGGGCCGATACCAACTTTGACGGCATCGACACCGGCGTCGATCAATTCACGTGCACCCTCGCCGGTGCCGACGTTGCCGGCGATCAGTTGCGTCTCCGCGTGACGGCGTTTGATCTCATTCACCGCTTCAATCACGCGAACGGAATGTCCGTGCGCAGTGTCAATCACCAAACAATCGACGCGCGCTTTCACTAATTCGTCGGCACGTTCCCTGAAATCGCCGGTCGCACCGATTGCCGCCGCGACTCGCAGCCGGCCGAGATCGTCTTTGGCGGCCGTGGGATACTTAATCGCCTTCTGAATATCTTTGACGGTGATCAATCCCTTCAGATGTTTGTCGTCATCAATCACGAGAAGTTTCTCGATGCGATGTTCCTGCAGAACTGCTTTGGCTTGATCGAGAGTCGTTCCAACCGGCACCGTGACCAGCGGCTGCGGCGTCATGACTTCCGAAACCTTTAGCTCGAAACGTGTTTCGAAACGCAAATCGCGATTGGTGATGATGCCGACCAAGTGCCCGTCTTCATCGACCACCGGAACGCCGCTGATGTGATAACGCTCCATGACATTGAGTGCTTCGCGGACAGGCCGGTCCTGGCGAATCGTTACCGGGTCGACAATCATTCCGGATTCCGAACGTTTCACTTTATCTACTTCTTCGGCTTGTCTTTCGATGCTGAGGTTCTTATGGACCACGCCGATGCCGCCTTGCTGCGCGATGGCAATCGCCAGCGCCGCTTCGGTAACGGTGTCCATCGCGGCCGAACACAAAGGAATTTGCAGGCGAATGCCGCGAGTGAATTGGGTTGAGGTGTCGGTTTCAGTTGGCAACACGTCGGAACGCGCCGGAACCAATAACACGTCATCGAACGTGAGGCCTTCGGGAATATTCTCAATTATCATGATTGCTGCGATCGCTCCTTAATTCGTTTCTAATTTACTGCAAATACAAAAAAGCCCGCAGTGCTCTGCGGGCGTCCATCAATTTCAACAAAGTCTCTCAGGCAGATTTGCGCGCGTTGCGGCCTAAGCAGCGTTAACACCCAAACAAACTCATTCAATGAAGCCGTACCCGTCCTCCTTCACCATGGCAGATATCAGATTGAGCGCAAATAAAGATATACGACCGTCGTTTGGTTCGGCCGCTCCGCGCGCACGTTGACTCTTTTGATAAAAGTGCAGCCCGGCCCAGACTGCCGCAGAGAGCGCCGCTAGAATAATTATCGCCAGTATCAAAGTCCTGAGGCCAGATCGGTTCTGGGTGACGCCTTCATCCGTATAGACGAGTGCGTGGTGCACCTTCATGCCTTCTTCGTCGGACTCGCCGCGTTCTCTGAGCGTGCGCGCGTAATCCTCCAGCGCCGTGTGTTCATCGAAGCCGATGAACTTCGCGTAAGCACGAATAAAGCTGCGATTGAAAATGCCGCCCGGGAGACGCTTGTAATCTTCGGTCTCGATCGCTTCCAGATATCGCATTGAGATTCTGGTCTGCTCGGAGATCTCGCGCAGAGCAATGCCCCGCGCCTCGCGTGCGAGTCGCAGCTTTTCTCCGATGCTTTCAGACATTCGACTGAGTCGATCCTAACTCATGCGGGTCGCAACAGATACCGACCAAAGCAAAAAGGACGCCGGCAACAGAACTCGATCGGAACCCGAAACACGTTACGTTGCCGCGCACTATAACGCTCGTTTCGAAACGTTGTCAAACTTTATGCTTGGTGGTGGGCCATTAGAGGTGCGGAGCAACTCCTAACCACCACGAAAATAAATTGCGTTCATGTCTATGAGGGTGGTATAAGGCGCTCACGTCTCGCGCAATTCTCATTTCAGGAGGCTCCCCAAAATGCCAACGTTTTTCAAACAAATTCCATGGCGTCGTTTTATAGTGATAGCTTTTGGCGCCTTGGTGTCTTATCTCTTAATTCCGATGATAGGTGCTCGATACAATGACATCAAATCACTGCGTGAGGCGAGGCGGACGAGAGCAATGAGATTTGAAGATCATGATAATGAGTTCACCGATAAGGTAAACGAGGTAGGAGATCTGATGACGGCCTTCAATGATCACGCTCATCGTATGAAGCTTTCGGGTATAGAATTGAAGGAAGCGCAAAACGAATTAACCAAGAACCACCTTGAACGCTCCCTGAATATCGGCGTAACCCGGTTTTGGCCGATGGATTTTCACCGAGAAGCGAGTGAGCTTGAGTTATTGTCGCCTGATCAACTGAAACAATTGGATGCCTACATTAAAGACTACGAAAAGAGCCTGGAAGCTACCACTGATGCAACCGAGCCTTTGTGGCAATTTATCGATTCTTCCGAATACAGAGTTGATGACGAGAGTCAAAAGAAAATAGATGCGATGAAGACTGAGATGAATAAGGAGCTTGAGGCACAGGAGGATATTCGCGCTGGACTCGTGGCAAAGATTTCCACGCTTTTCGTCAACTCGAATTTCAGAACCGGAACTCTCAACATGCTTGGCTTTTGATTTCTCGTTCTTGAGAAGCTCCTAATAGCCCTCTACCCATCGGGGAGTTCTCTTGATTCTTGCGCAGCGCGGTGGTAGCTTGAAGCGTAATCCAAATTGTTTTTTAACTTCAACAATCTTGAAAGTTGAGGACTGACGGAGATGCCCCTGGAAGCACTCGGAATGGTCGAGACGAAAGGTTTTGTTGGCGCCGTCGAAGCCGCTGACGCGATGGTCAAAGCGGCGAACGTGCAACTGCTCGGCAAGGAATACATCGGTGCGGGTTACGTCACCGTGTTTGTGCGCGGCGATGTCGGCGCGGTAAAAGCTGCCACAGATGCAGGCGCTGCCGCAGCCCGCCGCGTGGGCGAGTTGATCAGCGTGCACGTGATCCCGCGGCCCCACGCCGAGGTCGAACGCGTTTTGCCCGTCAACGGCCGCACCGGATACAGCCCCGACGAGCAGGCGCAGTTGGGCGGCGCGGCGCGCGGTCAGTTGGGACAGGGCGACGCTGGACGCACGTTGAGCGCACGTGAAGCGGCGAGAGAGAGAGCGAAGTAAAAGCATTGCCGTTTTGCGATTGCTAATTGCCGATTGAATTCATAGTAATTGGCAATTGGAAATCGGCAATTGGCAATGGAGGCATGTATGTCGGCCGACAAGGATTTAATTTCGGTTCAGCAAGCCCGCGATTTAGTTGAAGCAGCCCATCGCGCCCAAGCGGAAGTAGCCACGTTCGATCAAACAAAGATCGATCGAATTTGTGACGTGATGGCCAAAGCGGCGCTGCGCGAATCGCCACGCGTCGCGGCGCTGGCGGTCGAAGAAACAGGCTACGGCATCGCTGAAGACAAGCAAGTCAAAAACCAGTTCTCGGCCGAAATCGTCTGGAATTATTTCAAAAACCTGCGTACCGTCGGCGTCGTCTCCGAAACGAAAGATGTTGTCGAGATCGCCAGTCCACGCGGGGTGGTCGCCGGCATCGTTCCCTCAACCAATCCGACATCAACGGCAATCTTCAAAATCCTGATCGCAATCAAATCGCGAAACGCAATTGTGCTTTCGCCGCATCCCTCTGCGGCGCGATGCATCAATGAAACCGTGAAAGTCATGCGTGAAGCGGGCATGAAAGAAGGTTTGCCCGCCGATGCGATTGGTTGCATGACGACCGCGACCATCGAAGGCACCGAAGCTTTGATGAAGCACAAGATGACGGCGGTGATTCTCGCGACCGGCGGCATTGGTTTGGTGCGCGCCGCGTATTCGTCAGGCAAGCCGGCATTCGGCGTGGGCCCAGGCAATGTTCCCGTTTTCGTCGAGCGCTCGGCGGATGTGCCGAAAGCGGTCCAGGATATTCTGACGGGCAAGTGTTTTGATAACGGGACGATTTGCGCATCGGAACAGGCAATCGTGGTGGATGCTCCGATCGAGATGGCCGTGCGCGAACAGTTCAAGTTGCAGGGCGCGCATTTTTTGACTCAATCGGAAGCGGATCAACTCGCGAAAATCGTGGCCACACCCCAAAGGAGCTTGAATCCGTCCATCGTCGGTAAGTCGGTTGAAAAAATTGCCGGCATGGCCGGACTGAGTGTGCCGCCGGGTACGCGTTGCCTGATGGCTGACGTGGCTGGAGTCGGCCGCGACTTTCCGCTCTCGATGGAAAAGCTTTCGCCGATTCTCGCGTTCTATGTCGAAGATGGAATCGAACGTGCCGCCGCGCGCTGCAACGAAGTCCTGCATTACGGCGGCATGGGCCACACCGCCGGCGTCCACACGCGCTCCCGCGAAGCGGCGGTGCGTTACGGTGCGGAGATGCCCGCTTCGCGTATCACTGTGAATACTCCGACGACGCATGGCGCGATTGGATTTTCCACCGCTTTACCGCCGTCGATGACGCTCGGTTGTGGATCGTGGGGCGGCAACGTGACTTCGGACAATGTCTCGCCGCTGCACTTGATGGACATCAAGCGCGTCGCCTTCGAGACGCGGCCGGTGGCGAGTAAGCGTCCCGCCATCGCGGCGCAACCTGCAGTCATACCGCAGCCAGCGATCGCGAACGCGCCGGCAACTTCATCGTCTCGTCCGCCGGCGCCAAAAGTCAGTCGCGAAGAGATCGCGGCGATCGTCGATCGGTTTCTCGCGAATCGGCCTTCCGAGCCGGCGCCGTTACCAACTCCGCCGCGAGTTGAGCCCCATCCTGCCAATGCCGGAAACGGCCGCGCATCGCGCCCCGCGCCGGCAACGACTGCTTCGAACGGACATCAGACGGCGGATTTTGTGAGTGAAGACGACGTGCGGCGCGCAATTCAGAAAGGCGAAAAGATCTACGTCGGACCGAAGACGATTATTACTCCGTCGGCGCGCGATATTGGAGAACCGGCCGAAGTGTTCGCGAAGGCCTAATACAATCAACAATGGGACGACTCACCGCCAGTGTGACGATTGAAAATCTCCTCGACAACTCCGAGAGTTTCCGATGCGATGCTCTGGTAGATACAGGGAAATCTCATCTGGTGCTACCCAGTGCTTGGCGCGATCGGCTGGGGAGCTTGCAACACTTTGGTACGCTCGATTTCGAAACGGCCACACAGTCACTCGTTCCTGGTGAGATCTTCGGCCCTGTAAAAATTCAAGTGGAGGGGTTTCGCTCCATATCTAGCGAGGTCGTTTTTATGGATATGGAATCCCCCGACGGCACATTCGAGCCTTTGCTGGGTTATATTCGACTTGAACAATCCCAAATCGCCGTGGATGTAGTTGGTCAACGACTCGTTCCGGTTAAGCACTTGGACGCGAAGTAGTTAACAAAACGCTAGCCGCTATGTTCTTAGCCAAAGTCATCGGCACAGTTTGGTCCACGAAGAAGACGCCCGATCTCGAAGGCGTGCGCTTCCTCGTCGTTCATCCGTACGACCTCGATAAGGAACCGACGAAGAACGTGGTCGTCGTCGCCGATCGCCTCGGCGCCGGTACTGGTGAAACGGTGATGTGCGCCTTTGGCAAAGCGGCGCGTTCGGCGATCGGCAATCAGGACATGTCGATCGAGGCCGCGGTGGTTGGGATTGTCGATCGCGTCGATCTAGCTGATGCACAATCCGAAGAGTTGCGCGAAGCCGCGCGATCGTTAGGTCGCGACAACGGACGACGGTGAAAGCAGAGGTTAGAGGCTAGAGGCTAGAGGCTGGGCGAAACGAAACGAATTTGTTTCTAGCCTCTACCCTCTA
>DASQYL010000290.1:0-5330 GCA_035639235.1 Pyrinomonadaceae bacterium | reverse complement strand
TATGATTAAGAATTACGAGCCCATAACGCCTGTCGAGTTTTCCGAGCGGAGACGCCTCGGCAAGTATCTGCTGATCGTAATTTTCATCCTCGCGATAGTCGCTTCCCTGCTCTTCTGGAAATATATCCCCAACGCTCCGGTTGACTACGTCAGCATTACCGATCATTTCAAGTACGGATCGATAGGCTCCGAACCTGCTAACGGCATTCCTTATTGGATCTGGAAAGTTCTGCCGGACATGTTTCCGGAAAAACTGCCCGTCCCCGGCAAAGGCTACGAAGGCTTTGGTTTGATTCAAGAACCGGGCCGAGATACGCCGATCGGATTCTCTGTGCGACGCGTGCTCATCGATCGCGTGGGCTTGAATTGCGCGCTTTGCCATACCGGCACCGTGCGCGACACGCCGCAGAGCCCGCGGCGCATTATCTTGGGAATGCCGGCGAACAAATTCGATCTGCAGCGATACGCGCGGTTTCTTTACGCCTGCGCGCTGGACGATCGCTTCACCGTCGATAATGTGATGCAGGCTATCGGCCAGCGCACCCGTCTCAATCCTGCGGACAAATTGATTTATCGCGAAGCGATCTGGCGCACGCGCGAAGCATTAATCGAACAAGCTCACCTAGTTTCGTTTATGGACAGCCGGCCGGAATGGGGACCGGGACGAGTGGACACCTTCAATCCTTATAAAGCCCTACAGTTCAATTTTCAAATGCAGTTGGACCACACGATCGGCACTGTCGATTTGCCGGTGATTTGGAATCAAAGACCGCGCGAAGGGATGCAACTGCACTGGGACGGTAACAACACTTCAGTCGTCGAGCGTAACAAGAGTGCGGCGCTGGGCGCAGGCGTGACACCGGTGACGATTGATATTGCGCGCATGAAGCGTATCGAGGACTGGCTCTGGGACCTGCCCGCGCCACGCTATCCTTATCCAATTGACGAAGCACTGGCGGCAAAAGGCCAGGCGCTGTACGAACAAAACTGCGCCGCGTGTCACGCGTTCGGCGGCGCGTACGTGGGCCAGGTAACCCCGGTCGATAAGATCGGAACCGATCGACAGCGGCTCGATTCCTACACTTACCAATTACTCGAGAATCAGAACACGCTCTATGCCGGTTATCCGTGGCGCTTCTCGCATTTTCGCAAGACGGACGGCTATGCAAACATGCCGCTCGACGGCGTCTGGTTGCGCGCACCTTTTCTTCACAACGGCTCGGTGCCCACGCTGCGCGACCTGCTCGAAGCGCCCGAGCAACGGACCAAAGAATTCTATCGCGGCTACGATGTGTTCGATCCAATCAACCTTGGTTTTATATCTAATGTGCCGGAAGAAAACGGAATCAAGTATTTCCGATATGACACGTCGCTGCCCGGAAACAGTAATGCCGGTCACACCTACGGCACGACTTTGGCGGCCGACGAAAAAGCCGCGCTGGTCGAGTATATGAAAAAACTCTGATCGAGAAGGAGAACGATATGGCGACGACGCCGATAACAAACAAGTATGCGATCTGGTTCGGCCGTGTGGTCTGGCTTGGAATAATCGCTAATTTTTCGTTCATCATTCCGATCATGATCTGGCCTCAACGCCTGTTGGCATTCTTGAATCTCGATCCGACAACTACGCCGATTTGGGTGAGGTGTTCCGGGTATCTCCTGGGTCAGCTCTCGTTGTTTTACATCCCGGCGGCAATGAATCCGTATCACTATCGCGCCAATGCCTACCTGGCAATTTTTTCGCGCTTGGCAGGCACGGTCTTCTTCTGGTCGGCATATCTCTTCTTTGGATTTCCGCGTTCATACATCATGCCTTTCGGGATTGTTGATTTCGCTTTTGCGGTTCCGGAAGCAATTTTGTTGTACCTGGCGTTTCATACTGAATGCCAGGAGTCGGCTTAAAAATGCGCGAAAGGATCCTGGTCTAATTTATGTCGCGAGTTGTCCGCAGACTTTTGTTGGTCCTCTTGATTGTCATCGTCGTGCTCGGCGCGATCGGCGGCACGATGACCTGGTATTATCTGTTTCGGGAAGTTCCCACCTACTACGCTTCGGCGGAAGACAATTTCAAATACGGTTCGTTGGGAAACGAAGAGACCGACGGCATACCTTATTGGATCTGGCTCGTCTTGCCCCGCATGTTTCCCGAAAAGCTACCAGGCATCGGCGGCTATGCTTCCTTCGGTTTAGTTTGGGAGGAAGGAAAAGAATTACCAGTCGGCTTTTCCAAAAAGACGATCGGTTTTGATCGCGTCGCGCTCAATTGCGCCTTTTGTCACACCGCCACCTATCGCGCTCGACCTGACGACAAACCGACGATCGTTGCTGCCGGACCGTCGCATCAGTTTGATCCGCAGGCCTACGTTCGTTTTCTTTACGCCTGCGCCTCCGATCCGCGCTTCAACGCCGACAACCTGATGCAGGAAATTAGCAATGTCTACAAACTGTCGCCGGTGGAAAAGTTGCTGTACCGATATGTGCTAATTCCGCAAACCAGACAGGCACTGCTAAAACAGAAAACGCAATTCGCTTGGATGGACACGAAGCCCAACTGGGGCCGTGGCCGCATCGATCCATTCAACCCGATCAAGTTCGGAATTTTGAAGCAAACGCCGGACGACACCGTGGGCAATTCAGACATGGTCCCGCTCTGGAACCTGAAATTGCGACAGGGAATGTCGCTGCATTGGGACGGCTTGAACACTTCGGTAGACGAAGTCGTCTTGAGTTCGGCAATCGGCGACGGCGCCACGCACAAATACATCCAGCGTGAAAGCTTGGCGCGCATGCAAGACTGGTTGATGAATCTTCCTCCGCCGAAATATCCGTATGCAATCGATGAGCAGTTGACCGCCAAAGGCAACGCGATCTATGCCGAGCGCTGCGCGAGTTGTCACAACGCGGGTGGACAGACGACGGGAAGCGTCGTGCCTGTCGATCAAGTGGGCACTGATCGGCATCGCCTGGATATGTGGACCGCGGCCGCCGCGACAGCTTACAACAATTACGAACCGGGATATTCGTGGGGCTTCAAAAACTTTCACAAGACCAACGGCTATGTTTCACCGCCGCTCGACGGTGTCTGGTTGCGTGCGCCTTACTTGCACAACGGCTCAGTGCCGACGCTGGTCGATTTGCTCACACCGCCTGCGCAACGTCCGATTTTGTTTTGGCGCGGCTATGATGTCTACGACCAGGAGAAAGTCGGTTTTGTTTCGAATGGCGCCGAAGCTGAGACGGCGGGCTTTCGCTACGACACAAGTATTCCCGGCAACGGCAACGGCGGACATGAATACGGCACTACCTTAAGTGACGCCGACAAGAAAGCGCTGATCGAGTATCTAAAAACGCTTTGAAGGTTGACTAGTCTTTAGTTGCGGCGCCAAGACCAGCGCCAAATGCCTTAGCCGAAAGGTGAGACCGTAGCGGTTACCCAAAGGACTTAGCACAGGAGAAACTATGTTTGGCTCCAGCATTCTCGATGTTGCGATTGGGATGATCTTTGTATATCTGTTCCTCAGTCTCATTTGCACCGCCGTGAACGAGGGAATTGCGACCCTATTTAATAAGCGGGGAGCCAATCTCTTTGACGGAGTGAAGAACCTGCTCAACGATCCAAAGTTCACCGGCTTGTCGCAACAGCTTTACACCCATGGGCTCGTCGACGGCATCAGTAGGGAGGCCTCGGACCCTAAGAAAGCGAACCGCCTACCTTCCTACATGCCGTCGAACACATTTGCCTTAGCGCTGCTCGATATTCTGGGCGCGAAGGGCGCGCCGACTATTTGGCTGGAGAAGATCAAGGAACGACAGGGCGAACTCACGAATGCGCAGACGCGCTTGGCAGCCAACCCGTCAGATATCGGGCTGATGAAAGCGGTTGCTGAAGCGCAGACTGCCCTCGACCTCTTCAAGGGCTTGGAGCAAGAGGCACAAGCCGCGGTAGATGCTCACACAACTGCCGCCCAAGCCGCGAACAACATCACTGGACCCAAAGATAAGAAGCTCACGGAAGTTTCCGGCAAGCTCGAAACTGCCTTGGCCCTGGGCCGGCGTTTCATGGCGGCTTATCCAGATCCAATGGGAAGTATTCAGAAAGCAGTCGAGGATTTGCCTTCCGGTCATACCAGGGAATCTCTCCTCGTGATCATCGATAAATCAAAGCGGGAAAGCGCCCTGATCGGGCGGGAGGTAAACAATGCCGAGCAGCAGATCGAAGTTTTCAAAGACAATGTCGAGCAATGGTTCAATGACACGATGGATCGCGTAGGCGGCTGGTACAAACGTTGGACGCAAAAAATTCTTCTCGCCATCGCCATCGTTGTCGTAATCGCCGGAAACGTCGATTCATTCATGTTGGCGAAGCGATTTCTGCGCGACACCACGCTTCGCGCCAGTGTTGTCAGCGCTGCCGAAAAGGCCGTCAGCAGCGCGAACCCGACACAATCCGACTCCAGCCGTGACGCCTTGCTTAAGACAGCCCAGTCGACCAAGTTGCCGTTCGGTTGGACTAGTGATCCGAACGATCCTTTCTATTCCGATCAGATTCCTAACAACGCCGGAAACTGGATACTAAAGATCGTCGGATTATTCATTTCCATCTTTGCTGTCTCGCTGGGTGCACCATTCTGGTTTGACACCTTAAGTAAATTCATTAATGTGCGCGCCGCGGGCACGCCACCGGGTGAACAAAAAAAGAGCGCCGGCAAGACAGTCGACGAGACTTAATGCCGGTCTTGAGCCGTTGCAACACAAAGTTGAGGGCACGTAGTCAAAGGGAGGCTTCAATGATTAGTCCAAAACTAAAAACATTTATTTATTTGCTGCTTGCGTTTCTCGTGGTTCTCGATTTGGTGCTCTCCACCACTTGTCTGGTTTTCCCGGATAAGTGGTTCATGACTTTCCATGGCGTGCATTACGACAATCTTGACGTCGAAGGGTTGTTGAAGCGGACCGGCGCGCTTTGGGTAGCGTTTACCTTGCTTCAGCTGATCGCGCTGATTCAATGGCGTAAGGCGCCCTGGTGGCTGGTGCTGATCGCCGGCGTACGCTTGACTGAGTTGTTCTCAGATTGGACCTACATCTATGTCGCGCACACGATCACGACGATCGGCAAGATGGGACTATTCATTGCGCCTCCCGGAAATTTGGCTTTCGGAATTTTTCTCGTGTGGGCCTACAAGAAGATTATGCAGTGCGGCGGCGCGCCGGTGGTTTGATTGGAACGAGCTTCTCCGCGTAACGGCAACTGGAGTACCCAGGCGGTTAAGAACCAGCAACCAAGATCCGTCAGTGGTAAGAGGTAAGCATGAGAGAAATCTACGACG
>DASQYL010000289.1:0-3077 GCA_035639235.1 Pyrinomonadaceae bacterium | reverse complement strand
CGGTGGCGGCAATAGCGGCGCGACAATCAAGAACGATTTCATCGAATTGTTCAACCCCACTTCGAGCGCCGTCGATGTTTCGAATTGGTCCATTCAATACGCGCCGGCAACGAGTAGTAGTTGGCAAGTCACGAGTCTTTGCGCCAGTGCACCGTGTACGATTGCTGCCGGCCACTACTTTCTGATTCAGGAAGCGCAAGGCGCCGGCGGTTCCGTCGATCTGCCGACGCCGGACGCCACGGGCACGATCGCGATGAGCGCGACTGCCGGAAAAGTCGCGCTGGTCAGCAGCTCGGTTGCCCTTTCCGGAACATGTTCTCTTGGCGGTTTGGTTATAGACCTCGTCGGTTACGGCAGCACCGCGAGTTGTTTCGAAGGCAGCGGCGCGACGGGGGCGCCCAGCAACACAACGGCCATATCGCGAATAAACAACGGCTGCACAGACACAGACAACAACGCGGTGGACTTCGCCGTTGGCGTGCCGAATCCGCGCAACGCATCGTCATCAATGACATGCAGCGCGGCTCCATCACCGAGTCCGACGCCATCTTCGACGCCAACGCCGAACTGCGGAGTCGAACGCTGGTCAGTAAAGACAGGAACCGACCCGGACGCATCTTCAATCAACTTCGTCACTCAATCAACGACGATCGCCACGATGCGAAGTTGGACCGCGCCGTCGCCAATCCCGTCGAACAATCGTGTCTCTCCTTTCGAGACATCGACGTGGACGATCAACGCAAATCTGTTGGAGTACAAGTTTGAAGACGATTCGGATTACCACATCGTCTTGCAGGACGAATCAGGCAATACGATCGTCGGCGAGATCCCCAATCCGGGCTGCGTCGGTTCCGGCAGCCCTTTGGCCGCGAGCATCTTCAACGCGCGCATGAAATTCAACGCCATGTTCACCGCCAGCACGAGCTTTCAATTCGCGAACGTGCCTGTGCAAGTCACGGGCGTGGCAATGTTTGATTTTCTTCATGGCCAAACCGGCGTCGCGCCCAACGGCATCGAGCTGCACCCAATCCTCGACATTGTTTTCACGACCAGCGCAACGCCGCAGTTGATCACGAACCAGCCCGCGTCAACTTCGAGCGAGGCTGCCGCGATAACTCTGTTGTCGATGCGCGATCCGTTCGACAAGACGAATACGGTTGATTGGTTAAATGCCGGCGCCGATCGAAACACCCGCGTCATTCTCTTTGCCGGCAATCTCACGTTGGCCCAGGGCGAAACCGCGGCGTCGGTAGTCATAAGATTGATCGACAGCGCCAACAACAACTTTGACGTGCCTGCCGAAGACGTGCGCACGGTTCCCAACCAAACCTTCACTCAAATCACCTTCCGGCTTCCGGACAACATCGCCGGCGGCGCCTGCTTCGTCACGATCAAGGCGCACGGCCAAGCCAGCAACTCAGGCACGATCAGAATTCGATAAGTCTCGAATCAATTTGCTGAATCCGACGCGATTACGCTGCCCTGCCAATTTGAGGCTTGCATACCTTGCAACTTGGAATTAACAAGTCTCGTAATCCCGTGTTAATAATCTGAGGCTTCAAGCGTTTTATGAGCGGAGAAGATTTTCAGGAGGATGCTGTGCTGGCCGCCGTAAAACCGCTTAAATCCTCAGCAGATTACGAAAATTCGGGCACATCTGCCGATTATGATACTCGGATGTCAGCTCGTCCCACTGCAACGACGAGTGTCGCGCGAGCGAATGACAGCGCGATTAATATCCGCGCGCAGTCGGATGCCGGCAGCGTCGAAAATCTTTTCAACCAACACAATCAACGCGTTTTCCGCACCGCCTATCGTGTCACCGGAAGCGCGGCGGATGCCGAAGACGTTTTGCAGACTGTGTTTCTGCGAATGGCCCGCGTCGGCGATGCAGCGGCAGCCGCGGAAAACAGCGAAGCATATTTCTCGCGCGCGGCGGTCAACGCGTCGCTCGATTTATTGCGTGGTCGCAAGCGTGCCCGTGCGGTGGCGATGGACGATCTTGAAAGTGAGGCCAGCGTCGCGCCGTTTGTCCGGAGTCAGAATCCGGAAACGGATTACGACGATCGCGAGTTGCGGAACTTAATTCGGGAAGCGGTGGCGAAACTGGGCGACACGGCCGGACAGATGTTTGCGTTGCGGTACTTTGAAGGACATGGGAACGCCGAGATTGCGCAGATGATGAATACGTCAGCACTGGTTGTCGGCGTGACGTTGCATCGCGCGCGTGCGCGCCTGCGCAAAGAGATCGGGAAATATTTGAAAGCAGGGGATAGGGTTTAGGTTGTAGGGTGTAGTCAGAACTGAAAACCGAAAACTGAAGACTGAAAACGATTCGCAATCATTGGAGTGAAATCATGAAGAAGAGAGAACTCGATAATATTTTGGATGAAGTTACCGCGGGCATTCGATCGGAGCAGATCGATAACGCAGCGATGAACGATGCGAGGGATCGCGTTTGGTCGCGAATGAATGACGCGAGCAGGATGCTCGCGAACCGCCGACAAGATGTCGGCGCTCCAGCGGAAGCTCCAACGGCGAGCCGCATCGAAGGTTGCGCGGATTTTCAGTCATTGATTCCGGCTTATCTGAACGGAGGGCTTTCCGAAGCGCGTTCATTGTTGCTCGTCGATCACACGCATGAATGTATTCCGTGTCGCAAGGCCCTGAAGAACGCTCGCGAATCTCGGGTGGCAACGCCGGCGCGAACCGCGACAGTGAAGCAGCGACGAACGCCCAAGTACAGCTTGCAACCGGTGATCCTTCGTTGGGGCATTGCCGCGGCGCTGCTGATCGGCTTGGGATTGATCGCGCTACCAATCATCCAGCGATATATGCCATTTGGATCGTTGGAAGCTACGGTGCAGGCCGCGGATGGTCCTTTATATTCGGTGACTGACTCGAAGACGCGACGGCTTAACGTCGGCGAAAAGATTCAACGCGGCGAAGTGATTCGCACGGCGAAAGACGGTCGGGCGGTGGTCAAGCTGGGCGACGGCTCCACGATCGAAATGAAAGATCGATCCGAATTCTCGATGAGCAAGGCGATGAGCGGCGTCACCGTGCATCTCGACAGC
>DASQYL010000288.1:0-10045 GCA_035639235.1 Pyrinomonadaceae bacterium | reverse complement strand
GTCAAGTCAACCTCGTTCTTCTGCCATCCTTCGATCGTGATCGATCCTGCCGGAGCCCCAATCAACGTTACCGTGCCGCCAAAGGACAAGCGATAACTCTCATGACGCGTAGTTGTGCGCGTCATCAACGGACCACTCGGTTCGGCATTTTTCTTTTGCGCGGTAGCGGAAAATGAAACGAGCAGGGGAACGATAACGATGGGGAATAGAATTCGCAGAACTGATTCGATCGAGCGACGCACTTGGAAGGATTGTGCGGGAGACAAAGGGCTTTGTCTAGGATACTCGGGCGCAGCGTTAACGTACCGACTTTAGTCGGGGATTTGGCTCGAAGGAAAAGAACCCAACTAAAGTTGGAACGCTAACGCCGTTCTTTATCGGCGGAAAAATTTGATATCGCCCTGGTAGCTGGTGATGGTAACGGAAGCGCGTCCGTCGCCGACGTCACCGGTGATGCGCCGACCCTCGCCCAGCAGTTGCATTTTTCTCTCATCCCAGAACGGTCCCATTGAGATCCGCTTCGTTTGGTTGGTCGCGACCAGATGAAATCCGCAACTGGCGGGCAATTGCAAGCTGATAGTGCCGCGACCGGATTTGAATTCATACGTGCCGCCGGCAGTGAAATCGCCGTCAAAGAAAATGTCGCCGGAAAGGTTCGAAGCAAAAACGCGCGACGCGTTGATGCCGGTCAATTGAATATCGCCGGACGTCCAGATGTGCGCGCGCACCAAATCGCCCTGCACGTTACGCACGTTGATTTGGCCACTGTGAGTTTCGAGGTCGACGGACGATCGTGACGGCAATTGAATTTTGAAATTCATCTCGATGTCGCTGCGGCCACGATTGTCGCCAACGATATCGATCACCAGTCCGCCTTCGGTCTGCCGCGGATTGAAGGTTGCTTTGCGATTATCCATCAGCGCCGTCACCGCGATTTCATCGCGATCCCACGTCTCGACAGTGATGGTGCCGGTAATGTTCTTTAGTTCGAAGCGAACATTCTTGCCGGCGGGATAGCGGCGCGAGACTTTCTGCTGCGCGAGCGCGAAGCTCGACCCTATGAGGATGATCAGGATCGAAAAAACCGCTGCGAGGATCTTCGAAGGCTGGCGGTTGTCGGAGAACAATTTCATCGAGGTTAGAAGGGCTCTTGCCGGTACCTTTCGCGTTAGAGATCGGAGAATTCTTTCAACAGCGCGACCTTATCGTTCAGCGCGTCATTCAAAATATCCTCAGAAACCGCGTCATGCGGATTCTGCTTCAATTGTTCCAGCGAATCGTTCAAGGCGGCGTCGATTACGCTGAGGTTGCGATCGAAGGTGTCTCGCATCTGCGGAGTCCATCGAGCTTTATTAAGTTCGACCCGCTGGTTCCAATAAGAGATCAACTGCTGCTGCTGCGCAATGCGATCTAAGAGATTGGCATTCTTCGCGACCGGAGAAAGGGGCGTTTGTATTGGGCCGGTCGATGCCAGGCGATAGGCTGCCAACGATGCCACCATCGCGACGACGATGACAGCGGCGCCAACCGCGGCGGCCATCTGCCCGAACGAAAAGCTTCGGTGCATCAATCGAAAGAACCAGCCGGGGGCTTGTGTCGGTGCTTGAACGTGATTCGATGAACCTTGTTCAGCTTCTATTAGATTGCTGATCCGCAGCCACATCGTGCGATCATTCGGCATGGGATCGTAGATGCCTCGCTGCTTGCGGCAAAAATCAACGATAACGCTCAGGTCATTTCGGGCGTCTGTACAATCGGGACAGGAATTCAAATGCAGCTCAAGCCGCGTACAGTCTTCTGCCGACAGCGCTCCATCGACAAAGTCGCTGAGCAGAATCTGGTAATTCTCGCAGTTCATTTCTTTCAACCTCTGATGCACCGCGCATCCTGTCTAACGCCGGGGACGCGCGACCCTCGCGGTTTCAAAGCAATAAGGGGAGACTGCGTCATCATTAATTTGGCAAAATAGCGGCGAAAATCGCACGCCGGATGTCAAAACTGGCCCGGTGGCACGCGCATCCTGCGCGTGATTTTCACGGGCGAGACCCCGTGCCACTTTGTCAAAACTGGCCCGCTCTGGGAGCACGGAACCTCGGCCTTTCTTGCAAGCCGAGTTCTTGGTTGCTACTTGGGCGGGTTCTGTTGCCTGAGAAGGCCACGTAATTTCATTCTGGCCTTGTGTAATTGCGACTTCGACGTGCCGACCGAGCACCCAAGCATCCGCGCAATCTCCTCGTGCTCGTGTCCTTCGATGTCGTGCAAAGTGAAAACCGTGCGATAGCCCGGCG
This sequence comes from Pyrinomonadaceae bacterium, assembly GCA_035639235.1. Classification (GTDB taxonomy): domain Bacteria; phylum Acidobacteriota; class Blastocatellia; order Pyrinomonadales; family Pyrinomonadaceae; genus UBA11740. The sequence goes on along the minus strand of DASQYL010000288.1, from coordinate 7,757 downwards.
GCAACTGAGCTATAGCTTTATCTAATGCGATGCGATCGACCACCGGCATCGCATTCGGATTCTCGGTGCCTTTGACAATCTGGACCGGGACTTCGCCTTCTTCGGTTGTCTGCTCGAGCCGCACACCGCGCTTGCGAAAGTGCATCAGCACTTGATTGACCGTCAGACGATGCAGCCAGGTGGTGAATGCCGACTCGCCGCGAAAGCTGCCAATCTTCCGAAACAGTTGGATAAAGACTTCCTGCGCCAGGTCTTCCGCTTCGACGACGTTGCCGGTCATGCGCAGGCAGAGAGAATATACGCGCCGATTGTGGCGCTCGTAAAGCTCCTGAAAGGCGCCCATGTCGCCCTGCGCCGAGCGCTGCGCCAGCTCAAAGTCGGAAGTCTTCGGAGCCGCTGCTCCGTCACCATCCGCAATATTCTTAGTCTCTGCGTCGTCCGCCACTATTCCCCTGAAGAATCGCAAATAAAGATCGAGCGCGCGGCGATAAAACCTGCGCGCTAGACAACCTCTTCGCTTACTGATTAATTATGATAGCCGCTTTTTAGTATGAGATAAGAAGGGAAGATGTGACAAGTTGTGAATTCTCAATGGACCGAAACATGGGACATTGCTTCGAAAAAGATCACAACCTTGGCAACGCAAAACTGAACTTCGATCCTTTGCCAACTTCCGATTCGACACTGACTGAGCCACCGTGCTGTTCGACAACTTCTTTCACGAAAGCCAAACCCAGCCCGGTTGATTCTTCGTCTTTCTCCTGGCCGTCGCGGGCGACTCGGTAGAACTTTTCCCAGATGCGATCGATTGAATCGGTGGGGACGCCGTAGCCTCGGTCTTCGACCATCACGCGCACAGTCTCAGCTTCGAGCATCGTCGTGACGGTGACGGTGGTGCGTTCCGGGCTGTAGCGCACGGCGTTGTCGAGCAGTTTCATCAGGACCTGCGTTATCAAGCTCTTGTCGGCAGCGACGGGCGGGATGTTGGCGCTGGCTTGATCGACGAAGCGCATGCGTTTCTTCTTCGCGACGGGCTGCATCGTCGCAATTACTTCACGCACCAACTCGTCGAGACGTAGCGGGACATGGACGACTTCCTGTTTGTCGGCGCGCTCAAGCTGCGTGACCGACAGGAAGGTGTCGATCATGCGCGACATGCGCTGCGATTCATTGGCGATGATCTGGACGAACTCTCGCGACTCTGAGGGAATCTTTTCGTCGACAGCGAGCAACTCGGAAAAGCCATTGATGCTGGTCAGTGGAGTCCGCAGCTCATGCGACATCAGCGAAATCATGTCGCTCTTCAATTTCTCGAATTCTTTCATGCGCGTAACATCGCGCACCCGGACCGTAAAGCAGAGCGGATGCGGATCGTACGATCCGTTTCCATTTCCGTTCGCAGGTTTCATCTTGTGATTGACGTGATCGATTGCTGAAACGTGCGGTGAATCAGCGCCGCTCGCGCCGTTCTTGTTGGCCTTGCTATCGCCCGCGATTGAAATTCTCAACTCGAGCGTTTGATTTCGTTCGGGAAAGCTCAGTTCGCGTTCATACGGCTGGCCCGATTGCAATACGCGCCGCACCGCGAGCGAAGGCTCGTCAAAGACGCCCGACTTGAATCGGTCGAGCAAGCCAAACAGATCGAGTTGCTCAACATCGCCAGGTTTGAGTCCCGCCGCCTTAGTCATCGCTGGATTTAGGTAAGCGAGCGTGCCGTCGAGATACGCGAGCGCGTAAGAGTCAGGGGCTTCGGCCAGCACCTCCGCGCCGAATCGCTGTTGAGTCATAACGCCGCTGAGGAAGTCGAAAGCATGCAGGCGATAACTTGATGTGCGCGCGGAGACAAACGCGGGCAGATTGCCATCGAGCTTCTTTTTCCGGGCTTCTTCACGTTGCACGTTGCGGGCGATTTGACTGCCGACGGCGTCCAATAATCGGCCATCGGCTTGATCGAAACTCTCGCGCAGTCGCAATAACAACACGCCGACGGTGCGGCCTTCATGACTCAAAGGCATCGCCACGGTCTCGAACGAATCGATCGTGCCGGCTGAGGCCAGCGCAATTCGTTTCTTATGCAACGCTTGATCGCAGAGCTTTACGAATTGCCGCCAAACCGAATTGCGTCCTGATTCGATTGCGCTGGTCGAGGACGAGCGCAAACGCGCGCACGGCACGAGTTCTCCGGATTCATCCGGCTGGAAGACAACGGCTTCTTCCAAGGGAAGGATGGTCCGCAACAGTTTGAGTCCGTTTCCTAATTCCGGGGTTCTCGCATTTTTTTCAACCAAACCGGTGCGCTTCGAAGTTTCATTGACGCGATCCGTAAGCAGGCTGTCGATCAGCCATAGACGATATAACTGCACGACGATGACTGCGCTGATCGCGCCCAACGCCAGCGGCGCAAATAGAATGTCGACTTTCAAAAGCCACGACGCGAGTAGGCTGCCAATGGCGGTTACCAGAAATCCGAGCCCGAGAATCCAAAACGATCGCCGCGCGCCGGCGCGCCCGACAAAGAAACCGGCGCTAAGGCCGACCCCCAATATCAGCAACAGCCCGATCCACATCTGTGGCGTTTGCAAGGGAGCGTCTCCCCGCGAAACTTTCACGACGAAAGCCGCAGCCAGCGAATCGATCAACCCGGCGCGCCAAATCGCACACGTCACCATGCCTGCCGCAAACGACAAGAGCAGAGAATTAACTAGCGATTTCCAAGTGAAAGTCTTCAAGTTAGAACGGTCGGGAACTAAGGGCGATATGAGGCGGTAAGGCCAGTTGAATTATACACTGCGGCGTCGGGCTTTGAGGAAGGAAATAATTTTAATGTTCGGCGACCGCGCGCAGCGCCATCTCGATGTCTTTTTCTTCAGATGGTGAGACAGTTCTGAGATCGATCAGCACGCGATCATCAGCTATTCGCGCGATAATCGGCTGATTCCACTGCCGTAATTTGTCAGCGACTTGATCCGCGGTGAGGCCTTCGCAAGCAACAGCCAAAACCGTCGTCGGCAGCGATGAGGTTGGAGCCGAGCCACCGCCGACCGCGGATTCACTTGCGACTGTCTCGATGGTCAACGCCTCGGGAATTTCCACGCACACTTTGCGGAAGAGTCTCTTCGCGCGCTTTTCGATTTCTTGGGGTGACATCGCGATCATTTCGACGGTCGATGGCAACTCTCCACGTGCGTAACCGGCAAGCGTTGCTTCGATGCCGGCGAGACGCAACTTGTCGGCGCGTAAGGCACGATAGAGGGGATTGCGCCGCATCGCTTCGATCAGTTCGCGCCGGCCGACGATCAATCCTGCCTGCGGTCCGCCCAGCAGTTTGTCGCCGCTGAAAGACACGAGGTCCGCGCCCTGCTTCAATGATTGTCTGATGATTGGCTCACTCTCGATACCGAATTGATCGAAGTCGATCAGCGCGCCCGATCCGGCATCTTCATAAAGTGGCAGTCGCGCCTTGTGCGCGAGTTCGGCGAGTTCAGATAGCGATGGCGTTTTCGTGAATCCGACGATGCGATAGTTTGACGTGTGCACGCGCATAATCATCCGCGTTCGCTGATTGATCGCGCTTTCATAATCTGTTAGCCGCGTGCGGTTCGTCGTGCCAACTTCGATCATTAGTGCGCCCGATTGGGCCATCACGTCAGGCACGCGAAAATCGCCGCCAATCTCGACTAATTCACCGCGAGAAACGATCGTCTCAGCGTCGCGCGAGAATGTATTAAGTACCAACACGGCCGCCGCGGCGCAATTATTGACGATGAGCGCGCCTTCCGCATCGGTTAGATCGACCAGCAACTGTTCGGCGCGAGCCCCGCGCGATCCGCGCGTGCCGGTGACGATGTCGTATTCGAGCGTGCAGTAACCGGCAGCGTTTAGGATTGCGTCGCGTGCTGCTGTTGTTAACGGCGCGCGGCCAAGATTTGTATGAAGAATTACGCCGGTTGCATTGATGACGCGACGAAGGCCGCCGGCGATTTCTGCTTCGTGCAAGATCAGCAGACGCGATTCAGCCTGTTTCAGCAGCTCGGCACGATTCGGTTCTTTGCCGTTATCCTCTGCAGCCGTTTGAATAATTATTTCCTGGCGCAGATGTTCTGTGGCCTGCCTGGCCAGCGAAGCCAATTTCGATGCACCTACCTGCGGCGCCAGCTTTGCAGCAGTCTCAGTTTTGAGGAGCGCATCAATCGATGGTAGCGCCCGGAGCCAGATATTGTTTTCGTCGGATGTAGTCATCGGTGGCAGAAAGCCTCAGGAGAATATGCTTTTTCTTGACGGTGAAGCAATCTCGCTGACCGTGTACTATCGTTCAGAGCCCGTTATTACGACGTGTATAGAATTTCGGCGCCGGCCGAAAAAAGATCGTTGACACGGTCCAAGGCCAACACCTAGACTGAAAACAACGGCAGCGACCCTGCTTGCGCTGCCACGGAGAAACTCCTGGTGTCCAAAACTGATAACAAATTGGCGCGTCTGGCGGCTGAGCGACGGCAACGTGCGCGCGGCGTTGTATCCGAACTGGAAGTTTCAATTGAAGACCAGTTGTCGCGGATTGAAGAAGACATTCGCCGCCTCAAGGTTGAATTTGACATCTATTTCAACGGCGGCGCGAAACGGCCGCCTTACGATACGAAACTGCGCGTCGAGTCGCACCTGAAACGGTTGAACGACGATCGGACGCTTAACTTCGCGGAAAGGTATCACCTCAATTCTATTCAGACGCGTTATGCGTCTTTTCGCGAACTGTGGCGGCGCATTTTGCAGGATCGTGAAGAGGGACGTGGCGGCGGCGTGCGAGCCTCGGCGCGCGAGCGTGAGTCACCCCCGTTCGTGGGCTCAGAGTTTTCCTGCACAGATGTTCGCCACGACGTCAGGACTGTCAAGGATGTTTACGACGCGCTGGTGGAGGCAAAACAAAGTTGCGGCGAAGGCTTGCGCGATCTAACTTTTTCGAAATTTCATCGTTTGGTAATGGAGCGGACTAATGCGCTGAAGGAAAAAACCGGATCGGATCGCGTGACGTTTTCAGTGGATGTAGATAACGGCCACGTCAGCTTCAAAGCAAAGGTCGAGAAGTGACGCTGGAGTGCGCCGGCTTGACGGAGCTTTCGTTTGGAGCTCCGCATTTATGCGGCCTGAAGGCGGAACTCGGAAATACAAAGCGGCGGCAGGCCGCCGCACTCCAAAAGAAGAAAGGCGATCTCGATAACCTGAGATCGCCTTTTCCATTCCGCGTCTTCCGGGCTCACGACCGGAAGCGGTCAGTGGCTATGCTTTCAAAGCAAGCCGGGAGACTAAGCTTTGGTTACTTTTTCAGCCTGTGGTCCTTTGGGCCCCTGCGTCACTTCAAATTCGACTTCCTGGCCCTCTTCGAGGGTCTTGAAGCCGTCGCCCTGAATGGCGCTGTAGTGAACGAAGATATCCGACGAGCCTGGCTGCTCAATGAAGCCGTAACCCTTCGAATTATTAAACCACTTGACCTTACCGGTTATTCTAGACATACAAACGAATCCTCCTAACGATTCGATTAAAGGAAAGCAACCACGCTGAAGGACGCAGCCGCGTTCCGCAAGTTAATGCTGTGAGCCGGACGCGCTTTCTTTCGGGGCGCAATACGGAAACACAACGATCCAAAATGCACTTTGATCCGATAAATATTGATCACAGTACACATACTACGAGGCAAAAAATCAAAATCCTTTGCTTGTTGCGCTTGCAAATCGAAATGCGAAGGCAGGCTAAATCCAAACCCAGGCACTGATTGAAACGTCGGCGAATGCTAACGGATGCCGTTTCGGCCTGTCAAGCAGAAAGTTCTCGCCGCGATTTCAGAGGGATACCGCCAAGTCCTGTGAAATCGAGAGTTATCTGTAGGGACAGGGCTCGTCCCCGCCCGCGCGTAACCCGCGCGTAACCAACGTATGGCGGGGAGAAGCCCCGTCCCTATAGAATCAAAATGATTCGTTCTACTGGTGCCGGTAATGTACCGCTTCGTACTCGCCCTTATGATGGCAATGCGGACAGATAACCGAATAGCTGGCGTTCAATGAGCCTCGTCCGTTTGTGAGATCGCGAAACAGGACGACTCTGGCCTTGCATTTCTCGCAAACGATGACAATGTACCAAGAGCCGACCTCAGGCTCGATGGGCATGGGGAACTTTCTTTCTGTCGGGGGATTAAAACTTGGCGCAGGTGGAGAAACCCGAGTGGTCGGCTCAGTTTTTCACGCTTAAGAACGAACGCCCGACATTTTCCACCTGCAAAACGAAGTATACCGAGTGAGTCTGTACGGTTTCTGACGCAATCAGTTTGACCGCGAGATTGGTGTTTGATATTTTTTCGAAGTGAAGGCCCCTGACCCTTCTCAAGTCCGCAAAGCTTCGCGGTATCTTTACCCTGAATAGGACCGTTTGCTTATGCATTCGAGGATCGTCATCGCAGAGAAAGAACGCGACGGCGCCGCGCAAAACGACACGAGCAGTTCGCACAATCTTGTAATTCCTACGCACAATTTCGTCCTGGCTTCGTTGCCGCCGAGTGATCTCAACCAAATTGTGTCATCGGCGAAAGCGGTGGAGATCAAAGCGGGCGACGTGATCTACGAAAATGGCGACGAGATCGATTACATCTACTTTCCCATCAACTCGATTGTGTCCGCAGTGGCTATCATGGAAGATGGTTCGACGGTCGAGATTTCCATGACCGGTCGCGAGGGGATAGTTGGGATTGCGGCGCTGATTGGCGGCGGCCGACCGTTTCATTGGACACGCGTGTCAGTGACAGGGACTGCGCTGCGCGTTCCGACGCCGACTTTGCAGGGCCTGTTTTATACTCGTCCAGGAGTCAGTGACGGAGTGCTTCGCGCTTACCGCCGCGTGTACACGCAGATTTGCCAGCGCTCGGTTTGTAATGTTCGACATACGCTGCTGCAAAGACTCGCAACTTGGCTGTTGATGGTTTCGGATCGGATTGGTTCTGAACAATTGCCGTTTACGCAGGAGCAGATTGCCCAGCAAATCAGCGTCAGGCGCGCCGGCGTCAGCGTCGCAGCCTCGCATCTACAGGGCCTGCACGCGATCTCATATCATCGCGGCTCGATCGTGGTTAAGGACCGGCCGGTACTCGAGCACATGGCTTGCGAATGTTACGAGATTTTGGGCCAGGAGTTCGGGGGGGTTCAAAACCTCCGCGGTTTGATTGGGTGAAATCACGGTAAGTTTGAATGAAGGTGCCTCCCCCGCCCTTTGGGAGAGCGAGTCAAACGAAGATTGCGCTCACACACTCTTACGTCATATCCGCGTTAATCTGCCGCGGCCTTGGCTCGCGCTTCTTTCTCCGTCACGTTTTCCGTAAAGATAATTACACCATTCGTTTTTCCAATCTTTGGCGGCGATGAGGACGTGGACGAACTCTGATCCGATGTCGTTGTCATTGGGAACATGCGCCGCCATGCGTCTGGTGGTGACGGTATCGCCCGTTTTCAAGACTTGTTTCGCGGCGGCGATTAATTCTTCCACACCGTCGCCTGAGAAAAGCTTTTCGATCGGCTTTCCTTTAGCTTCATCATCGCCAAAGAGTAAAGCATACCGCGCGCTGTAGGCTTCGACCTTCAGTTTCGGCCCACGCGCTACGAGCACATAATACGGAAATTCCTGTACGACTTGATCGAGATGTTCGCGCGCGCCGCTCAGAAGCCGCGCCGTTTCGTGCAATTCACTCGAACGCGCAGTCAACTCGTCATTCGTGGTTTGCA
>DASQYL010000287.1:0-28803 GCA_035639235.1 Pyrinomonadaceae bacterium | reverse complement strand
GCGGTTAACGGAAAGCCGACCAAGGTTCCTGATACTTGCGAAGATTCGACCGGGCAGGTTCACACGGGCGGCTGCTATTTTGTGATGGGCGACGATCGCGACAACAGCCTTGACAGCCGCGCTTGGGGATTTGTCCCGCGGGATCTAATCATCGGACGCGCGATGTTCGTCTACTGGTCCTACGACGAAACCAAACCCTTCAACAGCCCCTTCGATTTCTTCGGCAACACCCGCTGGAGCCGGACGGGGACGATGGTGAAATGAGAGTTCGGCTCGCAAAAAGATCATTTTGACATTTGTCATTTGACATTTTGCGTGGCCACCTTTTCGTGACTCCCAAACCCTCGCTCACCGCAAGCAAATTAACAAATGGGAAATGTCCAATGACAAATGTCAAATGATCTTTTTCCTACCTGAACGCTGCCTCTTATCCATGCGACTAATCGTCCTCTTTTAATTCAAAAACACGCGGTCATGCGTCTAATCAACTCGGTTAGTCGCTGGCATGGTCATTGCACCCGCTATCTCTACGGGAATCACAGTGTTCCGGAAAGGATGGACGAGATTATGTTATGGACAATTCTCTTGGTGTTGCTGGTGCTTTGGCTGTTGGGCTTGATCGGCGGCATTGGAGGTAACTTGATTCACCTGCTGCTGTTGGTCGCGCTGGTCGTACTGGTGATCCAGTTGATTACGGGCCGCCGCGCTGTCATTTAGCGCGACAAAGCACGGAGCGAAAAGGAGCAACCGCTATGCGATACGAACATGAAATAAAAGGAAAAGCGAAACAGGTTAAGGGTACAGCCAAAACCGAACTTGGTAAGTTGACCAATGATCGAGACTTGGAAGCGCGCGGCCGCGCAGACCGCGCCGAGGGGCGCCTGCAGGAGAAATTCGGAAAAGCAAAACGCAAAGTAGGCGAAGCCGTCGAGGACCTCGGCGGAGAGATTGCCAGCTCACGGTGAAGCTGGCGATCTTTTTCTCCCCTGAAGTAAGTGAGGACTGATGAGAAAGAAAGCAGCACTGTTGGTAGCGCTCGTTTTTTCATTCGGAGCAATTGCCGCCTGCAATGAGACGACGACTAATACCAACTCAAATGGAAATACTAATGCAAACCGCGAAACGATAGGCACACGAACTGAGCCAACCGCTACTGCGACGCCGACTCCCGGTTACAGCGAAGAGCAGGCGCGCGAAGAACGCGAGCGCGCCAAGGCGAACAAAGAAACCATCGGCCAGTCGATCGAAGATGCCTGGGTGCATACGAAGCTGGTCACCAAGTTGATCGGCGACACGCAAACGCCTGAGCGAAAAATCAACGTGGACGTCGTCGAAGGCGCCGTAACTTTGCGTGGCCAGGTTGATACGGCTGACGCCAAAGCGGAAGCAGAACGTCTGGCGAAAGACACCGACGGCGTGAAGTCGGTCAAGAACGAATTGAAGGTCGTACCGGCAAAGGCGGGCAATTCGAATTCAAACAAATCTACGATGGGAAATTCGAACAAGTCGGCTAAAAGCAAGACGTCGTATTAATTAGCGTGTCGGCAGCCCGACCGTGAGGAAGGGCCTCGGTTCAACACTACATTCTATTGAACCATGCCCTTGCTAAGGCGCGGGCTTCGGACACTTTACAGCGGTCTCCGGGCCGCTCTTTTTTTATGGCAAAGGACAAGAGTCCCGACTTACATGGTAACGCTCCCGACAATTCATCCGTCGCGCTGTTGCTGATCGACGTGATTAACGATTTCGAATTCGATGAAGGCGCAGACGATCTCTTTCGCAATGCGATGCCGGCGGCCCGACGGATTGCCGCATTGAAACGAAGCGCGACTGACAAAGGGATTCCGGCAATCTATGTTAATGACAACTTCGGGAAGTGGCGTTCTGACTTTCATAGACTGGTCGCGCACTGCATCGATGGCGACACGCGCGGCCGTCCCATCGCCGAGTTGCTCAAGCCGACCGACGAAGATTATTTCGTGCTGAAACCAAAGCAATCCGGCTTTTATTCGACGACGCTCGAACTGCTGTTAGAACATCTCGGCGCGCGCACTTTGATCTTGACGGGCTTTAGTAGCGACATCTGTGTCTTGCTGACGGCGAGCGACGCTCACTTGCGCGATTTTCATTTGATCATTCCGTGTGACTGCGTCGCGTCCCAGAGCGAATCGGAGAATGAACGCGCGTTGAAATACATGGAGCGCGTGTTCGAAGCAGATGTCCGAAGCTCGGATGAAATTGATTTGAAGACCACGGTGCGAAAGTGAGGCCAAGAATTATTCGCAGATTACACAGATTACACCGATAGAATGCACAAAGACTAAACATAGGAGAGGCAACTGTCTACCACTGCTGATTAGTCCGTGTCATCTGCGTCATCTGCGTCATCTGCGGATTAATCTCTGCTTAACCATGGCGAGTTCGACCGCACATTCTCCGATCCAGATTCGCCGCGCCGCCGGCGCCTCGATGTTTCGCGCGCTCAGCCACAGGAACTATCAACTCTTCTTTGCAGGTCAGAGCATTTCTCTGATCGGCACATGGATGACGCGGATCGCGACGAGCTGGCTCGTCTATCGCTTAACCGGATCGGCCCTGCTGCTCGGCGTCGTCGGGTTCGCCGGACAAATCCCATCGTTCATTCTGGCGCCTTTTGCCGGTGTGCTCGTCGATCGTTGGAACCGTCATCGTCTGCTGGTCGCCACCCAGGTACTGGCGCTGGTCCAATCGCTCGTGTTGGCGGTGCTGACACTCAGCGGTGTGATCAAAATCTGGCATGTGATTGCGTTGAGTGTCTTTCAGGGATTGATTAATGCGTTCGACATGCCGGCGCGTCAGGCCTTTGTCGTCGAGATGGTTGAGCGCCGCGAAGATCTCGCGAATGCCATTGCGCTGAATTCGTCGATGGTAAACGCGGCGCGTTTGCTTGGACCATCGATCGGCGGCGTCGTCATTGCCGCCGTCGGCGAAGGCTGGTGTTTCATGGCCGACGCGATCAGTTATCTTGCCGTCATCGCGTCGCTGCTCGCCATGACAATCACTCGTCGAATGACCGGACCGACTAAAGACGCGAAAATGTTTGCCCAGCTTTACGAAGGTTGGAGCTATGCGGCCCGCTTCGCGCCGATACGCAATGTCTTGATTCTGCTCGCGCTCGTCAGCCTGGTTGGCATGCCCTACACGGTCTTGATGCCCGTCTTCGCAAACGACATTCTGCACGGCGGCCCCAGCGCGCTGGGTTGGCTGATGGCCGCTTCCGGCGTCGGCGCTCTCGCCGGAGCATTATTGCTCGCGGCGCGCAAGTCCGTGCTCGGATTAGGTAAGTACATTCCGTTGACGGCGGCTGCATTCGGTGTCGGTCTCGTCGGATTTTCGTTTGCGCGCGTGACCTGGCTGGCTTTGTCATTGATGGTCGTGACCGGCTTCGGATTCATGATCCAAATGGCGGCGAGCAACACGGTGCTGCAAACCATCGTCGACGAAGACAAGCGCGGCCGCGTAATGAGTTTTTATACGATGGCCTTCATGGGCACCGCGCCGTTTGGCAGCTTGCTGGCAGGCAGCGTCGCCGAACGCATCGGCGCGCCGCACACGCTTCTCTTCGGCGGCATCGGTTGCGTGGTTGGTGCCGTGTGGTTCGCAACCTCGCTGCCTGCGCTGCGCCGCGAAGTCCTTCCCATCTATCAGCGCATCGGCATCCTTCCTGAAGTCGCGCAGGGGATTCACCAGACGTCGGAGTTGAGTGTGCCGCCGGAGACGTGATTTGAATCGAAGCTATCCAAATTCAGTAATGAAAGCGATGTCGCAATTCCAGGTAGAGCTGTCGCGGTTCGGAAAAGTGTGTTCCGCCAAAAGTGTTTGAGCTGTCGAGCAGAAAGCGTTCGTTCGTCAGATTCACCGTCTGCAATCCCAGCATCCAATTCTCGCCGAACCATTTGCCGACCGATAGATCGAAGGTGGTGTGATTAGTCAGATGTTCCGGCCCATCGCCTCTCAGAAAACCTGAACCGTAAGCAAGGTTAGCGGAGAGGAAACTGCGCGCTGGGAGATTGACGGTGGCGCCGGCGCTAAGCGTGTCGCGCTGATCGTGGTCGAGAAAGAAGAGCGGCTGCGGCGGCGAAAAATCCGTGAGACCGCCGGTAACAGCTCCTTCTCCTTGAATCTGCTGATGTGAGTAAGCCAGATGAATCTGGGCGCACCTTAGCAGTATCGGAGATCGCGCAGTAAGTTCAACGGCGCGCACCCGCACATGATCGATTGTGAGCGGAAAGAAAATATTTGAATTGCCCAGGGCGTCATGATCGAAAAAATTCTTGGCGCTAGTACGAAAGTAATCACTGTCAACGTACCAGCCCTTAAATCCAATGCTGACTCCAACTTGATATTCCTCGTCGCGCTCACCACGCAAAGGAATAAAGTCGAATCCCTGGGCCAAAGCGAATTCGAGAAGAGGGCCCGAAATGGTGGACAACGGCGGAGCTTGATAGAAGCGACCGTAGAAACCATGCAGGACCAGGTTGGTGCGCGGTAGGCGAAGCGCGGCGCCAACCCGCGGGCTGATAGCATGCTCATTCACCTGGCTGTGAAAATTCGTCAGCCGCAGTCCCGCACTCAGCGTGAGCCACGAGTTTGCCTTGAATTGATCTTCGCCAAATCCCACGACCAGACTGCCGTTCGGATTATTCTGCTGTTGCAATTTAACCGATCGGCCTGAATTGTCCGCGCTAGCGAGCGAGAAGAACGCGGAATCGCGCTGGTCAAATCCATAGAAGCCAAGCTTCGCGTCATGTCGCCGACTCGAAACACCCAGAGCAACTTGTGCTCCCGCATAACGCGAAGAGCGCTCATCACGCGCACTCAGCAGCGCGTCGTTCGGTCCGCCAAGGAATGCTGCACGATTGTAATGATAGAAAGGTGAAACCGTCAGAGTTAACTTCTCATTCAGCGTACGCAGCCACGAGAAATTAATAAATGCGTCACGCTCGTGCTCGACATCGCGAACTCCTGCGGCTTGCGAGTCCGCGTCGTTCGGCACCTGATATGCGTCTCGCCGAAGCGCGGTGACTAAACGAAATTGGTCCTTCGCATTCGGATTGAATATCAGAGAAGCAAAGCCGCCCAATCCATTGCTCGCGTCATGCGCGACGAATAGCACCGGGGTCTCAAGACCATAGTTGCTGCGATTGCCGCTGACGCTCGCGTAATAGGCGAAACGTTTGGTATGACTGCCGAGACTTATCTGATCGTTTGTCTGATTGAAGTTGCCATAGGACAAGAGCAATTCGGCTTCGCGGTTTCGCTCGTAGCCACTGCGCGGTACGACATTAAAAATCCCATAAGTGCGATCGCCGTACTCGGCGCTGTAACTGCCGCGTTGCACTTCGAGGTAATCGATGTCCTTGGGATCGAATTGCGGCCCAACCGTATCAGCGATGTTCGTATTGGCAACGGGCACGCCATCAACCAGCCACGTGACCTGATGTCCACCGCGAATGTGCAATTGGTTATGCGTCAAGTAAGAGCCGGGAACATAGTTCGTAATCATCGACAAACTATTCGCGCGATCTGCGCCGGGCGTTTCAGCGATGATCTTGCGGCTGATGAGCGTGACCGGCGTTGCCGAATCAGAACTGATGCTGTTTTCCGCCTTGACCTGAACCTGCTGCGAGACAGGCGCTATCTTCAGTGGCATTCGCACCACGGTCGTGCGATCGGACAATACTGTCACCGTCAATGAAGCGCGGCTGAAACCATTTGCTTCAACCGTGACGACATATTCACCAATCGGCACTGAGCGAAACGAGAACTCGCCGGCTGTGTCGGTATTGACAGTGTGGGAAAAGGAAGATGAATTTGAATGCAACGTGACTTTTGCGCCGGCTACAGCGCCTTGTAATGGATCGGAAACGGTACCCCGTATGTCTCCGAAGATGGATCCATGGGCGGCAGCGACATTTAAGACTAGCAAGAACAAAATAGGAAAAATCCTACTGATATTCATAGTTACCTTCTACTTCGAGAGGGAAACGGATCACAGCGCTGCAGCGCCTCAGATCGTTTTGGCTCTGTAGCTGCTGCAGAATTGAAATTTCTCGGAATTTACGACCGCGAGGGTGGAGCGCGCGGTGCAGACTGACGGCAGAGCGCACGAAGCGTCTTGATGGAATCGAAAGTACTCTGATTTTGCTTCGCCAGGGACGGCGGTGTTGGTTTCAGTAAAGATAACAATGCGGCCGCTTGTCTTTGCCGCTTCGAAGCGTTGAAGCCTGAAATCACGCTGACGCCACAGCCTGCGTCACATGGCTTCGCCATCTCGTTTGCGGAAACTTTTAGCTCAATCGATTGATTTGTATTTTGCTCGGTGAGCTTAAAGCGTAGACTTGCGCGGGCCAGGCGTGAAGCCGTTACTCGTTGGGCGCCGCATAGTCGGTCGTGAACGTCAGTGTTGGTTGCCGCGCGTTTCGTCTTTCGCAGAATTGCTTGACAGGTTCCGTTCATGCACGAGCCTGCTGCGTGCGGCGCGCGCCCTGCACAACAAGACAACGTGCACATTGGACCACTTGCTGCTGCGGCGAACGGCAACGTACTCGCCAGGAGTGCGCCTAACACTAGCGCCGCAATCAAAGCTCTCGCGGCGCGCTTTCCTGGCACACGCTGGATCAAATTCTGCATTGTGAAGGGTGAGATTGTGTCACCGCGGCCGTGATTGAGCAAGCTTTAGTCATAGGTGGCTGGTTCCACCGCAAAATATTTACCCTGCCGTCGTCTCGCCACCCAACAGCGTCAGAACCTCGCCGGTCACGTAACTGGAATCAGCCTCTGAAGCGAAATAGACATAAGCCGGCGCAATCTCTTCGGGTTGCGCCGGCCGCTTCATGGGCGTGTCGGATCCGAACTTGGCGACTTCCTTCGCCGGTTTGTCTGACGGATTAAGCGGCGTCCAAACGGGACCGGGCGCGACGCAATTAACGCGAATGCCTTTTTCGATCAGGTTCTGGGCCAGAGACTTGGTCCATGCGTGAATCGCGCCCTTGGTCGCTGAATAATCAAGCAGCTTTTTACTGCCATCGAGTCCCGTGATCGAACCCGTGTTGATGATGGCCGAGCCTTTCTTCAAATGCGGCAGCACCGCCCGCGCCATGTAAAAGTATCCGAAGATATTTGTTTTGAACGTGCGTTCGAGTTGTTCGTCCGAGATGTCTGCCAGCCCATCCTGGCTATTCTGATAAGCAGCATTGTTGACGAGGATGTCGATACGATCGAAATTGTCGAGCGTCGTCTTCACAGCTTTCTCACAAGCCTTCGAATCGCGCACGTCACCAGCGATGATCAACCCGCGCCGGCCTTCCGCTTCGACGGCAGCCTTGGTTTCTTTGGCGTCGCTCGTTTCTGCGCGCAAGTGAACAATTGCGACATTGGCGCCTTCGCGCGCGAAGAGCACCGCGACGGCGCGACCGATGCCGGAATCGCCGCCGGTAATTAGTGCGACTTTGCCTTTCAGTTTGTCGGCGCCTTTATAATGCGGGGCGAGGTAATTTGGCCGCGGCTTCATCTTTGATTCGATGCCCGGCTTTTGCTGATGCTGCGGCGGCATCGGCGATTTTGGCTCTTCCAACTTGCCGTTGTCGTCCCGTGCTCGAGTTTTTGAGGATTGCTGACTACGAGATTTTCGATCGCTCTTTGTCCGCGGCGACGACGACTTTCGTCTTTTTCGAGTTGTCATGATGTTTGTTCAACCCTTTCAGGGTTGCTGAAGTTATCTGCGACTGATTTCAGAGTGTCGCGCCGACGCGCGCGACTCTGGGTTATTGAATTGCAGCCTTCAGGCTGCGAATTACCGACTGCTTCGCTTCTCGATTACTGCTTACCGATGACCGATCAGCTCTTCTTCTTGCGGCCGCCTTTTTTCTTCTTACCGCCTTTCTTGCCGCCCTTCTTCGAGGACTTCTTGTTACCTTTCTTGCCTCGGCCCGAGCCACTCTTCTTACCGCCGCCGGATTCTTTATTCACCGTGGCCCATGCCCGGCTCTCAGCTTCCTTTTTGGAAACGCCTTTCTTTTTATAGCCCTCTTCAATGTGTTCGGCTTTGCGTTTCTGCTTTTTCGTGTAACTGCCTTTGTCTCCTCTGGGCATTGTTCATCCTCCTTCGCAAATTAGCTCAGCAAACGGCGAACCTAAGACACGTTTCTGATATTGCGATGCGAGCAATTCGATTCTTCTGCAACGAATTCTTCGCACATTGTCGAATCAAAGAGTCGAAGATGGCATCCGTCTTGCCGATGCGTAGTGAGATTCAAAAGTCGTTGTTCGGTAAGTATGCAGACGCAGGAGTGGGCGTCCGCGAGACTGTAATGAATGTTTTCACGTTGGTGCGAAAATAATTTCCTTTGCAGGAGGATGTGTCATGGAAGGACCCGCACGTGGATGTTTGGCTGGAGCAGGAGCCTGGCTCTGGGGCGGCGGCTGCCTGTCGACCATCGTAATCTTCATAATCCTCTATCTGGTGCTGGGCCATGTGAAGTGCTGAAGTCAGAACCGCCGGCGGCATGGGGCGGTTGATCTCTCGGACTTGGAACAACAAATGGCTAACCGCCCGCTACCGCGGGCGGTTGTGACTTCTCCTGTTTTATCTTCAAACTAATTCACACAATCGGAACATTTTCGTGTAGGCTTACGCCGTAAGCATGACCGAGAATATTCGCAAGGTCCTCTCGTTCCCTCAACCCGTACCTGCGAAAGCGGATTACCAACGGGTCAAGTCCACTTATTCCATTCGTGAAATCAAACAGATGTTTGGTTTGAGCGAGCGGACCGTGCGCCGCTGGACCGATGTCGGAATCATCTACGGCGCGCCGGCCGGCGACACCGGCGAAGTCACTTACGACTTTCAGGCGTTGACGATGTTTCGCCGCGTGCGCGACATGCGCTCGCAAGGTCTGACGATCAAACAGATCGAAGCTGAGCTGCAGGGCCAGATGAGTTTGTTTCGTCAGGATGTCGCGCAGGTGCAGCTCTCGCGACTGCTCACGCCCTTCGAAGAAGCTCTGGTCCTTCATGAACAGGGTGATTTGACCGCCGCCGATTTTTATCAGCAGGCAATCACCGAAGGCGACAACATCGCCGAAGCTTATTGCAACCTTGGCATCATCGAACTCGATCGCGGCAACACGATCGCAGCCCTCGAAAACTTCACGCAATCACTCAAGAACGATCCGCGCCACGTCGAAGCGCACTACAACTTGGCGAATCTTTATTACGATGCCGGCGACTTTCCGCTGGCGCGGCTGCATTACGAAGCGGCAGTGCAAATCGAGCCTAACTTCGCACTCGTCTATTACAATCTCGCGCTGGTCTATCACCGCCTCAACAACGCCACCGGCGCGCGACATGCGCTAAATAAATATAAAGAACTCGAACCGGGCGACGAAGAGATTGAACTCGTAGATCAGCTCTTGAAGGCGATGGAAACCGGGCGGCCCAACGGCTAAAGCGCAAAGAGCCAAGAGCAAAGGGTTAAGAGCTAAGCGCATCCGCTTCGCCCTTAGCGCTTTGCTCTTTGCTACGTTCTAACTTGAGACTTGAAACCTGAAACTTTAAACTGGCTCTTCATCTGGCGGGGTAGCTCAGCTGGTTAGAGCGTGGGATTCATAATCCTGTTTTCGCCACTGCATACCAATCCTCGCCAAGGCAGAAACCAGAATATACAGCGGAAAACAACCGTTTGAGCAGAACCCAAATCATCCGCAGCGCACATGGCGCACAGAGGATTACAGCAAGTTTACAACAAAATTCCCAGGACCCTCTTTCAAGGGGCGTCTGGGAGTTCGCTGCCGGCTGCATGAGAAATTATCCGATCCTGAAAGAGAAAGCGCGCCAGTCAAAAGAGGATGCAGAAATTCAAGCGCTGCTCGCGGAAATTCGATCCGCGGACGATGCGAGACCGCTCGGCGGTTACGAGCGGGCGTGCGCTGACGAGATCAAGTCTATGGCGATAGATAGATACGGAGTCCCGCGAAACAACTATCGTATAAGCGGCTAGACCAACTCACCGTGGACCTGCTCTTAGGTGTCAGATGACACTCGCTGGTTATAAATATTATTGACGAGATCCCGGAAGACAACTAGCATGTGCCTGCTGGTCTTAAAGTTCGAGCCTAGTCTCCCCGGCGGGCTGATCGAAGAATCCAGACCTTCACCCGCCAAAGTTTCTGACGCTGTTAGATAACAACTCTTTCAGCTCCAGTGCTCGCCACAACGATGAAAGCATCGGAATCTTCAGAACGGAGGATGATATGCAGTGAAATCTTTGCTCAACATCAACCTTCAAACCAAGTTGCTCGTCGTCGCCGTCTTTTTATTCTGCGCTAGTTCGGCTGTCTATTCACCGCAGATTGATTCTCGCGTTAATGTTCCGAACCAGCAACCGCAATTGAAGAGACGTTTGGCTCCGGAAGCAGCGGATGCCAAGGCCGTCGGCCGTGTCTCGCCATCCACTCAGATTCGGCTGGCAATCGGCCTCGCCATGCCGAAGGATGCCGAACTGCAAGCCTTCATCAAGGACGTTTACGACCCGAAGAGCCCGAACTACCGCAAATTCCTCACGCCCGAGACGTTCACAGCGCGGTTCGCGCCATCATCCGCGGACTATCAGAAAGTGATCGATTGGGCCACGACCCATAATCTGAAAGTACTGCACACTTATTCCAACCGGCTCTTGCTCGATGTCTCCGGCACTGCGATCAACGTCGAGGGCGCGACGCACGTCACTCTCGAAACCGCCCTGCGCCCGGACCAATCGACCTTTTTCCGGCCGGACCGCGATCCTTCGATCAATCTTGATGTTCCGATTCAAGCAATCACGGGCTTGGATGATTTCGAGCGGCCACGGCATTTTGGCGGCTCCTCGCCCATCGGCAACTACATATCAAAAGACTTGCGCACGGCCTACGCGGCCGGCAGCAATCTTAAGGGCACGGGACAAACGATCGGCATCATTGCGTTGGACGGTTACGATCCCGCCGACGTAGCTGCTTATCGTACGGATGCCGGTCTTCCACCCCTTGCGCCCACCAATAAGCTCTATGGTGGAGCCACTGGATCGCCGGGAGCTGCTTCCTTCGAGACGGCGGCCGACATCGAGTTGGCGATGGCGATGGCGCCCGCAGCGAATGTGACGGTTTACATAGGTGGCGGGACAAATTGGACGGCGTGGTGCGCCGATTACGTGGACAGCCTCAACGACATAGCCACCAGCTCGCCGCTAAGCCTCCAAAACTCCAGCTCGTTCGCCTGGTGCGGGAATTCCAGCACGCTCAGTATTATCGATACCTTGGCCGCTCAAGGGCAGTCATTCTTTGTGCCCTCGGGCGATCAGGGCGGCTATCAGAGTAACCGACAAGCTTATGATGTCGCCAAAGTGACAGTGGTGGGCGGCACGATACTCACGATGACGGGAGCCGGCGTGTCCTATTCTTCGGAAACAACGTGGGACGACACCGCAAATCAGTTATCAAGCGGCGGAGGTGTCGAATATCAGATTACAATTCCTAGCTGGCAAGCAGGTACGACGTTCGCTACCGGTAGCGACGCCTCAACTACCAACCGCAATGATCCGGATGTTTCGATGGTGGCCCAAGGTCTCTATATCCGGTCGTCGCATCCGTCTATTTCCAACAGCTTTGAAGGAACCAGTGCGTCAGTGCCGTTGTGGGCGGGATTCATGGCGCTGGTGAACGAGAGATGGGCGCTGTCAGGAATGACTGGGCCGGTCGGTTGGGCCAGCCCCGCCATTTGGGACATCGGTCGCACCCCGGCCGCCTATTCAATCGCATTCAACGATATTACCACCGGCACGGCCACCAGCTACACTGCAGGCGGGATCACACACAGCGCCGGAACAGGATTCGATTTGGCGACCGGGTGGGGCACGCCCAAGCCTTCGCTCATCGACCAAATCGCCTGTGTGCAGCCCGGACCGGTGAGGGGAACGCCTCCGGCCTGCCTTAATAGCATCGGCACCAGCTTGGGCGATACCCACCTGACCACTTTTAACGGCTTGCTCTACGATTTTCAGGCGGCAGGCGACTTTGTGCTGGCGCAAGGCGATCCGGACTTCGTCGTGCAAACGCGGCAAGTATCGGGAGCGCCGACCTGGCCGGACGCAACGGTCAATCACGCGGTTGCGACGCGCGTGGGTAAGAGCCGGGTTGCTGTCTGTCTTGGCCCGGCGCGGCTTAATGTCGATGGCGACACTGCTGAACTGGGCGACCGCAAATCGCTATTATTGCCCGATGGTGTCGAGGTCTCGCGAACCGGCGATGTTTACCTCATCACGAGCCGGAACGGCAATTCCGTGCGCGCTGAAGTCAACTCCACCTGGATCAACGTCTCGGTGGGACTCGGCCGTGTGCCTGCCAAGCTGGGTGGCCTGCTGGCCAATGCCAACGGGAGTATCAGCCAGATTGAGGCGGGTGACGGAGCAGTGCTGACGAGTCCTTTCCGGTTTGAAAATCTCTATCATCACTTTGCCGATAGCTGGCGCGTCTCACCGAGGGAGTCGATGCTATCGGTGTGCGGCGATAGGGACATTGAACGCGGTATTCCGCGAAGGCCGTTTTATCCGCGCGATCTCGAACCCGGGATATACAAGAAAGCGCGAGCCGTCTGCACGGCAGCGGGCGTAAAGGTGGAATCGCTTCTCGATGCCTGCACTCTAGACGTTGCGGTGATTGGCAACGACGAGGCAGCCAAAGTTTTTGTCGGCGCGCCTGCTCCCATCGCCGTAGGAAACATTACCGCGACTTCCGGCTGGCCAGGACTCAGAGTGTGGCTGCTGTCGCTATTTTTATTAGCTGTAATCCTAATCATTCTCTGGATGATTCTGGTGCGGAAGAAGCGGACGTCTCCCTGATCTCTTGCCAAGAGGTGCGGCGAGAACACTCCACAAAAAGTGCCAACGTGAACGTTATTTGAAGGTGGTGATTGGAGTTGTTGAAAAGATGAAGGCGGCCATCGGAATCTAACCGATGAATAAAGGTTTTGCAGTCTAATCAAAGCTTTTCGCTCAAGTTCCGCCGTGTTCTCTTGCGTCCATTTTCATTAGGGTCTCCGGCATTCTGAGTTCGGGTGTGATCATTTGAATTATGGCCTGTTGCGGCCGGTTGTGACCCAACAGTGACCCAACTGTTGTTGACGATCTACCTGAAACCTTTTCATAGAACCACGCGAACGTAAACATTCGCAACTCAACGCACGGTTATTCATGGACACGTCTGAGTGAGGGTGTTAGAGACGAGACAATTTTTGGCGAGCAGTCGTCAGGATCAAGGCTCAACCAATCGAGCTTGCCATCCAAAGTGTCGCCCTTATTAGAGATCCACAACCTGAAGTGTGCTGCGAAGTCCGTGTGAAATGCCTCAGGGCACTTGTCCGGAATGTGATCACTGTCGAATCTCACATTCCAGGTTCCCGCGAGTCTTGAACCATTATAGGTTCCGTTAAGCATCTCATCGCCGGGCTCAACGCCGCGGCTATCCTTCCGCTCGGCGCTGGGCTCAACGTAAACAGCTCTAACACTATCTCCAGTTTGCGTGATGCGTATTGTGCTGCCATCGTCGAGTTTCCATAATCCGGACAAATCCCGCTTTAAATCCTCAATTCTGCTTCGTTCCTCAGCAGCTTTTCTTTTTTCCTCCTCCTGTCGCGCGATTTGCTCTGCTTGGGTGATCTCCGCCTTCGCCTGCGTGATTGCCGGGGCGATCCGTGGATCGTCCGGGTAAATAGATTGAAGATCTTGGAGTCTGGATTTTCTTTCCGTAGGATCAACTATCGCCAAAGCCGCTCGGGTCTCGCTATCTTCCTGTTCATTTCTCGCTTTTTCTTTGTCCTTTTCAACGGCCCTTTTTGTTTCTTCAATAGCCGTATCAAGGATCAACGATTCTGCAAACTTTGGCTTTAACGCTAGCAATCGATTCAAACGTGTCTCTGCGCTAACTCCTGCGGCGTCGATTTTCTTGATGGCATCTTTAACAAAGAAATCCTCTACGGCCAATATCACAGCGCGCCGTCCGTAAACGAGTTCGAGCTGCTTAATCAAATTGCGATCATCCGATATCGGTTCATACTTGAGCATGTTTAAAACCGGTTCAATGATCGTATCAATATCGATTTGAGAATCGGTGCTTACCGCCAGCCGTAAATAGTGACCAAAGCCACTGAGGTTGTGTTCCGCCAGTTCAATTTCCGCGAGTAACTCATACGGCCAGCCACCCAGGTCTGACCGATACATCAATTGCGACACGATCTTGCGTGCTTCTTCCGGTTTATTATTGTCAACCTGAACCAAGGCGCTATGGAATAGTTTCCAGGCGCGGTCCGTTTGATTCAAGAGGTCCTTGATTTCTGGTGTGCTGGTCGTCTCAGCGTGTGAGATCAGGTTTTTCCACTGCGAAAACCCGATATTGGTCGACGCGCCGCTGTTTAGCAACTTCTTCACAGCTTCAGAACTTCCAGCATCTATCGCGAGTCCCAAGGGGCTCACATCGACGGCCGGTACATCTGGCGCAGAAGATGTCTGATTGGAATCGGCGCCACTCCCTAATGGCCAGGTGACTTTATTCTGAAAGCTTTGCCCAGGTCGGCTTGATTCTCCTGTGACGGTTAGCGTTACAGTATCCCGTGAGGTCCCGTTGGTGGCTAGGCTGTCAGGAATAAAGCTGCCGTTTTGATCAACGTCAGCGCCTTTTCTTAGAAGGAGATCGATGAGGCCCAAGTTTCCTAGCGCCGCAGCTGCCATCAACGGACTAATTGACACCTTCTTGCCACGGAGATCCGCTTCCCCTAAGGCGTTGATCTCAGCTCCCTGAGAGAGCAACTGCTCGGCACGGCGAGTGTTACCGGCGATCACAGAGTCCAGCAAATCGCGATTCAATTTTCTCTGCTCGAGAGAGGTCACTTCGGGAAAGGTCTCAACACCCAGGGCCCTCTTGAGTCTAATGGGCAAGAGCTCGTACGTTCGATTCAAATCTGCGTTGACCGCATCAAGCTCACGTGACTGCTCGTTTAGTACTCTCAAGACATCCGCACCTGCGCAGTGGACATCGTTCAACTTCTGATATAGTTCCTTTACCTTTTGCTGCGCTTTACTGACATCCTCAAGATAATTATGAGTTACATTGGTGTAAATACCTCGACTCGAAAGTGCCTCTTCAATTGCAGCCCCGCGAGCCTCGTTAGCATCTGCCGTCAGATGCTCCTTTATTTTGTCGTATACTGGTGTAACGACCTGATCGAGAGCTCTTTCGGCTAATTCTCGGGCCGCTTGCTCATTCGCCGAAGTCGAGTCGCATTGATCGTGCAGACACGCATCACAAATAGGCTCGCTTGGATTTTGGTAGTTGACATCGAATGGTTCATCGGCAAACTTCGCATACCTTTTCATGAAGGCGATTGTGTCATCACGCGCCTTCTCAACGGCCTGCTTGGTCGCGCCTGTGTCCCGGCCCCATTCCGTTCCGTTCGGCTTGCGCCATACGATGTACCATTCACGACATTCGGGATTTGGTTGCGAGCTGCGAGCAATGCTTTTGTTGCAATCCCTGACCAACGGTGTCTGGCCTGACGTCATCGAGAGAGTAACCAAGATCAATCCAAGACCCTTGCCAATGTTGCAAGCATTTAAGTGGTTAGTGCCAATCATTTCTGTCTCCTTGGATAAACGAGACAAAGTTCGAGCATTTAAAATAGTGGTTGAGCGTTCATCGAGAATCGACTTTTCGAGAGACGAAAGCTCTACTTATTCAGTGCCGATTACACCTAACACTGATGGTGCATTAGGCACAACACTAATGCCCGGTCTTAAAGGTTCGCTAGTACCGGCAGCGACTAGCGGATTATTCAACTCGTCAAGAGCCAAGGTCAAGTTCCATTTCTTCGCCCGGTTGTTCGTTCTCGGTCCCTTCTTCGCGAGAACTATCCTGCCCGAAGCTCTGGTCGGCGATTGATTCATTCGTCGAACTTAGGAAGTGGTCTGATTCTTCTCGAGACAGAAAGTTTTGATCTCGACTTTGGCGTAACGCTTCGATTGCCATCTCCTTGTCGACGCTTCTGTCCAAGGCATCTCTGAGTCGTTCAGTCGAATTCGTGAAGATCAGGGCTTCTTCGCGCGCACGCGAAATGGCAACGTAACCCATGCGCTGATTGAGCAATAGATCCGATTCGTTGGCGTCGGCATTGACCAGGACTCGATCGACGGTTTGCGCCTGCGATGAATAACTTGTTACCGCATAGCCATGATCGATGTGGCGAAACCTCTCGGTATCAAAAGCGATTTCGCGACCGCTGTCCATTGCCACTGTGAACTCGTCATCTTTGATTTGTCTGATCGTTCCAAGCTCGCCATTAGCAACTTTGTGCTCCGCGAATGGGGCGCGAAACTGAATACGATCCCCTTCGGAAAAACTCCTTTCTCTTTCCTGGTAAACATTCACCCCTGAAAGCCGCGTGGGATTGTAAGTAACAGCGCGCCCATCGTTCGTTTCTACGGTGATCTCATTCCTCTCATGGTTTGTCGCGGTAACTCTTGCATAGTCACCGACCTTGAATCCATAGACATTGCTCACACGGCTGTACCTCACGATGTCTTCGTCGGCGACGTAAGCGTTGGCGAATGTGCGTTCTGTTCCGGTCATATCCTGACGATTCACATAGATGGTCATCTGATGGTCTGCGCGGCTGACTTTGCCATCGTGCTGGAGGTGACGATGGATTAGGGCATTAAGGAGGCCGCGCTCTTTATTCGCCGGCGAAATCACAAGGCTGTTTTCCGGGCTCTTGCAATAGGCATCGGCGATGGCAAGCAGTCGTCTCTCGTCGGCTGCGATCTCAACAATTCGACCTTGCTTTTGCAAATTATCAATTGCTTCTTTTACCTGGCTCGCCGAAAGCTTTTTAACGACTTGTCGAAGTCGCGCGTCTCGTTGCCTCACAATCTTATTCAATTTCGCCGTTTCCATTCCATGCTTTTGAAACTGCGCGAAAGGACTGCCAGCTTCGACTGCCTGATGCTGTTTGATATCTCCAACTAGAAGTACTTTGTCTTGTGCCTCAAGGCGTGCAAAGAAGGTATGAACATTTTTGGTGCTGGCGAGAGAGCTTTCATCCAGCACGAAAAGCCGGTTGTGGCTGTTTGGTGCTTCTTCGCGTCGGCGCAGGAACTTTTGGAGGGTCTCGGTCTGAATGCCACTTTCTGAAAGCTGTTGCGCTGCACGGGTGGTGGGTGCGAAACCGCGAACTTCGTAACCTTCACTTTCCGCGGCTTGTCTCAATGCCGTCAGCGCAGTTGTCTTGCCTGTTCCAGCGCCGCCTTGCAATCCAATGATTTGATCTCGGCTGGTCAAGAGTTGCTCAACTGCTGCCAGCTGATTGTCGTTTAATTCGATTTCCTTTCCGCTCGCAACTCGCTCAATAGCGACGTTCACTCGTTCACGTCCGATTATTGGAGGATATTGGCCGCGACCGTCGAGCATTAAGCGTATATTCGACTGCTCCATCTCAAGCATGTTTCGCGTTGTAGTCTCTGGCGATTGTTGGTCGCGCACTATGCCGATGAATTCACCTTGGCGCTGACGAACCGCCAATTCGCTTACAACCGCTTGGTATGTCGTCAGTCCCATATTGCGTCTGAGGGCGTCGACCTTCACCTTGCGGATTTCGACTACAGCCTCACGCTCCATTGCGTTGTCGCGGGCAAACGAGACGGCTTCCTGCGCACGTTTGGCGATTTCGTCTGCGGAACGTATCAGCGATCCGTTCTCAAGCGCCCGTTCAACGCAGCGCTCCGCCTGATTGTCGTATCGTGCGTCCATCTCCAACGCGCGTTCTCTCATTTCCGCGTGATCATATTGCTTGCTTGCTCGATCGGTGCGAGCGGCTGCCTGGTTCAGTCCCGCTCCTTCTTTAACCGTGATGCCCTCACTCTCCAGGCGGGCTTTCATCTCCTCGGCTTCTTTGCGCACTTCTTCGCGACGAGGGCTGCTGCCTTGCAGATACTCTTTGCTGAAACCTTTGATTTCAGGCGCGCCGGTGCGAGCGTCAATCTCAATTTCATATCCCAGGCCTTGCAGCTTCTCCGCAAGGTTCATTCGATAGATGGCCGTCGCATACTGCTGGCTTCGGTAGAGTTCCAAAGGCTGAACTGATCTGATTTTTTCGTCCGCAGTTTCTGTCATGTTGAATATGACGACGTGGGTGTGAAGCTGAGGCGCGGCATATCCGGTGCGATGATCAGGCCTGGCGGCTGTGTGCTCGAATTGCGCAGCAACCATTTTCCCCGTGGTGATTGCAGGCTTGTTTCCTCCGCCGCGCGCCTGCATGTACTGCTCTAACTCTTTCAACGCTTCATTAACGCTCTCGCGATGTGCAGATCTGATTCGTTCATCGTTGCCGACTAACGCTGCCACTGAAACCGATTTCGGCGCGCTGAAAGTCGCGTCCCAAGCGGCGCGATGTTCGTTGACCGTGATCTCTTCACCGTACTTGTTCACTTGTTCTTTCGACCTGGCTGCTCGAATCAGTTGCTCACCGGTATGTGGATGTTGACCCGCAACCAAGCGTTCGTATTGCTCACTTTGAACCTCACCTTGCAGATTCCATTCTTCGGCCAAGCGGCCACTCCATTGCCCATTCACTTCGCCGCGTTCGCTGTAATAGTTTTCTTTCGCGCTCGTGTATTCTTTCTGGTAATAGTCTTTGGCTTGGCCGGAAGAGAGCGCTTTGCTCATCGTCATCATCGTGCAAAACCCTTCCTCTAATAATTGAATTCCGGGCCGTTGATTAATTGAGCTTGGAGTGGCTGTGAGGATTCAGTCTTGTCTTGCTCTGTCTCGTTGGAGCAACCCAGTTGGGCGACGCTGGGCATAGGTAGCGTTAGCTGCCGCTCAACCGGATGGTCGAGGAGAGGACGTGCTGATTCTTCTGACTGTATGGCTGCTTGCGGCGTTCGTCGGTTGAATGCTGGCGCGATTGTGGGTCGGTCCACAGGCTTGATGCGAAACGGAACAACTACGTCTGAGTATTTCCAATAGCCATGAAGATTCGGAAGTGCCATGACCTGTTCCTTGCTGACTACGAGACGCCGTTCTGTGACTGTCGAGTAGTTGATCGAGTCACGGCCATTTGCCTGAACAGTTGCGGTTGTTCCGATTCTTGGTCTTTCCTTTTCTTCTTCGCCGATCATCTCGGCTACCCAACGCGCGGACTCAGGCTCGTTGCAACGGAACAGGATTTTCACGTGCGGAGCTGCGAGCATAGTCGCGGCGCCACGTCCATAATGTTCCTCGAACTGCGCCTTATTCTGCGTACCGAGAACCATCTTCAGACCAAACTTTCGTCCTTCGACCATTGTCGTGGATAGCGCAGGCAGTCGCTTTAATGAGTGAACTTCATCAACCACAACCCAGCACGGTTGCTCGCGCGCCCGTTGAGGCGACATCGCAAGCAATCGTTTCATTAGGATGTTTATCCATGCGGCATGTAGCGTCCTGAGAGCATCCCTCGTATCTTGAGTCGAAGTGATGAAGATCCAACCACGTCGTCGTCTTGCCCACTCGGTTATGCTCAACTCAGTAGCGCACTGATCAGACGACGGTAAGAGCTTGAGCGCCTCTCCAATTTCAGACAGCGTTGCCAAGACTCCGCCTCGCTGTCCCTTTGCTCCTTCGTCTATCAAGTGGGCATGTTCGGTCCCGGCCACGATTTCATCGATGAGCTTCTCGTCCTTCAGGAAGGCGACAATCTGTTCGGCGGTCGATTTCAGTTCTAACATTCTGCCGAAGATGCTGCGGGCTGCTTTGACAAAGAATTGCGTTGTAGTAGCGCCGTGATCGCGATCGGGGAAGAAGCTTTCGGCAACAAGATGTCGATCCGTGGAACTGGTCCCCGGAGTCTCGTAGTTCACTTCCAGCGTAGGAGACCAGTATGGCGATCGCGCATCGAGAGGATTGAGAACAATGTCAGAGGAAGGATCAAAATGGCTCTGAATAAATTCGCCCGCCGGGTCGTAACAAATTACCGCTTCTGGTGGTCGCCGCATCGCGATCTGTTCAAGGAGCTGGTGAATGACCTGACTCTTTCCAGTACCGGGATCACCGAGTAACAGCAAGCCTTCGTTTTCTTCAGCGCGAGGCACGCGCAACATGTACGACCGCTCATCTACCCCAACGATCCTTTTCAACCTGTCAATCATCTTTGCCTCCACGAACGTAAACTCTGATCCCACAGCTGTCCGCATTTCGAGCTTGGCGCTCGTACTGCTTTGGTGATAGCCAGCGCGTACCTCTAATCGCTTCGCCTTTGATATAGCGTCGCTGCGCGAATACATCGACTGCTGTTAGCCCGGTTGTTCCCAGGAAGAGAATCAAGAGACCGCCAAGCCATGCTGGTCTCCAGATTCCCGGAATGCTCTGTCCGTCATAAATCGTGTCGCGGAACCATTGATAGGCAATCGCGTCAGGACTGATCGTCTCCTGCCACGCATACGCTTTGTGCTCAATGCCGGCCTTAAGCAGGATGATTGGATAGTGGCGCTTGTCGAACTTGATGTGCCCGCTTTCATCAAGCTGCGGTTCAACCTCTTCATCGCGAACCGCGATAGAAATGTCTTTTCCGCTGCGGGGGTCCCGGATGATTCGCGCCAGAGTTGTGTAATGCGACTTCGATCTTGAAAGGAAGCTTCGATAGCTACTTTTCAGATACTGCTTGAAATAGATTCGCTGAAGCGTCGTGAGATTAGTCGACACCCAATACCTATGAATGCCATACGCGCCCGCTCCGGCCACGAGAAACATCACGACGGCGTAGGCGCTAATCCGCCGCGCAGCATTCTTCGATCTAGTTCGTCCTTCCTCGGTGAGAAAGCCTAATGCGGTTTTCAATTAATCAGCTCCATCACGATAAAATCCGGTCCCCCCTGATGCTCAGTGCATCGACTGTGCCAAGAGAACCGACAGGGGCTCGTGACAAGTATTCGCAGCCCGATTCAGTATTTCTGCTCGGATTTGTAAGAGGTAGAGGAAACTTGGCTGATTTGCTTTCGGGTTCGCGAGAGTTTTTCAGAGAGCGAAAAGTTGTGTTCTACATACAGATGGGATCAGGTGACTTCGCAGATAACGGTTGCTACCACTCAGTAGAAAGGATGTCGTCAGCAATCTCTTTTGCCTGCTGGTTAACCTCCGGAGTCGAGCGTCCATTCACGGGTGGGTCAGAACCAAAAAGCATCCCAAACGTGGCTTCCATCAGATACCGCACTCGCGCAATATCTTGGTGAAGTAGCTGCTCCGTTTTAGTGAGTCCTGGGCCTCCGCGTACTCCCGTTAGCGTTATGCGCCGGCAGCAGCTGTTCGGGCCTTCCTTCATTAGAACCGCCACTCTTTCGATCTCGGCGTACTGCTCTTCGGTCACCCGGAAGCTGATGTTCCTAGTTTTGTTCTTCGAACGTTGAGCGTCATTGACCACCTTCTTGGAACCTGACTCTGAAAAGTGTTGAAGTGTTTGCATGGTCTGGATGCATCTCAAGTCTCGTGCCAGAAAATTCCAAATCAGTGGTATTGAGTGCATTTGCGCTTCCAATCCGTTAGGGTGTACGTGAGGTCATGGTTGCCTTCTGGAGAGCAGATCGTTCGCTATGACCTCCGAGTGCTCGTCTATGTCCTTCGTGATTTTCGTCCAGGCTGTCGGCGATCCCTTTGATTCAAAGAGCAGCCGAAAGCCATGCCCTACCAGATAACGCGCGCGCGCGATCTCCTCGTAAAGCAGCCGCTCAGTTTTCGTCAATCCAAAGCCCTCGCGCGCTTCACCGACGATAATATTCCGGCACCAATTGTTCGGGTCCTCGCCCAGGGCCAATGCCATTCGCTCGATCTGCGCATACTCCTCCTTCGTCACACGAAAGGCGAGAAGTTTCGTCTTCTTGGTCTCTTTGGCTTCGCTCATTCATCATCTCCAATTCATCTATCGAACACGGTTAACAACGGTTAATGGCTCGTTACCCAAAGTTAACGGGCCGCTTCTAAATTCAGCATTCACGCGTGTTAACAAAACGCGTGCCGCGTTAAGCCGCATAACGCGGTCAGCCCCGAATTTCAGGGGGTGACGTGTCAAAAAAATCTCAGGTGCGCAGCACCTACTCGGCCTCTACTGGACTGGATTTGGATGCGCTTCGTAAGCAAGACGGCCTTGGGTCCTAGAAGCACGGTGGAGGTGGCAAGGTTTGACGGACTCTGTAGGTAGGGCAACTCAGATTAGACGGTCAGGCTTCATGACTCTCATTATACCCGAAAACTGATGCTTGCCTTTCCACTCTTGTTAGTCTCAGGTTTCCTCTCAAGTCGTCCAACAGATCTTGGGCAAGCATATCGAGAGCCGTGAGCGAGCCACTTCGTATCAGCTCGTTCGCAGCTTGGGCAGCCAAGTCTGTCTGTCTCTTTGTCCCTTGAAGTTCAATATCGGCGGTAATATCGCACAGAGAACGGGCGATGATTTCACCGTTGAGTTGTGCTGCGAATACTCGAAGCTCGATGATTCGCTTGTAGGTCTTCATAAGAAACTCAATGCGGGATTTTCTTCTTTCGGTCTTACGGCTGTGTCTCATTGCAAGAAGGTAGGTCGCCGCCCAACCGACCACGGCTACCGATACCGTAATTATTGCCTGGACAGTGTTCATCTAAGTTCTGATTTCATAGCGCTCAACGAGTTGTCATGTGGCTCTTCCAGCAACATCGTACCGACGTATCGCGTTTTGGGTTTCCATTAGCTCCCGCTCAACGTCGCGCAGCCAACCACGTACCACCGGACCAGACCAAGAGACATTTCCCCACTCTTCCGGCCACTTCCATTCGTTAGCCTTCGAGAAGGCCTCTTGCCCGTTCTCGTACGCGGCTAATACGCGCCGCAATTCCGATTCACGGAAGTACAACACAGAAAGATAATCTGTAGGTGAGATGACCTCGATGATTCCTTTCCGTGCTCGCTCGCGACCCATTTGTCGGATTAGACGATCGTTGTGTCGCTCTGCGGCGATCCGGTAAACGTCGTAATCGTACTCAAACTCTGGACATGAGGCGGCGACTGCGGACCACCAATAGTAACGCCTTGCCGGTTCTTCGAGGTGTCCATGCATGTGCCAGAGTCCATGAGCATCGAATTCATATTCCATCTCTACGATCAACCGATGCTTGTGAAGCTGGGTTAACAGACCATTTGCGGTGATCGCAACTCGTTCCTTCATCTCATTGGAAATCGTGGAATCCGAAGCCATGCGGTTATGGATGTCTGCGAATTCCTCGATGGCGACCGCCAGTTGCGTCGGGATAGCATCTGTGTTTCTCAGCTCCCGGAGTGTTTCCGCGAGTGACACAAACTGAATCTTCGCGCCATGCGACTTGATCTGCGCGATACGAAATAACTCTCTCTCCATATCTGTGCGGAGTTGAGCGAGAACTACATTGGTATCTTGGGAGATCAGACGCGGCGGCCGCTCGGGCGCAGGTGATGAAGACGGGAGTTCACGTGCATCTGCTGCGGTCTTCTCAAGTCGCGATACGTCCAGAATGGTGATTGACCCGCCGGGATACTCGATCTTCGCGACACGTGCTAGCAAACCACGGAGTTGACGACGGTAAAGCAACGCAATAGCCAAAACCGTAAGCGGCCAAACCAGCGTTCCGAGGAGTTGAGAAATTGCGTTAATCCAGTTCATAGCGCTGCTCGGCTTAAGCGCAGGACTTGTTGGGTATCGCCTTCCGAAGCACCCGCTCGCTCAACATCATATGCGCCTACTTTCAAGATCCTTACAACGGGAAAGTGCTCTCTCAGCGGCATCTCTTACCATTTGTCCTTCATCCTCAGCAGCAAGTAATCGCTCAAGCTTTATCTGCTTCCTCATCCCGAGGAAAAAGTCGTGTTTGCGGAATGGCTACATGAACATAGTCCTTTCGGAGCGCATAGATGTTCGAAATCTTCTGCCAAATACCAGCGCCCCAATCTAGCGGCGGAAGGGATAAATCTGCGACAGCTCTGTTTACATTTTCTTTGAAGCGATTACCTAAGCCCGTTTTGTCAAGCGCATCCTCACACGCAGACTCAAAGGCAGTCCAAGCCGTATTAACGGTCCACCTTACATATGTTCCTCTATCCCAATCATTACGTGCTTGGTGCGCCAAAGCGCGCGCATGAAGCGCATCAGTCCAGAGGTGATAATGAGATGTGATGACTATTTAGGTATCCTCTTGCTCATAACTTGTGTAACCGACGAAATGACACGTCGACGAATAATGGATATGGCCTCAGAGCGATTCATAGGATGAGATGGCGCGCCGACGGTTGAGCTGAGGCGGCGGCGCGTCAAGAGAACCTTTAGTGCACCACGAGCAAGTTGAGAAACACCTTCCCCGGCCCGATCCCCGAATCTGTTTATTACGGCACGATGAGCGACGGAACCCTATTGCTTGGTGTAAAGGTACTGTGTGCCAACCATATTAGGATTTTGATTAAATGTGTTCGTGTATTCGAATTGGTTGTTGTTCACCCATCTTACATTGCCGCGGTACTGTAACTCGTCTCCCTGATATTGTTCCAGTATTCCTGAGTTGCTGTTCTTCGGGATGTATTTCCAATTTGTTTTCTCTTTGCTGTTTAGCAGGCCGCCTTGCACGGATATTTCAAGAATTCCATTTGACGAAAACACCGCCGTTATCGCCGTCTTCACAGTCTTCGACGGACCACCAAACAATGACGGATAGTACTCGACGAATTTCCAAGTTCCGACGAGCGGACTATCAGCCGGGACAACGAATCGGTCAGCATCAATCAGTTTCCCGTTTTCGTAGTCTTGCCTTTCTGTCTCGTTGCCAGACTGATCGTAAGTTATTACTGTGCCAAAAAGCTTCCCTATTCTGTACGGCGCTTTCTGTTTGACGGTGCCGTCTTTGAAGTAAGATATAGCCATCCCGTCAAATGCCCACTGGGAGCACTTTAGATCAATTGTTACCACATTCACGACTAGCGCAGGCTCTCCGGTGTTGTAATAGTCAATCAACGAACAGACGTGTAATCCCGTCAGTTGGACATTCGCGGTGATGTTTCCGTAATAACCGGTGCCAATGTTGGGATTTAGAATTGGCTCCTTGTATTTGATGACTCGTTTGTACATGTAATTGGTCGCGGTCGCAGGTTTGTAGTCGGCGTCAAGATAAGTGACGGTTTGTGCCGAGGCCGTAATAGCAGCTGCAACGAAAAAGGCCACCGCGATTGCGATCATCATTAATCTATGCTTCATGTCCATTCCCTCGAACCTCTCTTAATGGCGATAATAAGATGTCTCGAACGGTGGAGTCGACGCGGCGGCGCGATTTCATTCAAGCATCGCCGGACCAATTATGATGCGAAACACGCTCCCGCCGCTCGCGTCGAACGATTTGTTGGGTCGCGTGTCTAGGGAATAGGCGTCGGACAAGCCGCAAGTCCCTGTTGGTTAGTCGATTCCCTCCAAGCACTGAGGGGATGTATTTCCCATGACGAAAACCTCCCAGGTTGCGATGCACCATGCGGTTCGTCCCATGTTACGAAGCCTTGTATGTCGATTATCTGACCAACCTTCGGCAAGTTAGTACAGTCGATGAATCGGTGTGCGCACCAACATCGATCAATCTCAACAATGAAGTTCCTATTGGCGGGATCGTCGGCCTTGTCGGCGGCAATGACCCTGATATGAGTGTCGTAAAAGATTTCGAGGTTCGGATTAGGCGTGGATGTTGGTGACGGACACCAATTGTTGAATTTCGTAAGTGACATGCATCCTGACTCGTTTCAAGTTCGCACACTCTCAATCTGTCGAGTTCGACAAAGTGGGTGGACGGAGTGTCTTCTGGTGTTGGCTTGTGGTCAATTGGTTCGAACCAACCAGCGGGCAATGTACGTTTCCATAAATTGGTTGGACAACACGAGCAGTTGTCCGTGTCATCGCCAAGACCGAGTTTCTTGAACTTTCCGTCCAGAATCTCTCGAACTCTTGCAAGCGTCGGCGTACCACGAACGTTAGGATTCCACGACGAGCATTGGATTGATTGCTTTTGAATGCCACTCATCCATCCGGTTGCCACTAGACAAGCGATACTGAGCGCAACAATCGCGGCTCCTGCATTTACAATTCGTCCGATCATATAGATCCCTTGGCGCAATGTAGCGGCCCAACGCCCGAATTAACCGGGCGCGGGCGAACACCATTCAATATCCATCGAAGGAAGAATGATGAAAGCCCACGCTATCCTGCGCTCGGGTTGAATGAGTTATTAAGATGCCGTCCGATTTAATGCGATATTTACGATACAATAACTAAACATTCCAGAATTTATCTTTGATAGCTTCTTCTTGTCTTTTAGCATCATCCATCTGTTCTTGTTTCTGCTGGACAAGAGGCTCCACAATTCGTTGGACATACTCATTTAGATATTTCCATGCTTTTTCATTCCACGCCCCTGTACCGAGATTGTATCCAGAGCAATATGTTTGTTTGAAAATTCTTACGTAAGGAGTCGTCTCGGTTTGTGGTTTAAATACCATCACTTCGCAGAATCCTACATCAGCCGGTGATCCTGCACGCCTATAACCTGACTCTGCCCCTGTCATCCCCCTTCTAAGGTAAACATGTATTCCATCTGAACTATCAAATGTAAGAGTGCAGTGTATGCCATTAACTCCCTCGATCTTCCAGTTTGGTTGTAATCTCTCAATCCTACTAAAAACTTCCCAGAGTTTATTGAATCCTTCTTCTTCTTCGGCACGTCGGCGCGCCCAAATTCTCGCACTTTCCTCTTCCATCTTTTCACGTTTAGATTTCCAAAATAAGCCCATAGCTATCTCGTTTCGTTATCACACAACAGGCTCTAACTATGTATAGAGACCCGTTCCGGATAAGACGCTCATGCCGCCTCTTATACCTCCACGAGTGCAGTCAGAGCAAGACTTTGTGATGATACGAGGCTGCGAAAAGCGACTTGCCAAAACAGTGACGTTGATTCGCGAATTTCTGATGCTACTTCTTAGCTTTTCAGCAACGCAAAGACTTTAGAATGAAGCGGCAACCCTCGGGTCGTGGTCTAATTTAGTTCGGCGCCGAGCTGAAGCGACAAACCCGACAGGGAGCTGTCGGGTTTGTCTTTTTTTTGGCTTGTAGTCTCTTATCGAACTTCAACCAAAGCTAAAAGCCAATTGCGTTTGCTCTCTTTGGAAAGGAGTCCACGAAACTGCTTGTTCTTGTGTCATCATAAAGGGTGGTTCTTCTTCCGTCGCTGCTTCCGGTTCTGCTGCATCAACTTGTCTGCCACTTTCATAAGCAGCTTGATCTTCTTGATTCGTCGTTCCAACAGCGATGATCCATTTGTCGAGATCAACGATTTCCACCCCTCTGATTTCAACCTGTGTCGCTAACTCGGTCGCATTAAGTTCGCCGTTGCTTACTAAGTCGTCGGTTAGCACTACGGGATAGCGTTGGAGCAGCGAATCGAGAACATCGATCCCCCTTTTCTCATCGCTCGGAACAAAGAAGCTTTGCTTCCAATTGATTTGCTCATTGATAAGGCCAAGCTTGCGAAGCTCGGCAAACTTGTACGGGTCGGCTCCGCACAATTCAATGGCTGGCTCTTTGTGAATCAATCCTCTCCGCACTTTGAGATTTGAAACAAGCGAGACTTCTTCGCCTTCGTTGAGTACCGCATTGAAGATTTCGTCCGGCTCTCGTAGATCGCGCGAGTCGCCGAGCGAGCGCAGCACTGCTCCGACTCCATCGCGTGGGATTTGAATTCCCACGATTCGCTTGCCGTCCTCGGTCGTTACTCTTACTACTCGCAGACGGGTGTCCTCTTGCGTCTTGAATCTCTGCCACAGCGGAATGATTGCCCCGCCTATGATATGAGTCTCTACCGTTTCAATCGCTGGCACAGTTGCGTGTTTCTCTGTCCACCAGTGGCGGGCCCGCTCTGGCGCGACCGCCTTGTATTTCTCGTTTAGCTCGTCGTCGTGAATGTAGTTGGCGTGTGGCGCTTCCGGTTTCCAAAGGGCAAACGTGCGATAGCTGTTGCCGGTTGCCGGATCGGTATGTCGTCCTGATTCGATTGCTAGAACAAATTGACCATTCTTTTTGTGTCGCATGAAAGCGCCGCCCCTGCGCTGACGTACTTCGTCGCCGTCCTCAAAACTGACGGCCTTCGACGGCAAGTCAAGCTCTAGTGTGTAATGGGTCGTCTGTGCGCCGGTGATTTCGTCGGTGTAAACAATGCGCGGACTATCCGCGATCCGAATTGCAAGGGCTTTGATGTCGGTCACTCCTTCGTCAAACGTTCCGTTCGCTTTCGCATATCGCACAGTCTGATCGAACAAGTCAGCGAAGTAATCAAAGAGGGCGTTCTGTTGCCCAACCTCTAACGCAAGCACTCGGTTAAGGAACCTCGGCACGTTGTATTCGTCCTCTTTGCGTATGCACTCGATGCCGTCGCGGTTAGCTACCAGCAAGCCAATATCGCGCAAGGTCTGCCTCGGGTTGTCGAGTCCACGTACTTTCTCGCCCTTCATAATTCGACGCAACGAAAGACTCAAAGCTGCTCGTCCTTCTTCTGTCTCAAAGTTGTATTTCGCGAGGTCGCCGTTATCGGCTGCGCCTCGGTCGCCTTTGGTTAATGCGCCAAGACTGCCAAGCCTGCGAGCGATGGTTGAACTAAACCGCTTCTCGCCGCCAAGCTCCGTCGAAAGCAAGAC
>DASQYL010000286.1:0-7202 GCA_035639235.1 Pyrinomonadaceae bacterium | reverse complement strand
CAGAAGCTGAGGGTTTGGCGCCCGAAGAGATCGAACGACAGATCTCGTTTCCCATCGAAAACGAGATGAACGGCATCTCGGGAGTCACGCGCGTCGAATCAGAATCAAAGTTCGGCCTGTCGGTCGTAACCGTCTTTTTCACCGATGACACGGACATTTATTTCGCGCGCGAACAAGTCTTCCAGCGTCTGTCTGATGCAAAGGAAAACATTCCTTCCGGGTTCGAGCCCACGATGGGGCCAATCACGACCGGCACCGGTCAAATTTATCTCTATCAGATCGTTGGCCGCGGCCAAAGCAATCAGGAGCTGCGCACGATTCAGGATTGGATTGTGAAGCTGCAGTTGCGCACTGTGCCGGGTGTCGCTGACGTACTCAGCTTCGGCGGCGACGTGAAGCAGTATCAAGTGATCGTCGATCAGAAGGCGCTGGTCAGTTACAACATCACGCTCAAGGCTCTCTTCGACGCCATTCAGGCGAACAATCAAAACACCGGCGCGAATTTCATCGAGCACGGCGACGAACAATACGTCGTGCGCGGCCTGGGTCTGGTCAAAGACGTCGAAGACATCAAAAACATCGTGCTTGATTCGCGCGGCGGGACGCCGATACGCGTCAGCGACGTCGCCACGGTGCAAATCGGCAACGAACTGCGCCAGGGCGCCGTGACGAAGGACGGACAAGGCGAAGTCGTCACCGGCATCGTTCTCAAACGCATCAACGAAAACACCAAAGAAGTTATCGATCGCATCAAACAGAAAGTCGCCGAGATAAATAAGGCCCTGCCGCCCGGCGTTCAGGTCGTCGATTTTTACGATCAAGCCGAACTCGTCGATAACAGTGTGCACACCGTCGTCGAATCATTGATCGAAGGCGAGCTGCTCGTCCTCGTCATCCTCGTTTTGCTGCTCGGAAACTTTCGCAGTTCATTTATCACCGCGGCGGCAATTCCCTTCTGCATGCTGGTCGCGTTTATTCTCATGTGGTACTTCGGCCAGTCGGCGAACCTCATGTCGCTCGGCGGGCTGGCGATAAGCATCGGCATGATGGTCGATGCGACCGTGGTGATGGTGGAGAATATTTATCGCCACCTCGAAGAGCACCGCGAGCATTCAACGCGCGAAGCGATCTTGACTGCGGCTCAGGAAATCGGCCGGCCGATGTTCTTTGCGATTCTGATCATCATCGCCGTCTTCCTTCCGGTCTTCACCCTGCAAGGCATTGAAGGCAAATTATTCAAGCCGCTCGCCTACGCGGTTACCTTTTCGATGATCGGCTCGATGTTGATGGCGCTCTGCATCGCGCCGATGCTCTGCGCGCTGTGGCTGCGCTTAAAAAAGGGCGCCGTCAAAGAGAATCCAATTATTCGTTTCGTCAAAGGCATCTACGTGCCGGTGCTGAAGTGGGCCATCGCTCACAGAATTTTGACGCTGACGATCGCCGGCCTGTTGCTCGTTTGGAGCGTCGCTGATGTGTTCATTCTCGGCAGCGAATTTCTGCCGACGATCGACGAGGGCAACATGCTTGTGCGCGCGACGATGCCTGCGAGCATCTCCTTAACGAGAGCAACAGAAATCTCTTCACAGATCGAAAAAACTCTGCGCGAATTTCCTGAAGTCGAAACTGTGGTGGCGAAGATTGGCCGCGCCGAACTTGGCGGCGACCCGGAGAGTGTTAGCAACGACGAACTCTACGTGCGCCTGAAACCGAAGAGCCAATGGACCACCGCGAAGACCAAAGATGATTTGGTCGACGCGATGCGTACTCGCGTCGAGGGAAAATGTCC
This sequence comes from Pyrinomonadaceae bacterium, assembly GCA_035639235.1. Classification (GTDB taxonomy): domain Bacteria; phylum Acidobacteriota; class Blastocatellia; order Pyrinomonadales; family Pyrinomonadaceae; genus UBA11740. The sequence continues at coordinate 5,416 of DASQYL010000286.1, read as the reverse complement.
TTCGTCCGGGCAATCCTGCACGCCGCCGTTTCCAGGCGTGAAATTCAACTTCTCGCAGGTGATTCAAACGCGCAATGACGAATTGATTTCGGGCATCAACGCCCAGATTGCCGTCAAGGTTTTCGGTGAAGATCAAGACACGCTGCGCAACATCGCCGATCAGATTCGCGACGCCATGTCACACGTCAGAGGCGTCGAAGACCTGGCCGTCGAACAATCTGCGGGCGAAGCACACCTTGAGATCGACGTGAGTCGAGACCAAATCGCGAGGTATGGATTGAACATCGCGGACGTGCTCGAGGTTGCGAAGATCGCCATCGGCGGTGACTCACCGACCGAGGTGCTTGAAGGACAAAGACGCTTCGCCATTTTCGTGCGCATGAAAGAGGATTATCGGAATCAGGTCCAAAAGCTCGGCGACATTCTCGTGGCCGCGCCCGTCGGTGGAAAGATTCCGCTGGGCCAGGTCGCTACTTTCAAATTGTCCAGCGGCGATTCGCTGGTGACGCGCGAGAACTCTCTGCGCCGCGAAGTCGTGATGTGTAACGTGAAGGGCCGCGACATCGGCAGTTTCGTTCACGACGCGCAACAAGCCGTCGCCTTGCAAGTCAAAATGCCGCCGGGCTATTTCGTCACCTGGGGCGGACAATTTGAAAACGCGCAGCAGGCGACGCGCAGGCTGCTGATCGCCATTCCTATCGCGCTCCTGCTCGTCTTTGTGTTGATCTATTCGTGCTTCAATTCGCTGCGCAACACGCTGACGATCATCTTCAATATTCCGATCGCGCTCGTCGGCAGCACCACCGCGCTTTTGATTTCCGGATTCCCGCTCAGCGTGCCCGCGATCGTCGGCTTCATCGCAGTCTTTGGCGTCGCCGTGCAGAACGGCATGGTGATGGTGTCGTTCATCAACAAGCTGCGCAGCCGCGGCTACGAATTGCGCGACGCGGTGATCACCGGCGCGAGCGTGCGCCTGCGCGCCGAACTACTCAGCGCCCTGATTGGTAGCATCAGTCTGATTCCCTTCATTATCTCATCCGGCACCGGCGCCGAAATCGAAAAGCCTCTGGCCATCGTAGTCGTCGGCGGCCTCGTCACGCGTCCGATCAAGATCGTGATTCTGCCAATGATCTATGAATGGGTCGAAAGCGGCGTCGCCCGTCGCGCCGCCAATCGCGCGAAAGCGAGCGAGACAGCTTAAGACGTCAAAACGCGAAGTTGTACGGTACGGACGTTTCAGGTTCAGGCAGGAATTAGTTTCTGACCTGAGCTTCCGTCAAAAAGAAGGCGTGCGAGCAATCGCACGCCTTTTAGTATGAAATGTCCTATTCTCAACTCGTAATCGTCCCACTCACCGTCGCACTCCACGGCCCGGTGTCCCCGCGGGTGCTCATCCAGCGCAGCATGTAACACGCAGTCTTTCCAGCATCGCTCGCGTCGAAGTTCACCGTGTAAGGCGTGCGCGTGTCGAGCGCGAGATAATGCACGTCGTTCGGACCTGCCGGAGCCGGATCGCCAACCTTCATCCAAATCTCACAGCCTCGCACGCCGTCGGGTTTGGCTCGGCTCGTCGGCGTTAGTTCATCGACGAAATTGATTGTGTGTTGCAGACGCTGGCTCGTGTCGATCGTCGCGACCGGTTTGCTTGTTGGTGCGCCCACCGCCGCGCGCGTCGCCGACCTCACAGTTATTCCCAATGACTGTCGTTCCGCATCAGTCACAGCAGGACTCGATTGAATTACTCCTACCAATGAGCGAATCACATCCTGATAGAGGCTGCGGCAATCATTCTTTCCCTGCACGGCTGAATTGGCTTCTGCCTGCTTGCTGTTGCTCGTCGGATACTTGACGCCCTAATCAGTCTGCTCACGAATGTCCCGCAGGAAATCGGATTGGGGTGACCATACATAGAACGGACAGGACTAGAATCGCAACTGGTATCTTGCGAAGTTTCATGATTTAGATCCCCTCTCTTGAATTCTTGGGCTAGTATCAGTTGATTCAAGGTGATGGACTGGATCAAAACGCCACGTCATCACCGAGGGTAAGTTGCTCCTCAGTTTTCTCTTTCTTCGCCTTCTTGAAGGTCAAGCCGCCCCGCGTCAGGTCGGGATAGCGTGCGGTCACGGTTCCATCGAGCAAGCCCTTGATCGTCAATATCTGCAGCTTGGGGAAGATGGTTGTGCCGAGGCTTTCGTAGAAACCGAACGCGGCGGCTTCTTCCTTCATCGCGCGGGTGGGTTCGGCGAGCGTGACGAGTAATCCGAGCGCGGCTTTTTCGCGATCGATGACGTGCGCGAAGTCGCGAATCATGGCGACGCCGATGTTCTCACCCGCTTTGACCGAGACGACGACCTTCTTCGGCAAACCTTTGTCGTCCTGAAAATAGATCACCCCGTCGATGCCCGTATCCGCGCCTTTCTTCTTGCCTCCTTGATAAGGCTACGCGTTCACCAGCGAACAGGCCCACCATTGGAATTGATACTTGTCGCGCTTGGCTAAGTCTGCGGCGCTATCAAAGTCTTTCGGAGTCTCGTGAACTTCAAACTTGATCCGGGGAACGCATCTTGCGCCAAGCCTGCGCAGCAGGCAATCAGAGTAATAACCGCTGGCGAGCGCAGCGAGCCTGCGGGAAAGAATTGTAATTTGATCAGAGCCTGCGAAGCTGGCGAAAGAGTCTGATTCATAAATCATCATTGTCAAGATCGATGCGATTAGCTTTTAGCACTGCTTTCAACTCCTCGTCGAACGAATGTCGCTTATGATGCTCCTCCTGATTGCGAATGTAGCGACGCATCCTTTCAACTTGCGATTCGCTGACAGTGAAAGCGGCGAAGCGAGCTTGCCAACCGAACCTTCCTCGCGTTTGTCGTTTTGCCCAACCGGACGAACTCGATTTGAGCTTACTCATAAACTCTGAAACCGAAATTGTCGGAAGGATGCGGGCCAGCATGTGAACGTGATCTGCAGTTCCGTTGATTTCGATTGGCACTCCGTTCAATCCGTGTATGATTCCGCCCAGATACGCATGCAATCGCGGTCGCAATTCATGCGTGATCAAAGGCGCTCGCTCTTTGGTTGCAAAGACAATGTGGTAGAGGAGATTTGTGTGGGACATCTTCGGTCTGTCGCCAGCTTCGCAGGCTGGGGAATTATTTTTGATTCTCCACCCCAGGCTCGCTGCGCTCGCCAGGGGCTAATATTCTTTCGCGCTTCGCGCTCTCATCGCTAGCTTCAACGGTCTGATTAACTCCTTACCCAAAAACCACTAGCGAAACCTTGATCCTCTTTAATGAAAAGGGGCAGACGGTGACCGAATCGGCGGCCGTCGAGATCTTCATAAGCAATTGTGATCTCCAACACGCCATCGCCTTGCCACGTGCTGTTCCCTTTTGAGATGAGGCCAAAGAAATTGGAGACGCTCCTGCCGTTCGCTAATACCGGAATGGTTCCTTCAGCAGAAAAACATGCGCGAATCTGGCGAATCGAGGAGTCTTTCGACTCAGGGACGAAATGCTCATTCAAACTCTCTTCATCAACACTCATTCGAATGTTCTTCGCGGGACGATTACCCGTATTTTCAACGACCAGGTTAAGCGGTATTGCTGCGTTATCGCCCATCCCGAGCGATGAGACACGCGCAGTAACTAATGGTCGATATGATTCGCTCCAAGATTTCCTAGCGAAGTAAAACGACATCACGGAAACCACCAAAGCGAACGACGGGATTATTAACATGGGCCAAATCATGATTTGGTTAACCTCCTACGTCATAGAGTGTTCGTCTTCGCGGTCGGATCGCAATGCAGATAGAGCGAGCCCGTCGCCTTCTAGACTCAATGCAGTTCGATTCGTGACCTTTCGGCGAACGAAAGAGCACGTTGTAATTGGCTTTGGAATTGAACGGCGGATCGAGATAGATGAGATCGACCGTATCATCGCCGATGTGCTCGCGGAGAATGTTCAGATTGTCGCCGAAATAGAGAGTGTTTTCAGCCATGGGGTCGTCCGCATTTTAGCACGGTCACATTTCAGCCCAATGATTCCGACGACTACTGATTGAGGACGAGTCCGAGTAGAATGCTTCGTACCGATGAGCAGTTCTAATATCTGAGGAGGAAAGTAATATGCGAATGTTGTTGAGAGTTTCTATACCGACGGAAGCGGGCAATGCCGCGGCCAAAGCAGGAACCCTGGGTTCTACAGTCGAACGGATTGTGGCCGATCTCAAACCTGAAGCGGCTTATTTTTTCGCCGACGACGCCGGTCAGCGATCAGGATCGATAGTGTTCGACATGAAGGACACATCGCAGATTCCGGCGATCGCTGAACCGTGGTTTCTGGCCTTCAACGCCAAGATTTCTCTGCGGCCAGTCATGAGTCCGCAAGATCTCGCCGCCGCCGGTCCGTCGATCACCGCCGCGGTTGAGTCATACGGTAAGTAAACAGCGTGCGCATCACGCATAGTAAAGTTTGGCCGCGCATCGTCATCCTGGGCGTCGTGTACTTTGTGGTTGGATATGGCTCGTCGCTGCTCGATCATTCGTTCTCTGCTCAGATCCACTTCTGGCGAATCGCTGCCTGGGTCGTAGCGGCGGCAATCTATATCGGCCACCTCACGTACGAACAATTTTCACTGGCGAATCCACCACTCACGACTTCAACTCATGTCGGCATTGCCGCGGCGATTGGTGGATTTCTTTTGGCGGTCGCGGCCACCGCGCATGCGGCGATCGTGCTCGAGCACGCGTCTTATGCGCGCCACCTGATTGCGTGGATCGCGTGGCCGCTACTGACTGGCGTGCCGGCGTTCCTGGTAAGTTTTGTCTTAACCTTAGGCCTGCGATGGCTGAAGATTCCTCGCGCCGCGGCTTAGGGAGTATGCAGCGCGACCCATTTTTATGGATTTATGCCCACCAAAATGAATTAACAATTCTTTACAAACCCAGGGATTGACAGCCCTTGGACCTGCTATTAGAATCGCGGCTGTCCGCAGTTTCTAATAGAGGAAAACGACAATGACACTAGTGAAGATCATCGTCATCACCGTCCTCATCATTCTCAGCATCCTCTTCTTTGGGCGCTTTCTTTTCTAGCCCGAACCGGCTCGCCGATAACCAAATAATTAGTTGTAGCTCAGAGCCGGGAGCAGTTGCGACCGGATAAGAGACACTTGGGACAAGATGTAGTTCGTTTCTGTCGCATTGTGTGATCCGGTCGCTACCGCTCCCGGTTCTGACACCCACTTCCGGTTTCGAAACTGTTGCGGTTTGGCTTATATTGGTCGCTCCCAATGTCCAATCATGACTCTTCAGGTTTGCGAACGATCAAGCGCGCTCTAATCAGCGTCTCGGACAAAACCGGCATCGTCGAATTCGCGCGCGAACTCAAGACATTTGGCATCGAGATTATCAGC
>DASQYL010000285.1:0-16245 GCA_035639235.1 Pyrinomonadaceae bacterium | reverse complement strand
AACGTGCGCGCAACTGTAACAGCTCACAATTTCGGCCGCGGCGCCGGATCGATCTTACCGGTCCGGATAAATTCAAAAGCTGAGATCAAATCGGCCACGGTCGGACCTGCGACGGCCGGCTTTCAGACTCGACCGGAACCGCGGGGCAACACGCAACGGATTACGATTACTTTGCCTGCATCGGTCGCCGCCGGCCAAAGTGTGACCGTTGCAATTGAATATCGCCTGCCGATTGCTGAGAACTCCGGGACGGCGGCGCTGTCGCCCGTCGCTTCACAGTTTCTGCCGCAGTCAAACTGGTATCCGCAGGTCAATAACGAAGTTTCCTTGCGGGGAGCAGACAACGCGCCATTTCGATTGACCATAAATGCCGCGTCTGCGTTGTCTTCCGGAGTCGATAAGAGTTCCGGCGGCACCAGCGCGTTTGAGCAATCGCTGAATGCGCAGCCATTCTTCGTCACCGGCACGTGGGATCGAGTTGATGCGGGCGCAAACGCAAAAGGGATCAGTGCGTATCTCGTCAAAGGCGCGAGTGCAGACGAACGCAAGCAGGCAGAGAGGCTGATGAATCTTGCAAACGATGCGCGCAGTTTTTATGCCTCGATGTTGGGAACATCTCCCGATGTGCCGATACGCTTGATTGCGGTGCGGCGAGGCGCGGGCTTCGACGACGCGGGCGCAATTCTTTTGGGTAATGGATCGTTTCAGAGGAAAGTAATCGACTCAGCGACGGCCATGACCATTAGCGAAGCGGTCGCGCGTATATGGATCGGAGCTGATACACCCGCACGCGGTGAGGGCCATGGAGTGGTGCGCGAAGGGCTAAGCCGCTTCCTCGCGACGTTATTCATCGAAAAGGGGTTCGGCGTTGATGCCGCTGAAGCGGAACGCGGCCGGGAACGAGTGGCGTATGCTTCGATCGCCAAACGCGATGGACCCTTGTCGCGGACCACCGCGCTCGATCAGGACTATTTGAATACCGTCGCCAATAAGGGCGCTATGGTCTGGCGTCTGGTTGATCACATGGTGGGCCGAGAAACATTTGTTTCTACCATTAAAGCGTTGCTCGCGAATGGCAAAGCACAGGCAGATGGATTGACGTTGGCCGACGCGCGCGCAGCGTTTGCAGGCCGCGGAGGAAGTTCGCTGAAGTCGCTCCTCGATCAGGAATTGGATCAACCGACGGACCTTGATTTGATGGTTGGCTTACCCGTGCAACAGGGCGGACAGTGGACCGCGGCGCTGCGCAATCTCGGATCGATGGATATCACTGTAAACGTTGCAGCCATCACCAGCGCGGGACAACGCGTGATTACTCCGGCAACCGTTCCGGCGCACGACTTCGGCCAGGCGATATTTAAAGATGCATCGAATATCGTTTCCGTAGAGATCGATCCCGACAAGTTTTATCCACAGCTTGATTATGCAAACGACGTAGCGCCGCGCATTCCCGAAGTGGCTGGGTCCCTGGGTGAAGCAAACCGGCTTTACGGAGCGCAGGAATACGCGAAAGCCGAAGCTCTGGCGCGGCAGCTGCTGGCTGCGTTTTCGCGCCTGCAGGACGCGCGGATAATTCTTGGCCGAACCTTGTTGGCTGAGAACAAAAACGACGAGGCCGAGCGCGAATTCAAGCAACTGCTGGCTGAGAAGCTGCCACTGCCGGCGAGTCTCGCATGGGCCAACTATGGTTTGGGCGAAATTGCCTTGCGCCGTGGTCAGGCGGCAGAGGCCTCGCGTTTATTCACCGACGCAGTTCGCGCGGATGGCGAATATGCTTCAACCCTCGCGGCTCGCGCCGAGCGGATTCGCGCGGAATCCACACCGCCGATTGATTCGGCCGTGCCGGCATTCATCAATCAATTGGACACGGCAGTCGGCAGTGGCAGGCAAGCCGCGATTACGCCACTGATTGTGCCGGGAGAGCTGGGTCGTTTCGTACAACAGATCGTGGGCACGCAACCCGACGTGTGGCGGACCAGGGTTTTGCGAACCGAGCAAGTCGGCACAGACATCATCGCCGCCGACGTTGCCCTTACTACGAAACGATTAGGAGTTGAGCACTCAGGAACGGCGCTTTACATTTTAGTGCGGGTTGATGGCGCTTTGAAACTGGACGCGATCGAGTTGTTCGAAGTTAGGTAGGCTTAGTGAGCAGTAAGCAGTGTCAAAGCGCTGGCGACGGGATCGACACACACCGTTAATATCAATGGATAAGCTGCCAGTTAAACTCGATACTCTTCGTGACGCGATTGCTCAACAGCAATCATGCGCAGTCGCATTTTCGGGCGGCGTTGACTCCACGCTCGTGTTGAAAGTCGCGCGCGATGTTTTGGGTGACAATGTCCGCGCGGTGACGGCGTTAAGCGAATCGCTGCCTGCCGGAGAATTGGAAGAGGCGCAAGCTTTGGCGCGGAGGATCGGCGCTCAGCACACGGTGATTCGGACATTCGAAACACGCGATGAAAGCTATCTCGCGAACGGAGCGAATCGTTGTTACTTCTGCAAGACCGAAATGTATGCGCGCATCGGAGAGTTCGCACGCGGCGTGGGGCTCGCCGTGATACTTGACGGTTTGAATCTGGATGACCTGACGGATCGTCGCCCCGGACGCGCAGCGGCAATTGAACATCGAGTCGTCTCGCCTTTGGTCGAGGCTGGTCTCAGCAAGAGCGACGTAAGGGAGTTATCACGTCTATTCGCTCTGCCCACCTGGGACAAGCCGGCACTCGCGTGTCTCTCGTCGCGCATCCCGCATGGAACGCCCATCACTCTGCAATCGCTATCACAGGTTGATCGGGCGGAAAGTTTTTTGAAGCGGCTCGGTATCGGTCAGGTGCGTGTGCGACATCATGGCAAAACTGCCAGTATCGAAGTCGAACCTCGCGACCTCGATTTGCTGAAGGAGCAACTTAGTGAGATTAGGGTACGTCTTGGTGCGCTGGGTTTTGCGAACGTCGAGGTTGACCCTGAAGGCTATCGAGAAAAATCTGTGTCTGAACCGAGAGCGGTAGCGATCGGATTAAGGCGAACATTCGGCCTTGATTCGCTCACTACCGTTCGCGGTCCTGACACCAACATACGCCCAGACCATGCAAGCTGAGTTACTCCGCGAGTTATTGAGCGACGTTCGCAATGGCGAACGCACGGTGGAAAGCGCCATCGATGCCTTGCGCAATCTGCCGTACGAGGATCTTGGTTTCGCTCGTCTCGATCATCATCGTGCGTTGCGCAAGGGTTTTCCTGAAGTTGTTTTTTGTGAAGGCAAGCGTGTCGAACACGTCGTCGAGATTATGCAGCGGCTCGAACAGAAACATTCTTCGGTGCTCGCAACGCGCGCGACGCGCGAAGTGTATGACGCAGTCGCCGCGAAAATTCCCTCGGCAAGATATTTTGAAGCCGCGTGCATGATTCAACTCGGCGTCAATGGTGCGCGCCAAACCGAAACGACGGTGCTAATCGTTTGCGCCGGCACCGCTGATGTGCCAGTAGCCGAAGAGGCTGCGTTGACAGCAGCCGCGTTGGGTAGCGTCACCGAACGGCTTTACGATGTTGGCGTTGCCGGTGTGCATCGTTTATTAGCGGCGCGCGAGACTTTGAATGCGGCTAACGTCATCGTGGTCGTGGCGGGCATGGACGGAGCTTTGCCGACGTTGGTTGCGGGTCTGGTCTCATCTCCGGTGATCGCGGCACCCACAAGTGTCGGATATGGAACCGGGCTCGGCGGCACGGCGGCATTAATGACCATGCTGAATGCGTGTGCGCCGGGAATTGCCGTCGTGAATATCGACAACGGCTTCGGCGCCGGTTACATGGCCCACCTAATCAACGTGCGGGGCAGTAGCCCGGCCATCCGGGAGAGCTAATCGGACTAGAGCTAGAACTCACCCGCGAGACCACATTGGAAATCACAAAAGACGAATTACTTGAGCGGGCCAAAGGCATCAAGTTGCTCTTGATGGATTGCGATGGTGTGCTGACCGATGGCCGAATCTGGCTGACGCCTGACGGCGATGAACAGAAGGCATTTCACGCGCGCGACGGGCAGGGCATTTCCATCTGGCATCGAGCTGGGTTTGAGAGCGGAATAATTTCCGGTCGCGCGTCAAGTGGGACTGAGCGCCGCGCTCGCGAACTCAAGATCAAGTACATTCATCAGTATGCGAAAAATAAAATCGTCGCTCTGGAAGGGATTATTGCCGAGGCGAATGTTGGTCTCCAAGAATGTTGCTTTATCGGTGACGATCTGGGAGACATCGGAGTGATGCAAAAGGCCGGTTTAGCAGTGGCCGTCGCGGACGCGGCAGAAGATACGAAGGCGGTGGCTCATTACGTGACCAAACTGACGGGTGGACACGGTGCCGTTCGCGAAGTCATTGAATTAATCTTAAAAGCACAGCATCGTTGGGAAGAGTTAGTAGCGCACGTCACCACATATGGAACGCATGGCGGCGCACTTTGATCGAGGTTGACAAGGCTATTTTCATCCGCCATCCTTCATTCTCATCCTTGCTCTTAAGCGGGCGTAACTCAATGGTAGAGTGTCAGCTTCCCAAGCTGGTGGTGCGGGTTCGATTCCCGTCGCCCGCTCCAATTGCTGAGTAGTTCTTGATCTCAATTCTGGAATGTTAGAGAAATGTTGGAACCGTCCCTCAAACGTCCCGCAAGACTTCTCCGCAGCCGTCAGCCTCTAGAGCTGAAGTGATAGGGCGATGAGCTGGAGCACTCCTCGACAAACTAAATATGATCTCTAACTCTGAAGAATCCTCTTACTTTTCGGCTGAATAGATACGCGAGTATCAGAACGACAATAGGTATTCCGACTATCGCTCTTCGCTCAGTTTCCGAAATTACATTAATGAGATCTCCGAGCGTATTGATTATCAGGATTGCGTTAGCAATCCAGTAGCCCCAACGCGCACCGCGCCAGAGGCCAATAGCTGCCAATGCGCAAGCTGAAGCCACTACAAAAAACAAGAGCGGTGCCCCAAGTCCAATAGCGCCGAGGCCAACCCGCGCGCGGGGATTGAGTCTCCAAATTGGTTCGAGAAGGCCGTTTGGAAACAAGAGTGAGACGGCTGCAACGAAAGTAATTCCCGTCGCTGCGAAGAAGAAGATACTGAGCGCGGTAATACCGAAGGGCCGTGAAATTCGTGCGGACTTGCTTGAATTCATAACAGTGATTTCTAATGCACACCGTTCAGCACTGTTGTCGCAATCCTACTAGGATTAATGCCCAAATCAACACTGAGTGTCTTAGAATGACGCCATGTCTGGACGCCTCGGCATGTCAAGATGGGCGAGTTACCTGATCGCGGCGATCAGCGTCGCGGCAATCACGGTGGTACTGATTCCTCTACGCACTGCCATTAATTCGACAACCATCGGATTTGGATTTCTTCTGGGAGTTCTTTTCATCGCCATCATTTGGGGGAGTATGCCTGCTCTATTTGCCTCGGTACTGGCGATGCTCTGCTTTAACTTTTTCTTTCTGCCTCCATACTACACGTTCACAATTGCCGACTCGCAGAATTGGGCCGCATTGACGGCTTTCTTCATCACGGCTCTCGCGGTTGGCCAGCTTTCCGCGCGAGCGAAGCAACGGGCTGAGATCGCTGAAACGAGAGGCCACAAGATCGAACTGCTTTACGAAGAACTTCGCGACGCCTTTGAGCGCGCCAGTGAAGCAGAAGCGCTGCGCAGGAGTGAGCGTCTGAAGACGGCACTGCTTGAGGCAGTAACACATGATCTGCGAACGCCGCTGACGTCAATTAAGGCTTCTGCAACTCTGCTACTTGACGAGAGCAAACCTTCAGAGCCGCAAGAGACATTCACTCACGAAGAGCAACAGACAATGCTCAGAGTAATCAGTGAGGAGGCAGACCGGCTCGACCAATTTGTGGAAAGTATCGTTGACTTGGCGCGAATTGAAGCTGGCGACATTCGCCTGCGCCGCAATTGGGGGCCTGTTGATGAGATTATCGATGCCGCCATCGCCCGTGCGGAATCGCTTATTCAGAACCATCAAGTCAACGTCTTTATAGAAAGAGAGCTGCCCGTTATTCGAGCAGACGCCCAGGCGGTCGCCGAAGTTGTTTATACGCTAATTGACAATGCGACGAAATACGCGCCGCCGGGAAGCTACATCGCGTTGCACGCCGATCGCGCTCCTAACGAAATGGTGAAGATAGCGGTAGAAGATCAAGGACCCGGCATCCCTCCGCACCTGCGACAGCGAGTCTTCGAAAAGTTCTTTCGCGGAAATGAAACGGCAAGCTCTTCTCAACGTGTCGAAGGGATTGGTATGGGTCTGTCGATCGCCAAAGGAATTGTCGAAGCACACGATGGCCGCATTTGGATCGACGACGGAGCGGATGGTCGTGGCACTCGCGTGAGCTTTACTGTTCCGGTCGGCGATGTCGATGAGCCAAGACCTGTAGATGCTCGCATGAAAGAATTGATGGCGTCCGATAGTATTGAAGTTGGTTAAGCGGAATGTCGTTGGACAACAAGAAACGCATCCTCGTCGTGGATGACGAACCAAAAATTACGCTCGTCCTACGCAGCGGTCTGAGCAAGCACGGCTATGATCTCAGAGTTGCCGCTGAAGGAGAATCAGCGCTGGAGCTTTTCAATGCCTGGATGCCTGATCTAGTCGTCACCGATCTTTCCATGCCGAACATGAATGGGCTGGAACTTTGCCGTCGCATCCGAGCAATCTCTGACGTTCCAATCGTGGTGCTGTCGGTTAAGGGCGAAGAGAGCACTAAGGTTGAAGCACTCGATGCCGGCGCGGATGACTACGTGACGAAGCCATTCGGAATCGGAGAATTGTTGGCAAGGATACGCGCGGTACTCCGTAGATCACCCGCTCCGGCTGTTGAAGAAGAAAAGATCGTTGAAGATGGCGACTTCCAAATCGATCTGCAAACGCGCGAAGTATCGGTTAAGGGAAAACAGATGCATCTCACGCCAAAGGAATTCGATCTGCTGCTCTATTTAGCGCGTCATCCCAACCGAGTTCTAACTCATCGGACACTGCTCGCTGCGATCTGGGGCGGCGAGTACACTGATCAAAACGAATATCTGCGAGTCTTCATCAACCGCCTGCGCAAAAAGATAGAGCCTGACCCGGCGATACCGACTTACATTCGAACCGATCCGTGGGTCGGCTATCGATTTGTGCCGGGCAAGTAGTCCTCATTTAATCTCGCCTTTCACCAAAACCAACTAATTGGCCGATTTCTTGATGGTCCGCGTCGATTTGTGGCCGTTTACAAATTATTGATGAAGTGTTTCGCCCTTATTTATTTCCCACGCATTACGATTCTGGCTGGTGAATATGAGTCAAACGCGGCCCAGAGCAAACGCGATTTTCAGCCGAATGACAGACAGAATCGCCAGCATCAAGGAAGAGTTCATAGCTTCCAAAACACCTGAAAATCGGCGGCCAATTACCTTCGTAACCGAAAATGATTTCCGAATCATCCGCCGCTGCGACGTTGATAAGACCGTATCGAGTACCGGAAAGGAACATTGCTTCATCGTTCGCGATCCTGACGGTTACGAGTTGGATATTACAGTTGATATTGCCACCGAAGCCGTCTCCGAAATCGTTCAGCGAAGCAGAGGACGCCTACCCTTTGAAAGTTCCTATTGGATTGCGTTAACCGAGCGACACCTGGCGACTTATCTTTGGGAACATGGAGACTATCCGCCGGACGGAAGACTAACCGTTGACTACTTAACACCCGACGATGTCGATCTGGCTCGGCGATGGAAAAGTGTCGATGAATCTTCTTCACATCAAACGCAAAGTTCAGCTCTGTTCTATTCCCGTCAACCGCTGAAAAACCAATCGTTAACAGAAGACGGTCGAAAGTCGGAAAAACAGACTCAACCGATAAAGCTGCTAACTGACAACGGTTACAGCATCGTGCGCCTGAGTGACATCGACAACACGGTTAACGACACCCCAAGCGAGTGCCGCTTCATGGTTGAAGATCCCAATGGAAGAGAACGTCCGGTTGTCATTGCGTTTGATGACGGGCTAGTCGCACAGATTCAGAGTCGAAGGCGCAATTTGCCTTTGGAGGCGAACAGCAAATATTGGCTGGTCTGCGCCGAAAGTTATTTGGCTGCGTACCTCTGGGAACAGAACAGCTATCCACCTGAAGAAAAACTGACGATTACCGAATTATCGGGCGATGAGCTTCTGCTGGCCCAACATTGGAGAGACCGGTCTGACGGTCAACCTGAATTTCTATGAATGAGCTCATGCAAAACAAAGGAGAAGCAGTGCGACTGTTAGTTTGCAAGAGACAATCAACTTTGAATGCCAATAGTTTTGAGATCATTTGGAGAGCTGTCGTCGGTCTAGGACTATCTGTTTTGGTGATAGCGGCGTTAACAATTAACGCCCATGCCCAACAGACAGTCTTTAACGTACCGACGACAGATGTCCTCGACAAAGGCAAAGTTTATTTCGAGTTAGATATAAGCGCGAAACCAAATGACACCACCGCGCTCAATCACTTTTCGTCTTTTGTGACGCGCCTCGTTGTCGGCACAGGACACAACATCGAGGTTGGTTTGAATGTGATCGGAAACGTCCAACCCGGACCGGACGCCACGACCTTGGTGCCGGCATTCAAACTGAGAGTCTATAACGGTAAAGACAACGGATGGGCAGTAGTTGTCGGCGACCACGTTTTCATTCCAGTTCACAATCGTGCCTACAACGTAGCCGACCACGCTTATGTAATCACCCAGAAGACTTTTTCCACCAAGACTCGCGTCGGGTTTGGCGGCGGAGTATTTACCAAGAATGTAGTAGCTGCTAATGCCAGTCGCGGAGTTGGAATGTTCACCTTCGAGCAACCAATAACGAAAAAGCTGAACTGGAACGCCGATTGGTTTACGGGAAAACATGCCAGCGGTTACTTCACAACCGGGGCGGCTTATAAGCTGACGAATAAACTGACGGGCGTGGCTGCTTACTCGATCGGCAACGCTAATGCCTCGAAAGGGAATCACTTTCTCTACTTCGAGCTGGGCTACAACTTTAACTGACAGGAGACAGTGATGCTCGATCTGATTTTCATATCCGTGACGATTCTTTTCTTTGTCATCGCCATCGCCTATGTACGTTGGTGCGAACGGCTCCGAGGGGAGAAAGAATGAACGTCGAATCAATTATGGGATTAGCGGTTTCAGCGCTGCTGCTGATCTATCTCGTCTATGCGCTGTTACGTCCGGAGAAGTTTTGAAATGACACTCAACGGTTGGCTACAAATCCTGGCCTTCTTTGCGCTAGTGCTGGCGGTAACGAAACCGCTCGGCGTCTTCATGGCGCACGTCTTCAATCGTGAGAAGACTCTTCTCGATCCCATGCTGCGACCGATCGAGCGACTAATCTACAAGCTGACCCGCGTTGATGAAACGCGCGAGATGCACTGGACAGAATACGCGATAACCATGCTGCTATTCAGCCTGGTCTCAATGGGCCTTCTGTATCTGATTCAACGAGTGCAAGGCCATCTGCCATTCAATCCACAGCATTTGCCTGGAGTCGATTCAAACGCGAGCGCGACTGGAAAATTCGTCGCTTCGGCTTTCAATACCGCTGCATCGTTTACTACCAACACCAACTGGCAAAGCTACGTGCCCGAAGTAACCATGAGCTATCTCACACAGATGGCGGGGCTCGCCTATCACAACTTCGTTTCGGCAGCAGTAGGCATCGCACTCGCGATTGCATTCATTCGCGGGATCGCGCGGCGCGAAATGCAAACGATCGGCAACTTCTGGGTGGACATGACACGCGCGGCGCTTTGGGTTTGCTTGCCGTTCTGCCTTGTGGGCGCACTGGTGCTGGTTGCGGGCGGCATCCCGCAAAACGTCAAGCCCTATGACACGGCGCAACTGGTTGAGAAGCAAACTGTCGAGGTTGATAAGAAGGACGGCGCAGGCAATGTGATTACTAATCCCGATGGCACGAACCAGAAAGAGAAACAAGTAGTCAACACGCAAACAATCGCGCAGGGGCCGGTCGCGTCTCAGGAGTTCATCAAAGAGTGGGGCACGAACGGCGGCGGTTTCTTCAATACCAACAGCGCGCATCCATTCGAGAATCCCACTCCCTTCACCAATTTGATTGAGATGCTGGCGATCTTCGCTGTCTCAGCCGGTCTCACTTACACATTGGGCCGCATGACTGGATCGCAGAAGCATGGCTGGGCTGTGTTCGCAGCAATGGCCGTCTTGTTCTTCGCCGGCATCGCCGTCGCTTATTGGGCTGAAGCGAAAGGCAATCCTTTAATGGCCGGAGTCGATCAGACAACGAGTGCAATGCAATCCGGCGGCAACATGGAAGGCAAAGACGTTCGCTTCGGGATCGCCAACTCCACGCTCTGGGCCACGATTACCACGGATGCCTCCTGCGGTGCAGTCAACTCAATGCATGATTCGTACACGCCGCTCGGCGGCATGGTTCCTTTGTCGAACATCATGCTCAGCGAGGTTGTCTTCGGCGGAGTCGGCGCAGGGATGTATGGGATTTTGATTTATGTCGTGCTCTCAGTCTTCATTGCCGGACTGATGGTCGGGCGCACGCCTGAATACTTGGGTAAGAAGATTGAATCCTATGACGTGAAGATGGCGATGCTGGTGGTGCTGGTTTTTCCTCTGGTGATTCTTGTGTTCGCGGCAATCTCTGTTGTCTCGCCAAGTTTCGGCACTAGCGCGGTTGCTAATCCAGGACCGCATGGTTTGTCTGAGATCCTTTATGCCTTCACCGAAGGCGCCGGTAACAATGGCTCGGCCTTCGCCGGAATTTCAGCAAACACGATCTGGTACAACACGACGATCGGCATCACGATGCTCATCGGAAGATTCTTCATGATCATTCCGATGCTCGCGGTCGCCGGCAATCTCGCTCGTAAAAAGATTGTGCCGCCCTCTCTGGGAACGTTTCCAGTGACGACGCCGCTGTTCACAACTTTGCTCATCAGCGTGATTGTGATCGTGGGCGCGCTCACCTTCTTTCCGGCATTGAGCTTGGGACCTATCGTCGAACACCTACTGATGTACGCAGGGAAGACCTTTTAAGAAATGACTAAGAAAACGAAAGACACAGCTATTTGGAATTGGAGGATCGTCAAACGAGCGATCCTTGATTCCTTTGTAAAGTTGAATCCACGAAAGATGATGGGCAATCCCGTCATGTTTGTTGTCGAAGTCGGCAGTGTGTTGACGACCGTTCAACTCATTCGCGGAATCGTCCATCCGATTCCGGGCGTGACATATTTTGCTTTCGAGTTGCAGATAACTCTTTGGCTTTGGTTCACCGTATTGTTCGCAAACTTTGCCGAGGCGATGGCCGAAGGTCGCGGCAAAGCTCAGGCTGACAATCTGCGCCGTTCAAGAACTGAAACGGTAGCGCACCGAGTCTTGCCAAACGGTCAAACGGAAGATGTGGGCGCGCCCGAACTGCGGAAAGACGATGTAGTCCTGGTCTCGGCGATGGAATTCATTCCCGGCGATGGAGAGATCATTGAAGGCGTCGCCTCAGTTGACGAGTCAGCCATCACCGGCGAGTCCGCGCCCGTCATTCGCGAAGCGGGCGGCGACAGATCCGCGGTTACCGGCGGTACGCGCGTACTTTCCGATCAAATCAAGATTCGCATCACGTCCAATCCGGGCGAGACTTTTCTCGATCGGATGATTGCATTGGTGGAAGGCGCTGAACGACAGAAGACGCCGAACGAGATTGCCCTGAATATTTTGCTCGCGGGTTTAACGATCATCTTTCTACTCGCGGTCGTAACTCTTCAACCGTTCGCGATTTACTCCAGCGCCCCGCAAACAATCTTTGTCCTCGTCTCGCTGCTGGTTTGTTTAATACCAACAACTATCGGCGGACTGCTGTCCGCGATTGGCATCGCGGGAATGGATCGCATGATTCAGCACAACGTTCTGGCAATGTCTGGCCGCGCAGTTGAGGCAGCGGGCGACGTTAACACTCTCCTGCTCGACAAGACCGGAACAATCACGCTCGGCAATCGCCAAGCAACTGAGTTCGTTCCGTTGCAGGGCGTGGACGAAAAACTTCTCGCTGATGCGGCGCAACTTTCTTCGCTTTCTGATGAAACGCCCGAAGGACGGTCGATAGTCGTGCTCGCAAAAGAGAAATATGGACTGCGTGGTCGCGAGTTGGGAATGCATGAGGCTACTTTCATTCCATTTACCGCACAGACGAGGATGTCGGGCGTGAATCTGAACGGACGTGAGATCAGAAAGGGTGCAGTTGATGCTATCGAGAAGTACATCAACGCTAACGGCGATAAGTGCCCGAAAGACATGCGAGAGATCGTTGACCGCATCTCGCGCGCGGGCGGCACGCCGCTGGTCGTTGCTTATGACAAGAGAGCCTTGGGAGTAATCCACCTTAAGGACATCGTGAAAGGTGGGATGCGCGAACGATTCAATCAACTGCGGGCAATGGGTATTAAGACCGTCATGATTACCGGTGACAATCCGCTCACCGCGCAGACGATTGCGGCGGAAGCGGGCGTCGATGACTTTCTCGCGCAAGCCACGCCCGAAGACAAGATGAAGCTAATTAAGGACGAACAGGCTGGCGGTAAGTTAGTCGCCATGACGGGAGATGGAACCAACGACGCGCCAGCCCTCGCCCAGGCCGACGTTGGCGTAGCGATGAATACCGGCACGCAGGCCGCTAAAGAAGCCGGCAACATGGTTGACCTCGATTCAAATCCGACGAAGTTGATCGAAGTCGTGGCTATCGGCAAACAGCTTCTGATGACGCGCGGCGCCCTCACGACATTTTCGATCTCCAATGATGTAGCGAAGTATTTCGCGATCATTCCGGCCATGTTCGCGGGGGCTTTTCCGGTTCTGAACGCGCTAAACATCATGGGACTGCGCACACCGCAATCGGCGATTCTTTCGGCAGTGATCTTCAATGCGCTGATCATCATCGCGCTGATTCCGCTAGCTTTGAAGGGTGTGAAGTACCGCCCGATGAGCGCGGTGGCTTTGCTGCGGCGCAATCTTTTCATTTACGGATTTGGCGGTCTGGTCGCGCCGTTTGTCGGCATTAAGATCATCGACGTGATCATTCACGCAATCGGTTTGGCATGAGCGAAGGCGAGAGATTATGAAAAATCTATTAACGGCAATCCTGATGACGATTGTGACCACCGTAATCTTCGGCTTAATCTATCCCCTTGCGGTTACCGGAATTGCTCAACTGGCGTTTCCAAATCAGGCCAACGGGCAGTTGATCACGAAGAACGGCGTTATAGTCGGTTCGCGAATCATCGGGCAGCCCTTTACCGGACCCGGCTATTTTCATTCGCGTCCCAGCGCGGCGGGAACAGCCGGTTATGATGCGGGCGCATCATCGGGTTCAAACCTCGGCCCCACAAACAAGAATCTGATTGATCGCGTGAAGGCCAGCGTCGCTGACCTGCAAGCTGAGAATCCAGGAAAGCCTGTACCAATCGATCTCGTCACGACCTCTGCGTCCGGCCTCGATCCACACATCTCTCCGGCGGCTGCTGAATTTCAGGTTCCGCGCGTTGCGCGCGAGTGCGGCTTGGGTGAGAGTGATGTGCGGCAGCTTGTAAATGCGCACACTGAAGGGCGCACACTTGGCATTCTCGGAGAACCTCGGGTAAACGTACTTGAGTTGAACCTCGATCTAGACAGCCATAAGGAGAACGATCATGGTGGCTTACGTCATTTTCATTAAAGAGAGAACCCGCAATCAATCTGAGATTGAGACCTACAAAAAGATGGCCCCGGCTGGCATGGAGGGCCATCCCATCACGATGCGCGTTGCTCATGGGCGCAAGGAAGTGGTCGAAGGACCGGATTTTGAAGACATGATGATGCTCGAATTTCCATCGTTCGAGGAGGCGAGGGTTTGGTACAACAATCCTGCATATCAAGCTGCCTGCGAACATCGCTTCAAAGGGGGTGACTATCGGGCTTTCATTATCGAAGGCACAACGCCCGCAGGCTAGCGCGTCTCGGACAACGTCGGTCCCTGATTCCCGAGTTCACAGGCGGCTTGGATGGCGCGCGCGATGGCAACGAGCAAACCGTGATAGCGTAGGTACAAAACGCTGACCGCTGATTGCGACAACCTATGGCGGAAGCAACACAAGTTGAACATCTCTCCCGTGGCGCTTGGACCTTGGCCCACTATCTGGTCGAACGCTCGCCCGCGCCAATGCCGCAAATTGTGGGATTGCATGATCACGTTTTAGATGCGGCCAGAGTCGCCGTCACCTTTCCGATTCCTCGCACAATCTACGTAATAAATGATGCCGGCGAGCTTCAGGGAATGATTCCCGCAGATCGACTGGCTTCAACTATTTTCGATCTCATCGATACCACGGATTCCAAACCAACTCGCGGAAACGCGCTTTACAAACATGCTTTGGTCAAGGAAGCATCAGCAATAACCGCCGAGTCGCTCATGATTCCCGTTCCAGTCACGATTTCAGACGACAAGGATCTCGCGGAAGCGATGAGGATTCTGTATTACTCGCATCTCGATCAGGTGCCGGTGCTGAATGAGAAGAATCAAATCGTTGGAGTGGTTCGCGCTCTGGATATCATTCGTGAATGGGTGGAAGACACGCTTGAGACCCAGCTTGGTGATGAAACGCAATCATCTATTCACACGACATTCGATGCGGCCACCCTGCCGCGAGACGGCCACAAAGTCTCAGCGGAATCGTTACTTGCGAAGATCAAGGAGAGTGAACAAGCTCGGCTGCGTATTTACATTGGCGCGGCAGCGGGAGTCGGCAAGACTTATCAGATGCTTGAAGAAGCCCACGAGCTTAAACGTCAGGACGTGGACGTGGTGCTTGGATTTATCGAGCCGCATGGCCGGATTGAAACAGAAACTTTAGTCGAAGGATTAGAACAGGTGCCGCGCAAGCGGATTGAATACCGTGGCGCTGTCTTCGAAGAGTTAGATGTTGATGCCGTAATCGGGCGGCGTCCTTCGATCGTCATCATAGATGAATTGGCCCACACCAACGTGCCAGGTTCGAAAAATGAAAAGCGTTATCAGGATGTTGTCGAGATTCTCGATGCAGGCATTTCAGTTATCACAGCGGTTAACATCCAGCACATTGAATCGCTGAATGATGCCGTCACCCGGATTACTGGAGTTCAAGTTCGGGAAACCGTGCCGGACGCATTTTTCAAGCGAGCGCATGAAGTTGTAGATATCGACGTGTCAGTCGATACGTTACGAACGCGGCTGCGCCAAGGAAAAATTTATCCAATCGAAAAGGTTCAACAGGCGCTTAATAATTTCTTCCGAAAAGGCAATCTATCCGCCCTGCGCGAACTGGCGCTGAGACGAGTCGCTCTGGATCAAGCGACCAAGGCGCACGATTACCGTCAGCGAGAAGGCTTAGAACAAGCCGCGCTCCCGGAAAAGGTGATGGTGGCAATGGCTTCGCGAGGCAGCGCCAAAAGAATCTTGCGGGGAGGGGCCAGGATTGCCGGTCGGTTGGCAACGGATTGGGTTGCCGTATATGTCGAGACTCCAAAAGAGCAACCCGGCCGTATTGATCCGCACGATTACGCCGTGCTCCAGGAGAATATTCGTTTCGCGAAAGACCTTGGCGCAAAGGTGGTGAAGCTGAAAGGCCGACGGGTGGCTGATGCGCTGATTGATTACGCTCGAAAAGAAGGAATCACTCACGTCGTCTTCGGTCAATCGGCCCGCTCGCGTTGGGATGTACTCATTCACGGTTCCGTCATTAACCGCTTCTTGCGCGAAGTCCGCGACGCCAGTGTGCACGTTGTACCATTGGAGAATACGAGCGCACTACCACGAACCAATGGCCCGTCGCTAACGGAAGACAAGTCGAAGTAATATGCCTTGATTTGCCGTGCCTTGACACCATAAGTAAACCGCTGCTTGCCCTCATAAGAATGTGGAATCCCAGTGGTATCGATCATTACGAAACAGTCCGCCGAGCAGTTAGAGGTAGCAGTTGGCAAAACGCTCTTTGCCGTAATCAAGGCAAGCGATGTAATGATAGCTACAGAGTAGAATGAACGGTTGTGGCGTCATGCAAACCAACGATTGGCTGACCATATTAGAGGTAAAGCAATGAGTGATGAGCGTCCAGAAAATACAAGCCCTGATCTTGTTGAACTGTCGCACAAAACCGGCCTCGTGATTCGATC
>DASQYL010000284.1:0-3659 GCA_035639235.1 Pyrinomonadaceae bacterium | reverse complement strand
ATTAGAAAGAATAAACAACACGCGAGCTGTGCATACTCCGATCGAATTTCGTGAAGCACTGCCCAAAACCCCACCTGCGGCGGCACCGGCGGCAATGGCAAAGGTGACGTGCCGAGATACATCGGAATTTTTGTCGAGGCCATTGCGACCAGCATTTCAATGATAAAAGGAATGGCAATGATGCGCGTGAGAAAGCCGGCGATTAGCAAAGCGCCGCCGATGATCTCCAGCCACGCATCCGCCGAGGCGGTAAAGTGCGGCGCCGGAAATCCCAGCTTCGTAAATCGTCCGACACCCTGATTCGGAAATACAAACTTCATGATGCCTTCCCACAAAAAGACAGTTCCCGCCATCACTCTGAGTAAGATCGTGGCCGTTGGGCCATCCAGCGGTGGATACAATAACCAATTAATTTGATCCTTCATTTTCAGCTCTCCTCGTTTGATTGCTTTCACCTGTACAGACCACGTTCCCTGTGTGAATATTCCTCGCATTGTTCAGGAAAATATTCCGGGAATAAAAAAATGCCCCGGTCAGTCTTTGATCCGAAGAGCTTCTGAGGCTTGTTCTTGCAAGATAGCAAACTCAACCGCTTCGAGCAGATTGTGTTGCCGCATCTGAGCGCGGCGCACAACCTTGCGCGCTGGTTGCTGCAGAACCCCCAAGACGTCGAGGACGTGGTGCAGGAATCGTTCCTGCGAGCGTTCCGTTTCTTCCACGGTTATCGCGGTGGCGAGAGTCGCACTTGGCTGCTAACGATCGTGCGCCACAGTTGCTATTCGTGGCTGCAGAAGAATCGCGCGCGCGAACTCACCGAGCCGATCGATGAGACCGAGGAAGATATTGCGGCCGATTCGCTAAGCCCAGAGTCTCTGCTAATGGCTCAGGTCGATGTGCAAATCGTTCGTGATGCGTTGAACAACCTGCCGCTTGAATTTCGCGAGGTGATGGTGATGCGTGAGTTGGAAGACCTCTCGTATAAAGAGATCGCTTTGATTGCCGACCTGCCGATCGGCACAGTCATGTCGCGCCTCGCCCGCGGGCGCAAGCGGCTCCACTCGTTGCTGATCGAAAGAATGAATCTGCAGACGAAGCAGAAAGGAGATGCGGCAGCATGACTTGTCAGGAACGAACGATGTTGATTAATGCGCTCGCGGATCGCGAATTGGACGTCGTGACGAGCATAGAATTGGAAGGTCACATTCACACATGCCCTTCGTGCGCCCAAACTGAAGGAGAGATTCGCACACTCAAGTCACTCGTCAATGAGCCGTCGCTTCGCTTTGTGCCCACAGCGAAATTTGAAAAACAGATGCTATCGGCGCTGCGACAAGAGGCAAAGGACAAATCGAGTCCGGCAATGAATCTCTGGCGCTGGGCATTAGCCGGTACTGCGCTGGTTGCGATCGTCTTATTCGTCGGGCTGTTCGTAGTCATTCCTAATCGCACATCACCGAATGAATTGATTGCCGCGGAAGTTGTTTCCAGCCATGTGCGTTCGCTAATGGCCCAACACCTCACCGATGTTCCGTCGTCCGATCAACACACCGTTAAGCCGTGGTTTGATGGCAAGCTCGATTTCTCACCTCCGGTGAAAGATTTGACGGCCCACGGCTTTGTCTTGACGGGTGGGCGCCTCGACTACATCGATAATCGACCGGTTGCGGCGATCGTCTATCAACGACGGCAGCATCCGATCAATGTAGTCGTTTGGCCGGCGCGCGACAATGCTAAATCTGCGGCGCAGGCATCCGTGCGGCAGGGCTATAACCTGATTCGTTGGACCAGCGGTGGCATGGAATGGTGGGCCATCTCTGATCTGAATCTCGCCGAACTTCAACAACTCACGCAGCTCTTGCAGGAATAGCTTGCCGCAAGAATCAGCAGAGGCGTCAGGAGACGACGATCCTGCCAGCGCCGCAGAGCGGCGCAATGTTTACAGGGAAACTGCCATCGTTCTTCCTCTTTTTCCTATTGGGCAAAAGTGCAGAGCATTTTGCCCAATAGGAGTAGATTTAGAATGCTGCGTGAACTATAAACATGCCGGGCCTAACAGCACGGTGGGCAAACTAACCTCCATCGATCATTTTTGGGCAAAGCTTCCGCGAATGAGGCCCGATCGTTTTCTGTCGGTCTTCCCTAAAGCGCTCAATCTGCGTAATCTGGGTGCGCAAATTCTCAGACCGGAGGAGTTCTCAATGCACAACCGCATCTTGCTGTCGTCGATTTTGACGGTCGCTGCTCTTGCCTTTGTTTTCTCGAATCATTACGAGGCCGTTGATGCGCAGCTACGCGGCGGCTTAACGCCTGAACAAATCGCGCAGCGCAATCAACGCGAACAGGAGTTGGAATCGATCGCGGTCATCGATCGCAAAGTGATGGTGCCCATGCGCGACGGCAAACGCATGGCTGCGGACATCTATCGTCCTAAGGATAATTCGAAAAAGTACCCGACCGTCTTTTCGCGCACGCCCTACAACTTCAATTTTTGGGATGTGCGCAACGGTGTGCCGCGCGACATGAGTACCGAACTCGACGCGGTGAGACGCGGCTACGCTTACGTGCAAATGAATGAGCGGGGCCACTTTTTCTCGGAAGGAAACTACGACATTCTTGGGCCGCCGCTAAGCGACGGCGATGACGAGATTTCATGGATCGCGAAACAGCCCTGGTCCAACGGCAAGGTTGGATTAATTGGTTGCTCTTCGACCGCTGAATGGCAACTCGCAGTAGCCGCGCAAGGCAATCCCGCTCTTGCAGCGATCATTCCGCAAGGCTTCGGCGCGGGCGTGGGGCGCGTGGCTCCTTACTTCGAGCAAGGCAACTGGTATCGCGGCGGCGCCGTGCAGATGCTATTCATCGCGTGGATCAACGGCGAGCAGAACCAAGTGCGGCCGATGTTTCCATCCAATGCTTCGCAGCAAGACTTGATTCGCGTTTCGAAATCATTCGATCTCGCACAGCAGCAACCGCCAGTCGATTGGTCGCAGGCATTGCGTCATCTGCCGGAGATGGACATTTTGAAAGCTGTCGATGGACCAAAAGGAATCTTCGCCGACGAGATGCCGGTAGCGACGGGCGGGGCGATGATCAAGCGCACGCCGAATGATCCGGCCTGGTACAAAGGCGGATTATGGAACGACAGCATGAAGATCAACGTGCCGGGATTCTGGTTCATGTCGTGGTACGACGTTTCGGTTGGACCAAATCTCGCCGCTTACAACTTCGTGCGCAAAACAGCCAAAGGCGAAATCGCGAATCAGCAATACGCCGTGATCGCCCCAACGCTTCATTGTTCATACAAACGCGCGACTGAGAACACCGTCGTGGGTGAACGCAGCATGGGCGATGCGCGTTTGAACTACGACGAATTGACCTGGGCGTGGTTCGATCATTTTCTCAGAGGCGACCAGAACGGCATCCTCGAAAAGATTCCGCGCGTGCGTTACTTCACGATGGGAATCAACAAGTGGCAGTGGTCAGACACCTGGCCGCCGCAGGGTGCGCAGCCGCTCACGTTCTTTTTATCAAGTGGTGGTAAAGCAAACAGCTTGAATGGCGACGGTGCGTTGATCGCGACTTCGCCAGCGCCGGATGCGCCCGACAAATTTGATTACGACCCGATGAATCCGGTGCCTTCGTACGGCGGCAACGTCTGC
>DASQYL010000283.1:0-10963 GCA_035639235.1 Pyrinomonadaceae bacterium | reverse complement strand
TCTCGCGGTGGTTTCTGTCGTCATCCTTAGTCAACGTGGAACTTATACGGCTTTCCGATCAGTTGCAGCGTTCGTCGCGATCTGCCGCCGTTCACGTGCACGGCATACACCCGCGCCTGATGGTCGCCGGCGATAAGCTGCGGCGTGTGAAAAATGAACCCATGCCAATCATCGTCAGCTCGTTTCGCGTTGTGCACATCCGGACGATATTGATTTGCCATCCCATCAGCGACGAACACGTCGTCGATAAAGAGTTGAATTTCAACATGCGTTGCGCTATTGCTCTCATCCACTGCCCAACCGGTCACTGACGACGCGTCAGCCTTATCAAGCACGCCCCGTAGATTCGGATTCGTAGTCGCGAAATAAAAACCTACGGCTATCGCCGTGACCAATAAAGCTTCGGCCATTGATTTCAAAATAAGCAGATGAATCAGACGAGCGCGTGCTTTGTCGTTCATGTGGTGACGTTGAGTTTACTGCGCGCCCCGACCCTGTCAACCGTCGACAAGAGAAAAGGCGGCCAAAGCCGCCTCTGTTAATCGCTCGATAGAAGATTAATCCGGTTCAACGAATAACTTCGATTCGATCTCCGGGCACAACTTGCGGATCGGCCGTTCTTCCCTGCCCGATCGCATTCACATTGTATTCGATCGTCGAAAGCAGTCCACTCGGATTCCGCCGAGCAACCTTCGCCGTCTTGGTTGCGGAAAGGTTAGCGCCCGCTGCGAGCAACACTTGGGTTAGCGTCATGCCTGATCGCAAAATCTTTTCACCGGGAGCAGCGACCGCACCGCCGACATAAACATATTGGTTGGGCACGGAATTTCCGCTGCTGATTCTGATCGCGTCGCCGGAATAAACGAGCGTGGCCATCGCTCGCTCATCCTTCAGCGCAAGCGGCGGGCTGTCTTTTCCCTTGTGAACGACGGTCACCGTGCTGGCTTCCGATCGAACTGCCGATTCCGCCAGGACTGCATACAACGGCATCGATTCGCGTCGCAGAATTTTTCGGCCTGGATTATCGACCAGGCCACTGACTACGATTGAATGACTCGCATACTCCCGCACGGTGACGTTGATCTTCGCCGCCCTGATCACCTTAATTTCATTCGCGAGCCTCCTCGCAATTCCATCTGTCGTCATGCCGGCAACAGCGAGCGGTCCATTCAGGAGTGGATATTCGATTGTGCCGTTTTTTAAGACTGTATAAAGCGTCGAATCGCGCGTCGGCGTGTTCGGCAAGCGAATGTCCAGCACGTCGCCTGCGCCGACATTGTAGATTTCCGGCAACGCCAACGATCGAGAAGATGTCGAGGCCGATTCGCTCGCCGTCATTCTAGACCTATCGATAGCGGCGACTGTCCGTTGTGGAACCGAAACAGCTGAGTTATTAGCAATCGCACTTACTGATTTTGTCGCTTCGGCAGCGTTAATGATTGGCGTGTTTCCCAAGACGGGCGTCGGCTCGCTGGTGTCATTCTTTGTCGTCTTCGGTCTCTCAGCGTGATTGGCGACCCGGGGTCCGACGACTCGACTGCGAGTAGCGGTTCGTTCGGCTTGGAGCGTCGGTTCGGATGGAAGACGCTGTCCGGTTTGCGTTTGAGCGCCGGCAAGCGTGGAAGTGATGGCCAATAGACCGATTGTGGATAGAACTAGTTTCATAGCACTCGCTGGTAACTTGATTGATTCGCGCGCCGGGCATTGACTGGCCAATCAACCGTTCGTCGTCCAGAAAGGAGTCGGATCTCCCCTGTTTTGATAAACAACGGAAGAGGCAGAATTTTCAGAAAATCCAGGCGTTTTTCTCGCAAAGCTGGCAGGACATGCAGTGCGGCTTGTTAAGCTTTTGGGGGTGGCGCCAACAATTCACCGGCCACATGAATGCCTTCGTATCCGGCCTCGCGAATCCGGCGCGAAACTTCAGCGAGCGAATCGTCCGGCGATTGATCGGCAAGTTTGAGGATCATGGGAAGATTAACTCCGGTAACCACTTCGATATCGGCCTTATCGAGAAACATCGAAGCAATGTCCGTAGGCGCGCCTCCGAACATGTCGGTGAGCAACAACACGCCTCGCCCCTGCGAGACGTGAGCAATAGCGCGCTCCAATTCAGCGCGGGCCACGTCTACGTCGTCATGCCAATCGATCGACGCAGGCGTCACATGCGGCAATGGACCGACGATCATTTCGGCAGCGGCGACGAATTCGCTGGCCAGGTGACCGTGTGTGACTATCACGGCGCCAATCAGCGGCTGTGGTTCGGATTTTATTTTGGTGGAGTCCATAACCTCTACGCCTGAGCCGTTCAGTTTCGCTGTTTACCAGAGCGTTGCCGCGGCTCAACTTTGCGAATGTCTCGATGAGTCGGGCGCGCATCAAAGCCAGCGCGCCGCAAACGCTTCGCCAGTTCGTTAGCCACCATCACAGAACGATGACGGCCGCCCGTACATCCAATGCCGACCGTCACGTACGACTTCCCTTCTCGTTGATATTGCGGCAGCAGGTAATACAAGAGATCAGAGAATCGCGCCAGCGTCTCTTCCACTTCCGGCTGGTCATTCAAATATTTCACGACGCGCCGATCGGCGCCGGTCAGCGGGCGTAACGCCGCTACAAAAAACGGATTCGGCAAATGACGCACGTCGAATAACAATTCCATGTCGCGCGGCGTGCCGAAACGATGACCGAAACTTAACACCTCTACGCGCATTAAACCGGCTTCGCCAGTAGGACTGAATTTGTTGAGCAACAGCTTGCGTAACGAGTGCACCGTGTGATCGGAGGTATCGACGACTTCGTCCGCCAGTTCGCGCAGGGGACGCATTGCTTTACGTTCGGTCCTGATGGCATCGAGCAGGCCCTTGCCGCGTTCGGCTGGATGTGGGCGCCGCGTTTCGCTGAAGCGCCGCGCGAGAATTTCGTTCGCAGCTTCAAAGAAGGTCACTTCCACGCGCAGCCCGCGCTTCCGCAACTCGTGCAACTGTTTGGCAAAGTCAGCCAGGAAGTGCCCTTCCCGAAAGCTGATGACCAAAGCGGCGCGTTCGATCCGTCCGCGTTCGTCTTCACTCGCATGGACCAAACGCGCAAAGGTCGGCAAAAGCGTCAAAGGCATATTGTCAACGCAAAAGTATCCGAGATCCTCGAACGCATTCACCGCGGATGACATGCCTGAACCGCTGAGGCCGGTGATGATCACAACGTCGGGCGCATTCTGTTTGTGACGCTTCTTTGATGTCACGATTGTGTGCAGTCTAATCGAAGCCGGGCCAAAGACAAAAAAGAAGCAGCGCCGAACGACACTGCTCCTCAATCGTTAGGATAAGCGAGAAATCACGGCTCAATCAGACCGAAGTTACCGTCCTGCCGCTTGTAAAGGACTCCGACGCGGCCGGTGTCGGCGTCGCGAAAGACGATGAAGTTGTCGGGCTTCGCTGAAAGATCCAGCGCCGCTTCCTCTGCGGTCATCGGCTTCACGCTGTATCTTCGCGCATTGATGATGCGCACCGGCATCGGCGCGGCTTTCAGATTGCCATCCGGATTGGGCGCCGCGACCGAAGTTTTAACGGAATTGTGCTTGCGATCGACGATCTTCTTTTTCAGCTTCAAGGCCTGCTTCTCGATCTTGCCGATGGCGCGGCTCAGGGCCATGTACATGTCCGCGTTCGTGTCCGCCGCTTTCAGCGTGTGATTCATCCAATGCACTATCACTTCTCCCGTTTGCCGGTTCTTCTCGACTGCGAGAATCACATGCACGGGAATTTCGTTACCGTTGAATAGAGGCTTTAACTTCTTGAATTGCTCTTCCACATGATGACGAATTGCCGGTGTTACTTCGACGTGACGACCTGTATATTCGAACGTCATTTGAGTTTTCTTGCCCTCCTTCCAGAGTGCGCAACTACGCCGTTAGACCACGGCGCGGCGTTCACGCGACCCGGGAATACGCATCTGATCGCGATATTTCGCGACAGTTCTGCGCGACAACTTGATTCCATCTTTCACTAAGATTTTTACCACTTGATCGTCGGTGATAGGGTTGTGAGAGTCTTCTTCTTCTATCAATTTTTTAATCTTTAATTTGATGATGCGAGTCGAAACCTCTTCGCCTTCCTCGTTCAGCATGCCTTCAGTGAAGAAGCGGCGCAGTTCGATGACTCCTTGCGGAGTGTGCGCGTACTTGCGATTGACGACGCGTGAGACCGTTGAGAGGTGCATGCCGATGTCTTCGGCGATGTCTTTGAGCATCATCGGTTTGATGTATTCGACGCCTTTGTCGAGAAATTCCTTCTGCCGATTAACGATCGATTCGACGACGCGATAAATCGTTTGCCTGCGGTGCTCGATATTGCGGAGCAGGTCGACCGCGGAACGCATCTTTTCTTTAATAAAGTTGCGCGTCTCTTTCGTGGTCGTTCCCTGCGAAAGCATACTTTGATAGGTGGGATTGATGCGCAGGCGCGGGCTGCCGTCGTCGGCGAAATAGATGACGTATTCGCTGTCGTTCTCTTCGAGCTTCTCAATATAGATTTCGGGCGTGATCAGGATCGGCTCTTCCGCGGCATACCGCCGCCCGGGATAAGGATCGAGCGTGCGGATAAATTGCAGTTCAGCTGCGAGCGTTTCGATATCCACGCCTATCTGCTTTGAAAGGTGTGGCAGCTTGTGCTGCTGCAAATCGTTTAGGTGATCCCGAATCAACTGGGCCGCCAGACGATCTGTTTCGCCGCGCGCTTCCAGCTGGGCCAGCAGGCATTCGCGCACGTCGCGGGCGCCGCAACCGACCGGTTCCAGCCGCATCACTCGCGCACGTGCTTGTTCGACTACTTCATCTGACCAGCCGCCGTACGCAGAAATTTCTTCGTTCGAGGCAGTCAGACGGCCGTCAGGATCGAGGTTTCCGATCACGCATTCAGCCGCGTCGAGGACTTCCCCCTCCTCGCTGTCCATCCGCAACTGCCATTCGAGGTGTTCGGCGAGCGACGGCGGCTTTGTCAAAAATTGTTCGAAAGTCGGCGCGTCTTCCTTGTACTCAAACTCCTGCGTCTTGTAGCCAGGGTCAAGGTAGTCCTGAAATTCACGGCCGAAGTCGACTTCTTCAAACGGGTCACGTGTCGCGTCGGCCGCACTGTCGTCACTGAGCTCTGCTGCTCCGGCCTCGATCTCGCCGCCGGTTGCTTCCATTTCGACGTCTGGCGCCGCAAACGATTCAACTTCCAAATCGCCGGAACCATTCGACGATGGCTCGCCGACTTCCGGAGCGGCTCCTTCGACTCGCCGCGTTTCGAAATTGTCGAGTTCGCCGCCACTGGCCATGTGATCGAGAATCTTCTCGGCGAGTTCGCGCGCTTCTTCCTGCGTGGCGACTTCTTCGAGCACTGGATTCTCGGTCATCTGCTGCTGAATGAGCTCCGACAATTCGAGCGAAGTCATCTGCAACATCTCGATCCGTTGCCGCAACTGCGGCGTTAACACGAGACGTTGGGAAAGACTGGTAGTTAACCTAACTGACATGCGTCGACAGTTTCTCGATTCGATGGCCGGGGAAATTCTTAGCGGAATTCCGCTGCGGGGGGATTATAACTCATGCGGTACGGTTCGTGCATTGCGATTTGATTGACGACGAGCGGCGTCCGAGTACCGAGTTTGGTCAAGCCCTTCGTGACTCAACGTAAAGCCCAACTAAAGTTGGTACTCTAACAAATCCTACATTCGGAATTTTTCGCCCAAATATAGCCGCCGCACTTCAGCGTCTTCCGTCAAAGCGCGCGGCGCACCCGAGCGAAAGATTTTTCCTTCAGCCATGATGTAGGCCCGGTCGGTTACGCCGAGCGTCTCGCGCACATTGTGGTCCGTAATCAAGATGCCGATGCCGCGGCCACGCAAATACAAAATCACACTTTGAATGTCATCGACCGCTTTCGGATCGATGCCCGCGAACGGTTCGTCGAGCAGAATGAATTGCGGATCGGTCGCAAGCGCTCGCGCGATCTCAGTTCGCCGCCGCTCGCCGCCTGATAATGAATCGCCGCGCGTGTTGCGGACGTGTTCGATGCCAAACTCCTGCAGCAACTCTTCGACGCGCTTGCGTTGCTCGCGACGGCGCATGCCAGTCGTCTCTAATACCGCCATGATATTTTCCGCTGCAGTCATCTTGCGAAAGATCGAAGGCTCCTGCGGCAAGTAACCGAGACCGAGACGCGCGCGCAGATACATCGGCAACCTGGTCACATCTTCACCGCTGAGACGCACACGTCCGGCCTCCGGCGTTTCCAATCCGATGATCATGTAGAAGGTCGTGGTCTTCCCCGCGCCGTTTGCGCCGAGCAGGCCCACAACTTCACCCGGTTCGACGTGCAACGTTACATCGTCGACCACGCGCCGGCGGCCGTACGACTTGCGCAAACCAAACGCCGCCAGCGCGCGGTCCGAAGCAGGTTGCGGCTGTGGTTCGGCTGCTGCAGCGCGGGTTTCGATTGCGGGATTTAGCGTGACGGCTTCCATGCGAAAGTTCGGCTGTACTCTAACGGTTGCGCGCGGCTTGAACAAACGCGCGCATTCGTTCGGCGTCTTTTTTTCCGGGAGAGGACTCGAGCGAGCTGCACGCATCTATGCCGTAAGGATTGACGGCGGCGATCGCGGCAGCAACGTTCTCCGGAGACAGTCCGCCTGAAAGAAACAGACGTGGCACCAGCTCATGCGTCGCGCGCGCCACGTCAAGATCGATTGTCTGCCCGGTTCCTCCGCGCAGCGTTTGATGAAAAGCGTCAAGCATGATCGCATCGACCGGGTATTGCGTTGCGTCTTGCGGCGAAAATCTCTCGCCGACTCGCAGAGCTTTGATTACGGAGAAGCCGTTGCGCGTGTTTATCTCCTCGCAAATCGACGGTGACTCATCGCCATGAAGTTGCACCAAATCGATTCCTGTGAGCACTGCAATATCGATAATCGCATCGACCGTTTCATTTACGAAGACACCGACTACTTCCACTGGTCTGTCATAGCTGTTGAGGTCGTTCACCAATTCGCGGGCGGCATCGGGCGTAATACATCGCGGGCTCGGACGATAGAAATTCACACCCAGCATATCCGCGCCGGCAGCGATGGCCGCGCGCGCATCTTCGAGGTTGGTAATTCCGCAGATTTTTATCTTCACCGGATCTTCACGGCTTGCTTGGCGCCTGTTAATTCAGCGAGCAACGCTTCAGGATCAGCAGCGCGCATGAGCGTCTCGCCAATCAAAAATCCGCGATAGCCCACCGCTCGCAATCGATCGATGTCCGCGCGGGTTGCGATCCCGCTCTCGCTGATCAGAACCGTATCGCGCGGTGCGTGACGTGAGAGCTCAATCGACGTATTGAGCAACACTTCAAAGGTTGAAAGACTCCGATTGTTGACGCCGATGATCTTCGCGCCGCAATCGATCGCCCGCCGCATCTCATCTGCCGTGTGCACCTCAACCAACGCATCAATTCCCAATTCATCTTCGGTGAGACGGCGCAGAGCTTTCAGTTCGCGATCCTTCAGGGCCGCGACGATCAGCAAGAGCGCATCCGCGCCTGCCGCAGCCGACTCGTAGACCTGATATTCGTCAAAGATGAAATCCTTTCGCAGGATCGGCAACGCCGTGGTCCGTCGCACCTTAACTAAGTCTTCCAAAGAGCCGTCGAAATAGTCCGGTTCGGTCAGCACCGAAATCGCCGCGGCGCCGCCGCTTTCATATCGCAACGTCACGTCAGGCGCGTTTGCATTTGACTTGATCGATCCTTTCGAAGGCGAACGGCGCTTGAATTCAGCGATGATCTTGATGTCATCCCCTAATGAAAACGCACTCAGCAGCGCGTGCGGACGGTTATCGGCGCGAGAGTCGCGCGCTTGCTTTTCCAGCAACTCGCACGGCAGCGCGTGCCTCGCCTCGGCGACGCGATTCCTTCGGGTGGCGATGATCTCAGTCAGCCGATCCACAATTATTTTGTGGTGGCGCTCGGTGCGTTCGTCGCGCGCGCC
Organism: Pyrinomonadaceae bacterium; assembly: GCA_035639235.1. Lineage (GTDB taxonomy): Bacteria > Acidobacteriota > Blastocatellia > Pyrinomonadales > Pyrinomonadaceae > UBA11740. The sequence goes on along the minus strand of DASQYL010000283.1, from coordinate 2,956 downwards.
AATTCCTCCAGTTTGGTCAACGCGGCGCCGCTGTCAATACTCTGCGCGGCCAAACGCGCGCCATTCAACAGATCGTTCGCGGCCCCACCGACTGTCAGCGCGGCCGCTGCATTGGCGATCACCAAGTCGCGAGCGCCCTCGTTCCGCTCGCCGCTAAGGACTGATTTGATAATCAACGCACTCGCCGCCGCATCGTCACAGCGCAGTTCGTTGATATCGGACATTGACAGCCCAAAGTCCTCCGGCGAAATTTCAAATGAGCGCACTTGTCCATCCTTAGCCTCAGCAACGAAAGTTCGATCCGCGATCGTGATCTCGTCTAATCCATCAGCGCCGTGAACGACCCACGCGCGTTCAGTGCCGAGCAGCGCCAGCGCTTGCGCCATCGGTTCAACCAAATCTCGATTCCAAACGCCGATGATTTGTCGTGGTGCGCCAGCGGGATTTGTAAGCGGGCCCAGCAAATTGAAAGTCGTGTGCACGCCGAGCTCGCGACGAATCGTCGCTACGCGCGCCGTGGCGCCGTGATAGAGCGGCGCGAACATGAAACAGATGCCAATTTCATTTAGACACCTTTCGGACACCGTCGCGTCCGCCGACACATTTACTCCCAGATCGGCGAGGACGTCAGCGCTGCCGCACTTGCTGCTCGCCGCGCGGTTGCCGTGCTTGGCGACCGGCAAGCCTGCGCCCGCGATGACAAAAGCCGCAGCCGTCGATACGTTGAAAGTTTTCGCTGAACTCGATCCGGTTCCCGCGGTATCGATGAAGCGTTCATGCTTACAGTTAATGCGCGTCGCGCGCGCGCGCATCCCTTCAGCTAATCCGGCTAGTTCTTCAACTGTCTCGCCTTTGCGCTTGAGCGCGATTAAGGTTGCCGCAATCTGCGCGTCGGTGGCGCCGTCGAGCAGCCAATCGAGAAGCTGCGCCGCTTCCGTTCGCGAAAGATTCTCGTCGCGCATGAAGCGCTGAAGAAAGTCCGTGCGTCTGGAGTCTGAAGTCTGGAGTCCTTCAGCCGATGTCACACCTTGTTTGCTCATCCAAATCTCTAGACTTCGCACTCCAGACTCAAGACTACAAATTAAGAAAATTCGCCAGCAGCTTCTTGCCGTCGGTTGTCATAATCGACTCGGGATGAAACTGCACACCTTCGATCTTCAGAGTTCGATGACGCAGACCCATGATGATGCCATCCTGAGTTCGCGCCGATACTTCCAGGCAATCAGGTAATTCCGATTGATCGACAATCAGCGAATGATAGCGACCTGCCGTGAAATTCTGATCGAGTCCCGCGAAGATTGTCTGGCCGTCGTGGCGCACAGTCGACGATTTGCCGTGAAACAATTTCGGCGCGGGCACAACCCGGCCGCCGAAGACCTGGCCGATCGATTGATGGCCCAGACAAACACCGAGCACGGGTATAGTGCCGCCAAATCTTCTAATTATCTCCATTGAAACGCCGGCATCGTTCGGCGTCCCAGGTCCAGGCGAAATGACAATGCGATCTGGCTTGAGTGCCGCAACCTGATCGGTCGTGATCTCGTCGTTGCGACGCACTTCAATCGTCTGGCCCAGTTCACCGAGATACTGAACCAGGTTGAAAGTAAACGAATCGTAGTTGTCGATGACTAAGAGCATAGGGCTCGGGGCAAAGCGCAAAGGGCAAAGCGCAAAAAGCAAAAACGATTCTACTCCTTGCTCTTGGCGCTTTTCTCTTTGCCGTCCTTCTCTGCCTGTTTCAAAATCATCAGGACATTGCCTTGTCTGTTTTTCGCCGCCCAGATTGCGGCAGTAACGCCATCGTTGTCCTTCAATCGCACGTCCGCGCCTTTATCGAGCAGCAGCCGCACGGCTTTGTCCTTTCCATACGACGCCGCCCACATCAAAGCCGTGCCGCCGAGTTTGTTCTTCACATTTGGATTGGCGCCCGCGTCGAGCAACATGCCAAGAATCGGAATATTTTCGAACCACGCTGCGCCATGAACTGCGGCATCGCCGTCGTGATCCTGATGATTCAGATCCGAACCTTTTTGAATTAACGCGCGCACAGTCTCCGGGCGTTGATGCCAAACGGCGAGCATCAACGCAGTCATGCCCTCAGGATTCTCGGCTTTCAAATCAAGCTTCGGCTGTGACAGCAACCGGTCGGCCACTTCGTTGCGATCGTTGAATAACGCCAGCAAAAACGCGGTCCAACCGTTCCTTCCTCTTGCGTTAACATCGGCGCCGTTCTTGAGCAAGACGTCGACCATCTGCAAATCGCCGCGATCCGCTGCCGCGGTCAATGCCGTGTCCCCATTGCCGTCGTGTGCGTTGACATTCATTCCCGCTACGACGAAACCATTCACCGCCATCGCGTCGCCGGCGGCGGCGGCGCGGAAGAACGCTCCTTCGTCAAACTCATAACCGCGCAGTTTCAAAAACCGCTTGGCTGCATCTGGTGTGGGTTCGAAACCTTCTTTGTCGGCACATGAGGAAATAAAGCCGAGCGCCGGTATTAACACGATTAAGATCGCGACTAGTCTTACTTGGCGCATGACGAGACCCCAGCGCGCGTGATGCGCACCGGCACGTTAGGCTTTTCGTTTTCCGAAGGGGCGCGATTGATCGCGTCCGCGACTTCAATGCCGCTGCGGACTTTGCCAAACGCAGCGAACTTGCCGTCGAGGTGGGGGCCGTCTCCGACAAGGATGAAGAAATGCGTGGTGGCGCTGTTTGGCTCATCTGTCCGAGCCATTGAGACGACGCCGCGCACGTGTTTCAGATCGCTAGGTTCATCCGGCAGACGTTTGCCCATGCGATCGGCCAGTTGCTGGTTCCACTTTTCGCTGGTCGAGAGATTGCCGCCCTGAATAACAAATCCCGGAACCACCCGCGAGAACGTCGTCGTGTCGAGCGAACCCGTCGCGGCGAGATTCAAAAAGTTCCGGACCGCCTCCGGAGCTTTCGCGGGCAA
>DASQYL010000282.1:0-18996 GCA_035639235.1 Pyrinomonadaceae bacterium | reverse complement strand
CGCAAGAGATCGACGCTCGACGGATCGGCCCAGTGCAAATCTTCCAACAGGAGAACGATTGGCGTCGTGGCTGCGAACGTACTCAAAGCATCGCCCATCTCGCGCATCATGCGTTCTTTCGTGGCGCCGATAGTCTCCTGTTGCAGACGTTCCAGCGAGCCCGTTGAAGCGAACGCCGCGGGCAGTTGCGTACACCACGTCGGCGCGTACGTGCGCAGCACGGCGCCGAGATGTTCGCGTCCCGGCCCATCGAGCAGCGCGCCCAGCGCATCGAGAAACGGCAGGTAAGCTTCACCGGTGCCGTATTGTTCCGCGCATCGTCCGCGCGAAAGCATCACGTTCGGATAACGCGAACGCGCGCGGCGCAGAAATTGATCAGAGAGCGAAGTCTTGCCTATGCCCGGTTCGCCGGTGATGAAAACGACGCGGCCGATTCCGGCAATCGCCCGGGCCAACAGATCTTCCAGCCGCTTCAACTCGGGCAATCGACCGACAAAGGCATTCGCCGGCGCTTCGATCAAATCTTTGTCGTAAATGATCGGCGCGCCGGCCCATTGTCCTGTCATCGAGCTGCGCAGCGTTGATAAAGCTGCGGCCATTTCAACAATTGTTTGGTAACGCCGGTCTTTATCCTTGGCCATGGCGCGCTCGACGATTAGATCGAAGTCGCGCGGCAGTTCGGGACGCACGCGGCTTGCCGGTGCCGGTTCAGTCGTCGCGATGGCATGCATCACTGACAAAATACTCGGGCCCGCGAACGGGAGCGAACGCGTGGCCGCTTCGTACAGCACACAGCCGAGCGAGAAAATATCCGAGCGCGCATCGAGCACCTCGCCCCGCGTTTGTTCCGGTGACATATAGAACGCCGTGCCGAGTACCGTGCCTTCGTCGGTGAGATTCATCAGCGTCGGAGCTTCGCCGTCGATCCCTTTGTCGGCGATCGTGCGCACGATCTTGGCCAGCCCAAAGTCGAGGACCTTCGCGCGCCCGCGCGAGTTCACAAGAATATTCGCCGACTTGATATCGCGATGAATCAGACCGATCTCGTGCGCGGCGCCCAAGGCATCGGCGACCTGAATTCCAATGTCCAGCAGCTTCGCCAAAGGCAGTGCGCCGTCGCGATCAATGATCGATTTCAGCGTCTCGCCTTCGATGAACTCCATCACGATGAAGTCGATGCCTACAGCTTCTTCGATCGCGTGGATCGTGACGATGTTTGGATGATTGAGCGCCGACGCTGCTTGCGCTTCTTTCAGAAAGCGGCGCTTGGCATTGAGATTTTCATTAGCGCTCTCGGGCAGAATTTTCAGCGCGACGGTGCGGCCGAGCTTCGTGTCTTCGGCCTTAAACACTTCTCCCATTCCGCCGCTACCGATCTTCTCGATAACGCGGTAGTGGAGGAATTGTTGCGATGGTTCGGCTGACATGATTGCTCGATCCGTTTATCTCACGGTCACTGTCGTCTTCGCAAAGTATTCTGTCAGATTCCCGTTATGCGCATTCAATTCACGCTTGCCCCAGGGAATGATGTAAAGGGAATAAGTTCCAGTGGGTAGCGAAATCTCGTTGCCCCCGGTGGCATAGAAACGGTTCTTTTCGCCGATGTTCTGCTGATACTCGTTGATGAATTCGACGTCTTTGCCGCTGGCATCCTGCTTGTAGAAAATGATACCGATGAACTCGGCGCCGACTGGCGTGGGATTCTTGAAGAGCACGTCGAAGCCTTTGTTGGCTGGCCATTCATTCGATCCGCCGACGCAGTTCCAGTTGTCGTCGACCGATTTGCAAATCCAAACATTACCGCCGCCCGCCGCCGTGTTGCCTGTCGACCTTGGACCAACCGCGTCGGCGCCCACTGTGAAATCGATTGTCGCCCAGACTTGCGATTTGTTGTAGTAATTCGCCAGCCGCACGAAATATTTTCCGGCCTTATTGATCGTGAAGCGCGCATAGGCGCTCGTGTGATTCGGGGACACCATATAATCCTTGTTCTCGACGTACTCGCCGTCGGCGTTGTCTCGCGTGATCATGAAGGTCAGGCCGGCGCCGGTTGGCTGTTTGGGAAACGTGTAAAGCAGATTAACGTTACGCGTCTCGCCTTTCGGGCTGAACTGCGTGGTCGGATTAACGCAGGTGGCGGTCTCGACCGTATTGATGCCGTAATGCGTCTCGATGACTTTCAAATCCTCACAGGTTTCTAGCTTGTATTGCGCGCGTGCTGTCACTGAAACCAAAAATGAAATGCAAACAACCAAAACCGCTGTAGAGATTTTTCGGTTGAACATTGGGCCCTTTCGTGGAGCGCGAGCATCCTGCCCGCAAGAATTTTTCGGCGAATACTACCGTTGGGACTGATGTGCGTCAACGTCGCTGCCACCATCCTCGCGAGCGGATAGATCAAGCAGGGCACTTGAAGAGTCAATTGATCCGTCTGCAGACGCAGATGGTGCTGACCGTCGCGCTACGATCACCGCACCGCATAAAACCGTCCGTTCCATCGATAGATGATGCGGTTGAAATTTCTACCCTGGTCGCCGTGAACTCTGCCGTGCTCGCTGACCGCAAACGCACTGAACGTCGGCGCTAGTCTTCCGTTACGAATGATGTTTAGTTCGCTCGCGTCCTTTGGCAGCCCAAGGTTCTTTGGATAATCCATCAGCATATCTGAATAGATTGTGTTCGTGAGCTTCTTGCCGTCCTTGAAGATCTTTTTCGGCACGGCGGTATTCGTCTTCGGATCGATGGCGAAGTAGTAATAATGAAACGACGGCGGCATGCTGTTGGACGTCGACACCTCGATGATTTGTTGGCCGCTCAGTTTGGCAAAGTCGATGCCTACAGAGTTATCAACGCGCGAGTAGTAACCATTTAACAACTGCGAGACAAAGACTTTGCCGTCTTTGCGGTAAAGCAGAAATGCGTTGGACCCGCCGAAACCGGTCTGATAGCACGGGTCGGCGAGCAACACGAGCCGCATTTGTCCATTGCCCAAAAGATCGAAGGAGTAATCACCACTCAGCCATGATTCTTTTTCCTCGGCCGTTAATGCCCCAACGCTTTTGTGCAGCGAGCAGGCGTTCAATTCATCGACGCTGGCTGCCCACCAATTCGGATTGGTAAAGGCCTCGAGTTCCTTGATGACGCTTCGTATCGATAACAACCGTTGCGGCAGTCTTAGAATCTTGTCGTCAAAATCATTAACCCCTGCGGGGCACTCATATTCGATTTTGGGAAATGACTTGAGGGCGTCGAACGGTATCTGCATGCAGTTGGGCACGAGCCTCTTTCCCTGAGCCGCGGCCAACTCAAAGATACACAACGCCAGGGTCAGGGTAATCAGAATTCGATTCATGAATGTTACTCAAACTGCTTTTTGAAAGCCTCGAATTGTTCCGAGAGCGCAGCGATCTGTTGATTCAAAGTCTGGACCTGTTGCTCGAGGGCGGCGACACGATCGTTGTCCGCCGCGCGACGAATACTTCGTTCGGCCGGCGCAGATTCGCTTACGGCTTCGATGTCGGGCGCTCCGGAAAGCAGATGAATGAAGCGCGCGTCCTTCTGTCCCGGTTGCCGCGGCAACTTCATTACCAGCGGCTCCTCTTCGCGTGCAGCCAATGCGCGCAAAGTCTCTTCCACTTCTTCCAATCCGGTGAACTCGTGCATCCGCGATCCACGCGTGCGAATCTCGCCCACGGTTTGCGGCCCGCTTAACATCAAGACGCACAGCGCGGCGACTTCCGGCGGTGACAGATGCATAACTTCCGGCACGACGTGTTTATATTTCGGCACGCGACTGGTGCTGCCGTGAAACACGTAAGCCAGATTCTTCTCGCGTAACGTATAGAGCGCTTCCTCAACGTCGCTCTCAGCGTACGAAGTGACGGGACTGCGATTATTCTTTTGATTGCACGCGGCGATCAGCGCGTTGAGCGTGAGGGGGTAATACTCCGGCGTGGTGATCTGTTTTTCGATCAGGGACCCGAGTACGCGAACTTCGATCGGATTCAATATTGGCACGCGCGCGATTATACAACGGAGTGATGGCGTCCCCGCCTTTCGCAAACCCCTGCGTTTGGCGAGCAGGTTACATCTTCCGCACGAAACATTTCCCGGGCAGTGCGCGGATCAACTCACGCATCTCGAGCGTGAGCAAGGCGCTCGTCAATTGCGTGATGGAAAGCTGAGTGGTTTCGGCGAGCGTGTCGATTTGTTTGGGCGTGTCGGTTGTGAGCAGTTTGAAAATTGCCCGCTCATGCTCATTTAAATCCGCAGGTGTGAGTCGAAGCTGATCGACCAGCTCACCCTTTTTTCGTTTCTTACTCGGCGGCGGCAACAGTTGCGCGGCAATCTCCGCGGGCAATTCGCTGACGACGTCCTGCCATTGTTGGACCAGTTTCGCGCCCGCGCCTTTGATCAAATAATTTGTGCCGAATGAGTTTCTCGAAGTGATGTTCCCGGGCACGGCAAACACTTCCCGATTCTGTTCCATTGCGAGCCGCGCAGTGATGAGCGAGCCGGAATTTTCAGCCGCTTCAACGACCACGACGCCCAGGCTCAAGCCGCTGATGACGCGATTACGATAAGGAAAATTTTCCGATACCGGCGGCGTAGCTAACGGAAACTGAGTCACCAGCCCGCCTTTCCTTTCTAAAATGTCATCGGCGAGTTTTTTGTGATCGCGCGGATAAATTTGATCGAGGCCGGTGCCCATCACTCCGACCGTTCGGCCGCCCGCTTCGAGGGCGCCGCGATGCGCCGCGGCGTCGATGCCGCGCGCCAGGCCCGAGATGATCGTCACGCCGCGCTGCGCCAGCTCGCGCGCCAACATCAACGCCGCATTCTGACCATACGTCGAAGAACGACGCGAACCGACAATCGCAACGCACGGGCCGTCGAGACATTCGCTCCAGGCGCCTTTCACATAAAGCACCACCGGCGGATCGTATGTCTCGCGCAAGAGCGAAGGATAAACTCCATCGTCGAGGACGAGTATGTCGCCGCCGAGCTTGCGCACCTTTTCAATTTCTTCTTCGGCACGCTGATGCAATTCGCGATTAGCAATGCTCTCGATCGTCTCGGGAGTCAGACGCAGCAGTGCCAACTCGCGACGTGGCGCGTCGAAGATCGCTTCCGCGGATCCAAAATGTTCCAGCAAACGCGCTGTGACCCGGGGGCCCACGCCGGGAGTCATGTTGAGAGCGATCCAGTCTTTCATGGTTAACAGTGAGCGGTGGGTAGACGCAGTTCGAACGAAGACTGAGATTGAGACCGCTCGTTTGCGCGACAGGGAATATCACGGCGGTCGGGGAGCGTCAAGTGATTCGTGTCAGAAACAACCATGGTTCTGACACTGCCGAATATCGACAAAGCTCGATGAAGCCGTTACTCTTAACGGCTTATCGCCAGCGACGCGAAATTGCAAACGGCGCTAACTTGCGGAGGCGCATCTGTTCTGGTGAATGGCGCGGTCTTCAAAACCGTCAGTGAGACTGCGAGAGCAGGCTCAGGTAGGTTCGATTCCTACACGCCTCCGCCAACCCTTCTTTGACCAACCAGCAAAATTGCCCTAAAATTAGCGTTCTTCGAACGAACGTTCGAACGGATTGGAGCGCGGGCGTCCGCGCCCGCAATGCGCGCTAAGCGCGAACTGTTTCATGATCAATTTCCAAACTTCACCGGATCAATATAAGCACTGGAAGCTGTCAATCGACGGAGCTGTCGCGCGTCTTTCGATGGATGTGCAGGAAGACGCGACGCTCGCCGAAGGTTATAAGCTGAAACTGAATTCGTACGACCTCGGGGTCGACCTCGAACTCGCCGACGCGGTGCAGCGCATTCGTTTTGAGCATCCGGAAGTTCGTGCCGTCGTCGTGACCAGTTTGAAGCCACGCATCTTCTGCGCCGGCGCGAATATCTACATGCTCGGCACGTCGTCGCACGCGTTCAAAGTGAACTTCTGCAAATTCACGAACGAGACGCGCTGCGCCATAGAAGACGATTCGCATCACTCTGGTCGCCGTTATCTTGCGGCGTTGAATGGCACCGCTTCTGGCGGCGGATACGAGCTGGCGATCGCGTGCGACGAAATTTATTTGGTGGATGACGGCAACTCAGCCGTGTCGCTTCCCGAAGTTCCCTTGCTTGGAGTTTTGCCCGGCACCGGTGGCTTGACGCGTCTGGTCGATAAGCGAAAAGTGCGCCGCGATCTCGCCGACGTATTTTCGACATTGGCCGAAGGGCTCAAAGGTAAGCGGGCGAAGCACTGGGGTTTGATCGACGATACCTTTGCGACCAGCAAGTTTCAGCAAGCGATTGAAGAACGGGTAGCGCAGATTGTCAATTTGCGTTCTGAGCCTGACGGAGCTCCCGTCGGAATCAAACTGCACCCGTTAACTGTAGGGGCCGGGCCTGTCCCTGCCGGCAGTGATCCGAAAGAACGGGCGAGGACAAGCCCCGCGCCTACAGACGACGCGCGCGAATACAAATATGTCTGGCTAAAATTTCATCGCCACAAGCGGTATGTCGATCTGACTGTGCGGGGCCCGGAAGCTAATCTGCCAACATCGCTTGATGAGATTCAGAAGCTCGGCGATGAATACTGGCCGCTGCGCGCGTATCGCGAACTTGATGACGCGTTGCTTCATCTGCGAGTGAATGAGCCGGAGATCGGTTTGGTTTGCTTGCACACGGAAGGAACGGCCGAAAATGTGTTGGCCGTTGATCGAGTGCTCGCGGCTAATCACGATCATTGGCTAACTCGCGAAATCATTTTGCTGATAGCGCGCACGCTGCGCCGAATGGATCTCACCGCGAAGAGTTTCTTCGCAATCGTCGAACCCGGCAGTTGCTTCGCCGGCAATTTGCTCGAACTAGTGCTTGCTTCGGATCGCAGCTACATGCTGAACAATCCGGATGCGCCCGTCGAGCTGACCTTCAGCGATTTGAACGCTGGCGCGTTGCCGATGAGCAACGGTTTGACGCGTGTGCAATCGCGATTTCTGTCTGAGCCGCACCGCGTCGATGAGGTGCTGACGCACGAGGGAGGCTTTGATACCGAGGCAGCGGAACAGGCCGGATTGATCACTTTCGCGCCTGATGATTTGGATTGGGAAGATGAAATTCGCTTGGCCATCGAAGAGCGCACATCGCTCTCGCCCGACGCGTTGACCGGCATGGAAGCGTCGCTGCGCTTCGCCGGCCCGGAGACGATGGACACGAAAATCTACGGGCGGCTAACGGCTTGGCAGAATTGGATCTTTCAACGGCCGAATGCGGTTGGGCCAAACGGCGCGTTGACGAACTATGGTAAGCCGACGCAGGCGCAGTTTGATTTCAAAAGAACCTGAGCCACAGATGAACACGGATTTGCACAGATCAAAAACAGCATTTCTTATCTGTGTGCATCTGTGTCTATCTGTGGCTGATTTTGTGGCTTATGAATTTATACGAACGCATTCCTAACAACGTAAATCTTTCGGAAGACAAGCGTCTGCAGCGCGCGCTGGAAAAATGGCTGCCGAATTTTCTGGCGTGGTGGCACGACATGGGCCCGGAAGGATTTCAGGAGAAAGATGTGTGGTTGCGCACGGCCGTCGATGTCGGCAGCGAAGGTTGGGCGCATTTCGATTACGTTAAGATGCCTGATTATCGCTGGGGGATCTTTCTTGAACCCGCCGAGCCGGACGCGAAGGTTGGCTTCGGCGATAACTATGGCGCGCCGGCTTATCAGGAAGTTCCGGGTGAATTTCGCAACGCGCTCCGCCGCATCATCGTCACGCAGGGCGACACCGAACCGGCTTCGGTCGAACAGCAAAGGCGGCTGGGTCACACTTGTCCATCGCTTTACGATCTCCGAAATCTGTTCCAGGTAAACGTCGAAGAGGGCCGCCACCTTTGGGCCATGGTCTATCTGCTGCACGGATATTTTGGCCGCGACGGGCGCGACGAAGCCGACGCTCTGCTCGAAAGGCGCAGCGGCAATCCTGACAAGCCGCGCATCCTAGAAGCCTTCAATCAACCATGCGATGACTGGTTGAATTTTTATGCCTTCACGATGTTCACCGATCGCGACGGCAAGTATCAGCTATCCGCTTTGGCTGAATCGGGATTCGAACCTCTCGCGCGCACGTGTCGCTTTATGCTCACCGAAGAAGCCCATCACATGTTCGTCGGCGATACCGGATTGAGCCGCGTCGTAAGACGCACCGCGCAGTTGATGAAAGGGAACGAAGATGTGCGCAGAGTTGGCGGCATCCCGCTCGACATCATTCAGAAATACATCAACTTCTGGTTCAGCTATTCGCTCGATTTGTTTGGGGGCGAAATCAGCTCGAACTCGGCCGACTTCTTCGCCGCTGGTTTGAAAGGCCGCTTCAGAGAGCAGGAGCAATACGACGATCACGTGGCTACGGAGGGATCGTTCACGTTAATGGTGGTCGAAGACGGTAAGCTCGTGCCGCGTGAAGTTTCTTTGCGTAATGCTTTGAACGAAGTGTTGCGTGGCGAATACTTGAAAGATTGTGATAAGGGGCTGGCACGATGGAACAAGGCGCTCGCAGACGAGGGTCTGGGCCAACGGCTGTATCTTCCGAACATTCGGTTTCACCGTCACGTCGGGGAGTATGCAGGTCACAACTTTGATATCGACGGCGAATTGATTCCACGGGAAGAATTCGAAACGAAGAAACACGACTGGCTGCCGACGATCGAAGATCGGGAATACGTAGGCAGCTTAATGAAGCCGGTCACTGAAGCCGGCAAGATCGCAAACTGGATTGCGCCACCGGCCCAGGGGATCAAGGGCAAGCCGTTTGATTTTGAATATGTGAGATTGTGAGATTTTGTCATTGATTCATTGACTCATTGATTCAATCAAGAATCTTTTGTGGTCACGACAATGGATCAATGAACCGATGAGTCAATGGATCAATTCTCTCGCTACGATCAAAAGCTCGAGCACATCCTGCGCACCTCCGCGCGCATCTTCGCCGAGAAAAGTTATCACTCGACTTCGATGCGCGACATCTCGCGGGCGACCGGCGTCAGTCTCGCCGGGCTCTATCACTACTGCAAATCAAAAGATGAGCTGCTGTTTCTGATTCAGGACCATTGTTTTGAGCGCGTGCTGGAACGGTTGGAAGAACGAATCAAAGATGCGGCCCAGCCCGTCGAGAAGTTGCGGGTCTTAATTGATAATCATCTTTCGTTCTTTGCGGCCAACATGGCTGAAATGAAAGTGCTTTCGCACGAAGCTGAATCGCTCTCAGGCGAATTGCACCGGCGCGTGTCGTCGAAAAAACAGCGTTACGCGAAGGTGGCACGCAAAATCATGCGCGAGCTTCAGGAAGAACAGCCGCGGTTGGCGCGTGTGGACGCAACCGTAGCAACCTATGCCTTGTTTGGGATGATGAACTGGATTTACAACTGGTACGATCCCCGCGGGCAGTTGTCGGTGAATCAGCTCGTGGATAATATGACGCGTCTGTTCCTGAGCGGCCTGTTGTCCCCATCCACTTCAGGATTTCCGATGTTGGCAGACCGCTCAACTGAGAAGATGAGTGTTTGGAGCACGACTTAGTGTCAGAACCGTGAGCAGTTGCGACCGGATCAAGGAGAACGTTGGATTTCACATGATCCCGTCGCTACCGCTCCGGGTTCTGACATAAAATCATGAGTACGGAAAACGATTTCAGAATTACTGAAATGGATGCGCGCTTCATTCGCTATGAGGCGCGCGACGCGATCGCTGTAATTACGCTCAATGATCCACCGGCGAACACTTACTCGTACGAGATGATGCAGCGGCTCGATACGTGCATTCTCAATGCCAGAATGGACGAGAATGTTCAGGTGGTCGTCATGACGGGAGCAGGCGAGAAATTCTTTTGTGCGGGCGCGAATATCAGCATGCTGGCCAACATGACGCCGGAATTCAAATATTATTTTTGTTTGCATGCGAACGAGACGCTGAATCGTCTGGAGCAGACGCCGAAGCTGGTGATTGCGGCGCTCAACGGTCACTGCGTTGGCGGCGGTCTCGAGGTGGCGATGGCGGCGGACTTGCGGATCGGGCGGCGCGGCGCGGGCAAGATGGGATTGCCGGAAGTCAGCTTGGGAGTGTTGCCCGGGACGGGTGGGACGCAAAGGCTGACCCGGCTGGTAGGAAAATCGAAAGCGATCGAGCTAATGGCCGCGGGTGAGTTGTTTGATTTCGATAAGGGTGAAGCGCTCGGTTTGGTGAATCGAATATTCGACGCGAATGATGGCGCAGATTTCATGAAGCAAGTCATCGATTATGCGAAACAGTTCACCACGCCCGGCAAAGCTTCGCGCGCGGTCGGCCGCATCAAGCGCGCGGTGCAAACGGGCGCCGAGATTCCATTCGAATCGGCGCTCGCGCTCGAACGCGAATTGCAACAGCAACTGTTCATGTCGGAAGATGCGAAAGAAGGCCTGGACGCGTACGTGAACAAGCGTAACCCAGAATTCAAAGGCAAATGAGTCAGAACCACCTGCGTCAGCGGGTGGGTCAAAGCTGGTCTACGACCCGTCCACTTACGCGGATGGTTCTGACCTCATAACGCGAGTCAACATGTCCGAAGAACTGATCAAAATCGCGGAAGACGACGGCATGGTTACGATCACTTTGAATCGGCCCGAGAAACTCAACGCGCTGGTCGGTCACATGCGGCGCGATTTGGCCGAGGCGCTGGAAGAGGCCGGCAGCGATCCCGACGTGCGGGTGATCGTGCTCAACGGCGAAGGCCGTGCCTTCTGCGCCGGCGGCGATGTGGCTTTCATGGCCGAGCTCGTCGGGCGCGGCGACTCGGAAGAATTCGCGCGACTGCTGGGCGCGGCGCGGCGTGTGATTCTCACGATTAGGCAAATGACGAAACCAGTGATTGCTTCGATCGAGGGCGCATGTGCGGGCGCAGGTTTCAATCTCGCATTGGCTTGCGACCTACGGATCGCATCATCGACCGCCACGTTCACACAGTCCTTTGTGAAGCTTGGATTTCATCCCGATTGGGGGGGCACATATTTTCTGCCGCGCATGGTGCCGTCGAATATCGCCGCCGAAATGTTTTTTCTCGGTGACGCGATCGATGCGCAGAAGGCTTTGCAGCTTGGCTTGGTTAATCGAGTGGTAGCTGCCGATCAACTCGAAACTGAAACTCGAAAGCTCGCTGAGCGTCTGCGCGACGGTCCGGCCGTCTCAATCGCGGCCGCGAAGCATGCGGTTTATGCCGGCGAATATGATTCACTCGAGCAGATGCTGCAATACGAAGTAGAAGCGCAGATGCGCTGCTTCGAATCGGAGGATGGGCGCGAAGGTGTGCGCGCGTTCTTGGAAAAGCGGCCGCCAAAATTCATAGGAAGATAATTAGCCGCGGATGAACGCGGATATATGCGGATTAGAAACTTACGAATAATTTTCTATCCGCGACATCCGCGTTTATCTGCGGCTGATATTTTGGTTTAATTGATTTTTATAAGAATGAAGCTGGCGAACCGACTTGCATTGATCACCGGCGGTGGCCGCGGTATCGGCCGCGCGATTGCGTTTGCCTTCGCGCGCGAAGGTGCGCCAGTGGCCGTCGCCGCGCGAACATTGAAGCAAATCAGATCGGTCGCGAATGAGATCAGCCAAGAATTTCGCGTCGAAGCGTTGCCGTTGAAATGTGACGTGGGAAACGCGGGCAGTGTCGTCGATGCTTTCGATGAGTTTCGGACGCACTTCGGCCGCGGGCCGGACATCGTGGTGAACAATGCCGGCGTCGTCAAAACCTCGCTTTTCGTAAACACTGACGAGGAAATATGGGTCTATCATCTGAACACAAATCTCGGCGGCACATTTCGTTGCACGCACGCGGCGTTGCCGGAAATGATCGAACGCGGCTGGGGACGGATCATCAACATCGCTTCAATCGCCGGCAAGACCGGCGCGCCTTATATTGCTCCATATGCAGCGTCGAAGCACGGCGTGCTGGGATTGACGCGATCGCTGGCATTGGAAGTCGCCGCGCAGGGCATCACGGTCAACGCGATTTGCCCGGGATATGTGGATACAGACATGACTTCGCGCGGCATCGAAAACATCGTCGCGAAGACCGGCAAGTCAGCGAAGCAAGCGCTGAAGATGCTTGAGCAAATGAGTCCGCAGAATCGGCTGGTCACGCCCGAAGAAGTTGCGGCCTTGGCGGTGTTGCTTGCTTCAGACGAAGGTCGTGGAATAAACGGCCAGGCGATTAATGTCGATGGTGGGACGGTGCTATTCTAGTGAGCAGTAAGCGGTGAGCAGTGAGCAGTTCCAGATTCGTTAGGGTGACTGCTTAATGCTCACCGCTCGCTGCTTACTGAACTTGAATGATTGAGAACCTTAACAACCGTGAGCGCACGCATTCATGCGGCGCGTTGCGCAAAGAGCACGTTGACCAGCGGGTGACGCTGATGGGTTGGTGCGCGCGGCGGCGTGACTTTGGACCGTTGACATTTATCGATCTGCGCGATCGCGACGGCATGACGCAAGTCGTCGTCAATCAGGAGAGAGCAAACGAAGCCCACGCGAAAGCGAAGGAAGTTCGCGGCGAGTATGTCATCGCGGCGATAGGCGAAGTGGTGCTGCGCGATGAAGGCGCGCGCAATCCAAAGCTCGCGACCGGCGACGTCGAGGTCCAGGCCACTGAGATTGTCATTCTTAATGACGCGCGCACGCTGCCGTTCCAACTCGACGCGTCTGAGGATGCGCTCGCCGCTGAAGACCTGCGCTTGAAGTATCGGTATCTCGATCTGCGGCGGGCGAAATTGCAAGCAAACCTGCGTCTGCGTCACCGCATGATTCTCGAAATCAACCGCTACATGGATGAGCAGGGATTTACGCAAATCGAAACGCCGAATTTGATCAAATCAACGCCTGAAGGTGCGCGCGATTACATTGTGCCGTCGCGCGTGCAGCCGGGGAAATTTTTTGCGCTGCCGCAGTCGCCCCAAATTTTCAAACAGATCTGCATGATTGCGGGGCTCGACAAGTATTACCAAATTGCCCGCTGTTTTCGCGATGAAGATTTGCGCGCCGATCGCCAACCGGAATTTTCTCAGCTCGACGTGGAGATGAGTTTTGCGACGACCGATCAGATTTACCAACTGGTCGAAGGCTTGTTTGCGCGCATCTTTCGTTTGATCGGCGCTGATTTGCAGATTCCGTTTTCGCGCTACACGTTTGCAGAGGTGATGCGGCGGTTTGGATCGGACAAACCGGATCTGCGCATCGACGGCATGGAGTTGCAGGATTTATCGGAACGCCTGGCCGAAACTACATTTCCTCCGTACGCGAGTGCGCTCGAACGCGGCGGTGAAATTAAAGGGCTGGTGGTGAGCGGCGGCGCGTCGATGTCACGCAAAACACTCGACGAATTGCAGGAATTTGCGAAACGATACGGCGCCGGAGCTTTGGCCTGGATCAAGTTGGGCGACGAGCTTACTTCGTCCTTGCTGAAAGCGCTGGGCCATGACACGGTCGTCGATCTCGCTGGAACTGCCGGCGCACAAAAAGGCGACGCGGTGCTAATCGTCGCCGGCAAGTCGGACGTGGTCGCTGCCAGCTTGGGCGCCTTGCGTAACGAGATCGCGCGTCGCGAAAAGCTGATTCCCGAAAACGTCTTCGCGCCATTGTGGGTGACTGAGTTTCCCATGTTCGAGTACCACGAAGATGACGGCCGCTATTATTCGATGCATCACCCGTTCACTTCGCCGATGGAAGAAGACGTGCCGCTGTTCGAACGCGCCGTCAACGGAGAAACAGAACTGTTCGGACAGATACGCGCCAAGGCTTATGACACGGTCATCAACGGCGTGGAAGTCGCGGGCGGTTCGATCAGAATTCATCGCCGCGACGTACAATCCCTGGTTTTCAAAGCGCTGGGCATGACGGAAGAAATGGCCCGCGCGCGGTTCGGATTCTTCCTCGAAGCGCTCAGCTATGGCACGCCGCCGCACGGTGGTATCGCGTCGGGAATCGAACGCACTTTGATGGTGCTGGTGCCGACGGAAAATATTCGCGATGTCATGGCGTTTCCCAAGACCGCCTCAGCGCAGGACTTGATGATCGATGCGCCGGGCGAAGTCGATCAGAAGCAATTGGCGGAATTGCATTTGAAAATTGTGAATGAATGATTAGGCGGCGGTTTTCGCTCCATTAGGAGCGAGATGTTTATAGATATCGGAGAGTTAGTTGTGTGCCGGCTCCTTTAGGAGTCTAATGTGTCGTTGGCAATCCGATTAAATGATTCGTACGGTTCAACCGGCCGTTATCGCGCTCCTAACGGAGCGCCTTTTCATTCTTAATTCCGTTGTCTATAAACATTTCGCTCCTAACGGAGCGAAGAACCAGCGTCTCGTCATTTCGTGCAATTCGCAATAACCGAAAATCTTCTGAGAGCAATCATCGCCGACGCGCGCGAAGCTGCGCCCAACGAATGCTGCGGATTGATCGGCGGCACTCAGTCCGGCGAAGCGAAGACGATTTATCGCACACGAAACATCGCTCCCAATCCTCTCGTCACTTACGAAGCTGCCCCCGAAGATCTCTTCGCGGCGCAGCGGAAAATGCGCGAGCGCGGCCAAGAATTGATTGCCATCTATCACTCACATCCGCGCGCGAAAGATCCCGAACCTTCCGCGACAGATGTGCGTCTTGCTTACTACCCATCAGCGGTTTACCTTATTGTTGGATTGGGACAGAGCGAGCCTTGCGTGCGTGCGTTTTGGATCAACGAACGCGAAGGTTGGGATTCGGTCGATTATCAAATAGTCGATCAATGAAACCACGCGCCTGAGGCCCTCGTAGAAACTCACGAAGATGCAGCCAAAGCGCACTAAGTACGATACAAATCCGCTCGATGAGAATGTCGCTCATCGTGCCGACGAATCGTTCGGGCGAAATGGTTCAAGCGCGCCCACCGAAGACATAAGTGGGCCAACGCGCCCAATCAACCCCGATCCATCCGTCACTTCGCGCATCCCGCTTGAAACTTCGCGCACTGCGGGCGAGAGCGAAGCGCCGACGCGTCGCATCGATAGCGATAAAGTCACTTCTTATCCATCGGTTTTTGTGCCGCCGCGTACAGCCACGACGTATCAACCGCCGCGCGTCGCGCCGGCAAATATCTATCAACCACCGCCGGGTCCAGCCCCAAACATTTACCAACCTCCAGGGGTGCCGCTGCCCATCAAACCGGGATCGAAGCAAGTCGAAGGTTTGGGAATACCGGAGCGCTGGGCTTTGATCATTCCCTACATCCCGGCGTGGTTGGGATTGATCGCTGCTCTCGTTGAACTGTTAATTGTGCCACGCACCGAGACGCGCACGCGATTTCATGCTTCGCAAGCGTTGGTGCTGCAACTGGGAATGACGGCGATATCGATGTTACTGACTATGCTGTCATTTTCCGGCAGATGGACGGGCGCCCCACTTTTTAGCATAGCCTCCTCTGTGTTTCTCATCGTGGCTATGGTGAAGGTTTGGAAAGGCAAACCTTTCGTCATCTCGGTGCTGGAAGCGCCGCGGCGCTGGATCGAAGAGAAAATCAAGACAAAATAAATCGAAGTCTCGACGAACTGTGCCACGGCAGTATGTAAACCTAATCGTTCTGTAGTAGCATCAAAGCCTTCTCTCCCGGCCGATTCCCAAAACTCAGAGGGTGCAATTATGAAATACCGTTTATATCGCGGCTTGAGATTGCTGGGCGCGCTCACCTTGCTGGCAGCGTTAGCGTCGTCGCAGTTAATCATGGCGCAGTCACAAACTACCGTGGCGCCGACGCCGATCGTTTTTCACAAAAATAAATACTCGCCCGCCGATGACGTCAAAATTGGACGCGATGCGGCCGCGCAGGCAGAACGGCAATTACAGATCATTCGCGACCCGCAAATCAGCGAGTACCTCGAAAGCCTGGGCCAGCGCTTGGTGCGATCGATTCCGCAGGAGTTTCAACATCCCGAGTTTCGTTACTATTTCAAAGTCGTGAACGATCGGTCGATTAACGCCTTCGCGCTTCCGGGTGGGCCGATGTATGTGAACACGGGCGCGATCATGGCGGCCCGGAACGAGGGTGAATTGGCCGGCGTCATGGCCCATGAACTCAGTCACGTCGCCCTGCGACATGGCACGGCCCAGGCGACCAAGGCGCAGAAGTGGCAGATTGGCGCAATCGGGGCGGCGATTGCCGGAACCATTCTCGCCGGCCCGGCCGCGGGCGAACTCGCCGGCGGCGGCATCGGCGTCTATTTCCAAAAATACAGCCGCGAGTATGAAACTGAAGCCGACTTGCTGGGCGCGCGTATCATGGCTAACGCGGGATACGATCCACATGACCTCGCCAACATGTTCAAAACCATCGAAGCACAGGGCGGCGGCGGCGGCGGATTTCTAAGCGACCATCCGAGCCCGAAGGATCGCTACGCGAAAATCAATGCTGAAGCTGAACGACTTCAGGTGGCGGCGAACCCGATCAAGTTGACACCGGGATTTCAAGCCGCGCAGCGAGAGATAAACGGCAACGTTGCCAGCAATCGTGGTTATCGCAACCGCAACCAGGGAAACTATCCTTCAAATGGAAATAACTATCCATCGAATTATCCTGCGAACGGAAACAACTACCCGTCAGCGCCGAGTGATCGGGTGGAACTTCCGTCGTCGAGATTCCGCACCTACGACAAAGGCACTTTTACTGTTGACATCCCGGAGAATTGGAACGAAGTGAATCAGAATGGTTTGTGGTATGCGCCGCGCGGCGCCTACGGATCGGCTAACGGGCAAACTGTCTTCACGCATGCGGTGACCTTTGGGTCGGCACAAACCCAAAATCGCAACCTGCAGCAAGCGACTACGGAATTTGTGAACTCGCTCACGCAGGGCAACAACAACAACATGCGCGCGCGCGGCAGTTATCAGCGGATGGACGTCGATGGGCGATTCGGCGAGCTGATCAGTTTCGACAACGTCAACGAAGCGACCGGCAAGCCGGAGCTTATCAACGTAGTGACGACCCAGTTGCGCGACGGCCAATTGTTCTACATGATTTCAGTCACTCCCCGCGATGAATATACGAATTATCAGAACACGCTGCTGGCGATTCAGCGCTCGCTGCGGCTGAATGATTGATCGCGGCTCCGTGCCTTGACACCGCCTGCGCGCGTCTCTATAGTCCTTCTTCAGCGCTCGCGAACTTCGCGGGCGCTATTGTTGAGTAGTAATGGAGAGTTTGAATGCCTAATCATAAGTCAGCAGAAAAGCGCGTGCGCCAAAGCGAACGCCGGCGCGATATTAATCGTTCTAATCGGACCAAATTGCGTACGTCAATTAAGAATTTGCGTAGCGCGTTGAAAGGCGGCGACGCAAAACAGGCGAGCACGCTCTTGCCGAAAACAGTTTCTGAAATCGACAAAGCAGTCCAGAAGGGCGTCATCCATCGCAACGCAGCCGCGCGCCAGAAGTCACGCCTGACCGTGCGCGCAAACGCCGCAGTGAAATAGTCAGAACCACCTGCGTTAGCGGTGGGTCAAGTTTTCGAAAATGAGGCGGATCGACTTAGTCGATCCGCCTTATTATTTTTTTGACGCGGACCGTGGAGACGGAGTCAGTACCATCTGCGTCAGCAGATGGGTCAAAGAAGCATCATGTCCGAATCGGACGCCTTGATCCCATCCGCTAACGCGGATGGTACTGACTACATTGCGCGGCCGGCACGAACGGAGGAGAACACTATGCCTTTCAAAGATGACGAAGAAATCCTTGACCTGGTACGCCGTTTCGAATCGTGTGAAATTCATCCCGCGGATTTTCGTCACTACCAGCATCTCACGGTCGCGTTGTGGTATGTCCGTCAGTTTCCTTATGAGGTTGCATCCGAGAAAATGCGTATCGGAATTCAACAACTCGCCGCTGCCTACGGCAAGACTGGTTATCACGAAACGATCACGTTGTTCTGGCTGATCGTCGTCAAGAATTTCCTTGCTTCAGATGATGTCTCCGGATCGATTTGCGAAGCGGCAAATCAGCTCGCCGCGTCATGCGCCGACAAGAATCTCATCAATGAATATTATTCGGAAGAACTGCTTGCTTCGCCGACAGCAAAACGCCAGTGGATTGAGCCGGACCTGAAACCGTTGCAGATGTCGACTTAATTTGGGCAATAACATACTTGGCGAATCAAGGTGTTAGCCCTCTCCCGTTGGGAGAGGGTTTAGGGCGGCTGACGAATCTTAAGTACTTTGCGAGAGATGAATTCGCGCGCGAATTTATCTCTCGCAACTCACTCAGTCGTGTAATGGGTACGCGCTAGGCCCTCATCCCGCCCTTCTCCCAAAGGGAGAAGGAGAAAAGCTTAAACTCATATTGGTTCGTTAAGTATGTCATTACCCTAATGGAGTGCGGTGGCGGGGCCTGCGCTCTGCCGCCGCGCTTCAAATGGTGTTAAGCTACGCGCCGAAATTTCTTGAAGAGGAGCCCAATCAAATGCGTCCGTCCATTCTGATTTGTTTCATTCTTGCCGTGTGTGGATCGGTGTTCGCGCAACCTCAAACTCAACCGCAGAGAATTATCCTGAGCCTGTCGAAGGCGACTATGTGATCAAGGATTTTCATTTCCGCAGCGGCGAGACTTTGCCGGAATTGAAGATGCATTACCGCACCATCGGCGCTTTGCAGAAGGACAGCGCCGGCGCCGCAACTAACGCAGTTCTGATCGGCCACGGCACCGGAGGCGCGGGTACGCAATTTCTGAATCCGATTTTCGGGAACGTTCTGTTTGGACCGGGGCAATTACTCGACGCCACGAAATATTTCATCATTCTGCCGGACGGCATCGGACACGGAAAATCGAGTAAGCCCAGCGACGGCTTGCACATGAAGTTTCCGCGGTACACCTACGACGACATGGTCGCCGCGCTGCATGAGGTGTTGACGAAAGGACTGGGCGTCAGTCACCTGCGCCTCGTG
>DASQYL010000281.1:0-23274 GCA_035639235.1 Pyrinomonadaceae bacterium | reverse complement strand
CTCGCGCTGGAATAACGAACGAAAGCTTCTCTCGAGCCAGCCGCGCAAAGGCGCTGCGAGCAATGTCAAACAGAGGATTAGGATCGCTTCAACTACTCCCGCACGCAGGCCATAACGTGCGTTGGTCCAATCACCGATGCGCCGAATTCCGTAGACATAAACAGCTAACACCACCGCCGCAAACGTGGCGACGATCAAACTTTCTTTGATGATTAGTTCGAGATAACGATAGCGATAGATGTAGTAAGTGAGCAGCGCCGTCGGCAAAAGCGATCCGAGGTTCGCAAACGTTTGCAGGTATTGACCGGCGAGGGTGCCTCGTCCCAAACCCAGCCCGAGCGACGACAGAATCAATACGGCAATCACCAGAAACGATGCCGCGAGTGTCCGCAGAATTCTTCTTTCGCTGGGCGACTGCGCCTGTCGCGCTACCAGCAACTCAGTGACCGCGATTACCGAAAGCGAATAGACAATCCAGAGCGCAAACGGAAGCACAAACACGGACAGTTTGCCGATCATCGGCTGATAAGGGCCGATCCAAACGCGCGGCAGCACCAGAAGCAGAAACAGACACGGAAGGTACGATAGATAAATTCGCAGCCGTTCAAGGCGCGTCAAATCGCGGCCGTGCGAGCTGGCCCAAAGATGAATGTGAACGTGCAGCAGCAGCGAATAACAGAACGTGATGCTGATAACCGCCACTGTGTTCGCGACACGGAGCGCCGCGTTCCACTGCGCATGCTCGACGCCGAACAAGCCACGCAGCGTGACGACGAGATTTCCCGAATGCCAACCCACCATGCACAAACCGAGCGCCAGCAGCAGACGTTGAATGTGCACCACGCCGAGCCGCTGGCGGAACAGCAGATACCCCATCCAAATGGGCAGCATCGCTCCCAGGCTGTAACCGATTAATTGAAGAGCTTCGAGCAGGGTCATGCTAGGTGCGCGAGGTGCGCTTGGCAGGAAACGGAAGAAGTAACTACGAACGACTCTTTCGTGAGCCGACAGTGCGTCCGCCACTCTCTCGTTGAGTAATAAGTTTTGTGATTGTCGGAACAAGCCGTTTAGGAACGACCATCACAGCCTGATCCCTTTTCCGAAAGGTTGCTTCATCCTCAGCTACCGCCTCGTCCTCTGTTTGCGATTCATAGTGCTCAAGGACGGCACGGACACGAGCTTCACCCCAACCTTTGGGAAATTGATTTCGTTTCTTCATTTGTGCTTCTTCCTCATGCGTCGCCGGAACGCGATCAACGGTTTACCTCTGAGTTCATAAGCCGTAATCACAAAGAGACTATCAGGTTGCGGATCGCGAACCTAGACAATTCGAAGAGTTCGATCCGCTTCCGTACGGCCAACTGCGATTCGCGAATCGTTCGACCCGGGACGATCCTCATCAGAATTCGCTAACGCTTCTTCGACTTCCAACTCGTCAACGTTGTGATCGTAAATGTGAGGCGCACCGCTTATCGGATCAATATAGAATCTTATAGTCAAGTGTGCCTCGAAATTTGAATCACTGTGTGCCGCTCAACGCCAACGTAATTTCAGTTCTCCGATTCTTCGCGCGACTGGCAAGCGTCGTGTTCGGAGCGATCGGATTTGCGCTACCCATGCCGTTTGCCTGGATGCGCGTCACGTCGACGCCTGCCGAAACCAATCGCTCAGACAAGACGCGCGCACGGTCCTGCGTCAGTTGTTCCAGCGCCGCAGCATCGCCGCTGTTGTCCGTGTACGATTCGATCGTGATTTGATAATCGGGATTGTTTGCCAGCAAGGCGCCAATCTGGTCGAGTTTAGCGGCTGACGACGGCGCCAGCTTCGCCGAGCGGGGACTGACCCATAACGGTTCAGACAGCACGAGGGTCATGCCGCGATTGCTGTCATGAACAGTCAGAAACCGCGACAGGCTTTGTTTTAGATTTTCAGCCGCGGCTTTCAGATCGGCTGCTCTTTTGTCGGCGGCAAGCCGCGCCTGTTCGGCTTGTTTCTCACCTTCCATGCGCGCAACTCTCACCTTTGCATCTTCTGCTTCTTCGCGCGTGGTCCGTAATTCGTCGCGCAGGCGGGCAACTTCGGTGCGCGCGTCGCGCAGTTGCTCCGTGGCGCTGACTGCGTCGCGTTCGGCCAATTCACGCGCGTGACGTTCGTTGTCGAGTTCCTTTTGCAATTGCGAAATTTGTTGATTCGCAGTATCGACAGATCTCTCAGCGCTGCGCACAGCCGCATCGCGACGCTCCAATTCTTCGCGCCGTTCGCGCGCGGTGCGGCGCACGACGGCCATGTCTTCAGCTTTCGCGCCGCTGCTGATTGCCTGGCGTGCGAGAATATCGATTTCGCGATCCGGCTGACGCATGCGGAAGGCACTCTCGGCCTGTTCGAGATCGGCCTGCGCCGCGCGATATTCATTCACCGCGTCGCGCTCGGCGCCGGCGTAACGCGCCAGGTTAATCGCCTGACGCGCGCCTAACAGTGCCACCGGAATTTCACGGAAGTCCGTTTGGGCAATTGGCGGTACGCTCGGGTCGCGAAAGTAATCGCTGGTATTGCCGATGTACTGAATCGTCGCTGTTTCCAATTCTGAATTCTTCGGACGCCTCGGCGCGAGGTTTTCCATCACCACCATGCGGCTCGGAGCATGGACCAGAAAGTGCGGCTCGGCGGTCACGAGCAATGCGAATGTCTGTAAGGGAGTTGTCACGTCGATCTTTGAATCGACCAATCCGCTGCCGCTGCGTTTGATCTCGCCCATGTTGTCGACGTGCCCGTCCGGCGAAATGGCCCATAGCACGTAGGTCGTATAAATACTGCCAAGTTCGTAAGCGCGCGGCAAATTTTCGATACTCAAGGTCACGCGCGTTCCCCGCCGGCCCTGGCGCCTCACTGTGGCCGTGCCCTTCAAACGCGGCAGACGGGTCGTGCCATGAAACGGAACTTCGATTGTTTGATCGAGCGGATAAGTGATCGCGAGTGTGGTGCGGGTAGCATCACTCTGGCTCAGAGCGGCCGCGGAGCTGCAAAATAAGATCGCCGCTGCCGCAACAACTCGGGAAATCAAAGGTTTCATTTCATTACCCCTTTCGGAATGTGTTTGGCGCCGGGGGCGGGCTCCCTCAAATTGATGCGTTACTCGCAAACATTGTTGCCGAAGCCGCCGGATCAGGCAAGGATTCGTGAGGCTGGTTCAAAGTAGCGCCTTCAGGCGGCCTTAGAACCGTTCAGTCACAGTTCGCAGCCTAAAGGCGTTCCTCCAAACTCGAACCTAATGCGGCAACGTGCGCTTGTATTGCTTTGTCCGCCGATCCTGGGCCAGTTGAATTAAATAAAAGGACACCGCCAGGAAAAAAAGGATGTGAACCCCACCGCCCTTATGCAAAACAAACTTCAGGACAAACCAGATCAGCAACAACAAACTTCCCGTGTACCAAAGCATCTTGATTCAGTCTAGCCACCCGATTGAATAAATATTCATTGTAAAGCAGCCCGGCTTGAGCGTCGAACAGTCGCTCTTCGGAACCTAACAACCCAGTTCCGGCTCGTGGGTTCATTGTCAGAACATTTGACTCTCTTGGGGTTGCGCAACCGGGATAACGATAACACCCGCCGATGAAAATTCCCCTAGCCTGGTTGTGAGCGGCGCGATGCGCCAGAAATATTTGCCTGCAGCGAGATCGTCTAGTTCGATCTGCGTGCCAGTTATCACCCGATCGAAGATGATGTCGCGAAAGTCAGTATCGGCGGCGAGTTGCATTCGATAGCGGACGACGCCGCGCCGTTGGCCCCAATGCAAATGGACCTGCGTTTGCGGCGGTTGATTATCTTGTGCAATTGCCTGCAAGGAACCTGACAGAGCAAGTCCGATGGTTATCAGGAACGCGCACGCAATACTCAGGCGGAACATGATCACTAAGATGCGTTGTGCACCGATACTCGGTTAGGGATTTTCGTTGAGCTTGTAACCGACACCGCGCACGGTCAGCACATAATGCGGATTCTTGGGATCGTTTTCGAGTTTCTTCCGCAGCCGGTTGATGTGCGGATCGATGTTCCGCTGATAGCCTTCGTACTCAGTGCTCCACACGCGATCCAGCAGGTCGTTACGCGACCAGGCGCGCCCCGGCTCTGAGGCCAGCAAATCAAGAATCTGAAACTCGAGCGGCGTCAGATCGATCTTATTGCCCGCGCGTGAAACTTCGTGGCGGCGGCGATCGACAACCAAGTCTCCGATCTCCAAACGATCTTCGCCGTCGTTCTGCTTGGCGATTCCCTGACTGCGCCGCAATAGAGCTTCCACGCGATACTCCAGTTCCCGCGGACTGAAAGGCTTCGCCAAGTAATCATCCGCACCCGCCTCGAATCCGGCGACGCGGTCGTCGAGCAGATCGTGCGCGGTAAGAAATAGCGTCGGAGTATTGACGCCACGGTCGCGCATCTTCTTGAGCAGCTCGAGACCGGACATCTCAGGCATTGCAACATCGAAGATGAAACAGTCAAAGCGCGTCCCTGTCGCCGCTTGCAAGGCGGCCGGTCCGCTCTCTTTCTCGGTCACTTCGAAACCGAGACGGCGAAAGTATTCGGCCAGCAACGTACGCATATCTGCGTCGTCGTCGACGATCATCAATTTCTTTCCGTTCGTATTTGTAGGTTCTGGATCCGCCATTGTTATCCCTGGGCCGGCCTGAATCGGTCGAAACGACCAGGCCAGTTCGTCGGTAAAGCCAGTTCACGCAAGGGGTTTTCAGCCTAAGTATGTGCGAGCGTCTGCCTTGACGTCAAACGATTGTGGTCAGTATAGTGCCTGTTCGTAATCGTGCGCGGGCCCTGCTGTCTCTTCCCTGTAAACGATCGAAGAATCGATTCAAGATGCGCGATCTTCGTCGGCTCTTAAAGTACCTGCTGCCTCACACCGGAACCTTCGTTGCTGCCAACCTTGCGATGATTGTGGTCGGACTGATGGACGGCGCCATCACGGTGCTGTTGATTCCGATAATGCGGCAAGTTTTTGGACAGGGCGCGACCACGGGAACGCAGGTGTTTTCGTGGCAAAAGATCATTCCTCCGTCCGGGCTGGCCGCCTGGCGAGTTATAGCCCTGCTGTTAATCACTTTCACGGTCGTCAAGGGCATCGCGGAATATCTTTCGACCTACTGGATGGCCCATATCGGCGAGTCCGCGATCATGCGCTTACGCGAAGAGCTGTACGGACATCTTTTGGCCCAGTCCGCGAGCTTCTTCGAACGGCACCGGACAAATTATTTGGTGTCGCGATTGATTTCTAGCGCGGCTGCGATTCAGGCTGCCGTGACTCACACTTTGCGCGACGCGCTGCGCGAAGGCTTTTCGCTGATCGTTTTCCTGGTGTTGGCATTTTATGTGAACTGGCGCTTGACGCTGGGTTCTCTGATCATCGCGCCGCCCATTGTTGGTTTGACGATAAAGTTCGGCAATTCTTTGCGCCGGTTGGCGCGCGAATCGTTCGAAGGTAGCAAGCGTCTCACCGACACTGCGCAGGAGGCCTTGGCAAATCAAAACATCGTTAAGGCATATCGGGGCGAAGAACGCGAGCGCAGCCGGTTCGTTGCCGTGGCCGAACGGATCAAACGAGCCCAGCTTCGATCAGCCAGCATCTCTGGAATGTCGCCTCCGATCATCGAGTTAATCGGCATGCTCTTCGTCGTAGTACTAATCTTCTTCGGCGAACGCGAGATTCGGCTGGGCCGCAATGACACCGCGCAGTTCTTTACCTTCGTCTTCCTGCTGGTGCGCAGCTACGATCCGATGCGCAAACTCTCGCGTCTGCAAAATTCATTTGAGCAAGCGCTGGCCGGCGCACAGCATGTCTGGGAGGTGATGGATGAGCACGCCGAAATTGTGGACAAACCGAATGCGATCGATCTGGCTCCGCTCCATCAGCAGATCGAATTTCGTCACGTCGATTTCAATTATGCGGAAGAGGGGCGGCCTGTTCTGCGCGACATTAATCTATTAGTTCCGGCCGGTAAGATGGCTGCACTCGTAGGCGAATCGGGTGGCGGCAAATCAACGCTCACCAAGCTCTTGCCACGCTTTCACGATCCGGTTTCGGGTGAAGTTCTTTGGGACGGGATCGATCTGCGTGACGTGAAACTGAAGAGTTTACGGCGACAGCTTGCGCTGGTCACGCAGGAAACGGTTCTTTTCAACGATACTGTTCGCTATAACATCACGTACGGACGTCCCGATGCGACCGACGCGGAACTCGAAGACGCCGCACGCACTGCATTCGCGCATGATTTTATCCTCGAGCTGCCGAATGGCTACGATACAATCATCGGCGAGCGGGGCATCTTTCTTTCGGGCGGTCAGCGACAACGGCTGGCGATTGCGCGTGCCATCCTGACGAACGCGCCGGTGCTGATTTTTGACGAAGCCACTTCCGCGCTTGATGCAGAGTCTGAGCAACTGGTCCAACGCGCCATCTCAAACTTGATTCGCAATCGCACCACGATCGTCATCGCGCATCGCTTATCGACAATTCGCCGCGCCGACACCATCGTCGTAATCGAAGCGGGCCGCATCACCGAGCAAGGAACACACGCGGAACTGCTGGCCCGCGGCGGCCAATATCAGCGGCTGTATGAGTTGCAGTTTGCTGATGAGGAGGAATTAGTAAGCAGTGAGCCGTAAGCAGTGACCAGTTCCCGAAAGGAGACGTCATGGAAAAACCACACAAAAAATTGATCGCGTGGCAGAAGGCGATGGATCTAGTTGCGACAATCTATGAATTGACTCGGAAGCTTCCTCGCGAAGAGGTTTACGGGTTGTCTTCCCAACTCCGTCGAGCCGCCGTGTCAGTGCCGTCCAACATCGCGGAGGGCGCAGCCGGCCAGTCTGCCACTCAGTTCCGCAATTACCTCAGTGTTGCTATCGGTTCGCTGAACGAACTCGCGACCCAACTTGAAATTGTCTGGCGAATCCGGTATCTCGACCGCAAAGTTGTTGCTGAAGTCGAGATGTCCGTCGATGAATGCTTAGCGGTCACATACGGCTTGCGAAAGAGCCTTAAGTAATCATTACTGCTCACCGCTTACAGCTCACTGCTTACTATTATGAAATCAATGACCGGATTTGGCCGCGCGAACGTCACTGCCGACGCGCTTACTGTGGCAGTGGAAATCAAAACCGTGAACAATCGTTTCCTCGACATTCATCTGCGAATCGGCCAGGACCTCGCGCCACTTGAAATGGACATTCGCAAACTTATCAGTTCCCGTTTGTCGCGCGGGCGTGTTGACCTGAGCATCAATCTGGAACGCACCGGCAACACGACTTATGAAATCAATCGCAACCTGATCGGGGGATACATTCAGGCGCTGCGCGAGATTCAGCGTGAGTTCAATCTTAGCGGCGACATCGATATAAACACCGTGATGCGTCTGCCGGGCGCGCTGGGCCAGGTGCGCACCGGATTCGACGAATCGACTGCTCAGAATGTATTGCGCGCGATCGGCGAGGCATTGGACGACCTCGAACGGATGCGCGCCAGCGAAGGTGACGCGCTGGCGCAGGAGATGCGCGTGCGCCTCGCCAAAATCGAAGCAGAGATTCCGATCATCGAAGACGCCGCCGCCGGCATCGTCGATTCATACCGGCAGCGCGTACAAAAGCGTGTGAATGAGTTGCTCGCGCGCGGCGATAATCAGATGATTGAACTCGACGCCGGCCGATTGGCGCAGGAAGTCGCTTACCTCGCCGATCGCAGCGACATCACCGAGGAACTCGCGCGTCTGCGCAGCCACGTCGAACAATTTCGCCTGGCGATCGACACCGACACAGAGGTCGGCAAGCGGCTCGATTTCCTTTTGCAGGAGCTTAACCGCGAAGCCAACACCGTTTTGTCAAAGTCGACCGATCTCACGATCAAAGACGCGGGTCTCGCGATTAAAGCCGAGATCGAGAAGCTGCGGGAACAAGTGCAGAATGTCGAATGAAGTAAGCACGAGCAAGAGCTTCGGTCCTCGAATCAGACGAGGGATGCTGATCGTGGTCAGCTCGCCGTCCGGCGGCGGCAAAGGGACTCTGATCGATCGCGTTTTCCAAACCGTGTCGGACGTGGCATTTTCAATTTCTTACACTACGCGCGCTGCGCGCGGTGCTGAACAGAATGGGCGCGAATATTTCTTTGTTGACGAACCGGCCTTTCGCGCAATGATCGAGCGTGGCGAGTTTCTCGAGTGGGCCGAGGTTTACAGTCACCTGTACGGCACCAGTTGGTCACAGGTGGAACGCGAGCGCGCGGCCGGTCGCGACATAATTTTGGAAATCGACGTGCAGGGCGCTGAGCAGATCCGGAAGAAGATTGCGGACGCTGTTTCGATCTTTATTCTACCGCCGTCCTTTGATGTACTGCGCAGCCGTCTGGTCGCCCGCGCCACTGATTCACCCGCGGACCTCGAACTTCGTTTGCAAGGCGCGCCGTCAGAAGTGGCTCAATACAAATATTTCGACTATGTGATTCTTAACGATGACGTCAATCGCGCCTCGCAACAGTTGGCTTCGGTGATTTATGCCGAGCGTGCCCGCCGCGAACGGCAACAAGTGGCCTTGAGTGCTGCGCTTGAAGACTTCGGCGTCGTGTCAGAATCCGGAACTGTAGCGACGGGGCAGTAGCCCGACCATGAGGGAGGGCGTATCGATCACTTATTGCGCTTGAAACGACATAGACGCCCGCGCTTACGCTTGGGCTACTGCCCCGTACGTGGTAAAACTGTATCGGAGATCATTTGACAATTATGGTAGAACAAGACTTAGAAGAATTGGTTGAACAGACACCACCCCCTGAAATCGATTCGAAGTATCGGCTCATTATCCTGGCCGCGAAACGCAGCAAGCAGTTGCAACGCGGCGCGCGTCCTCGCATCGAAATCGACCCAACGAAACATAAGCCGACCCGCATCGCCTTGGAAGAAGTGATTCAAGGCACCGTCCAGTTTCATTTGAAGACCGACGGCCACGACGGAGACTCCCCTCAAACCGCCTGAGCAATTTCATTCAATATCTCTTGATTTAATCGCCGCGCCGTGGCGGACGGCGAATTCGTAAGCGCCGAAGGCCCTCTACGCTGGTTACAACAAAGGGGAAGCCGGGTAACTTAATACCCAAGGGCTTCCCCCAGAGGAACGGCAATGTTTCCCCACGCCGCCCCAATATAGATACGATTAGTAACCTCGACTGGTTACCTCTAGATTCCGCGAGTGCACTCTCCGTAAGCGTCAGCATCACTAGATCGTTGCCTTCTCGCCTTTTCAGGGTTATGAGGCGACGAGTGATGAGTTGAAAGCCGCGCAGCCGCGTCAGCTTCACCGATTGGGACAACTAAGCTGTGAAACCCAGTTCGGCTGATTTACGGGTACTGCATCAGGTTGAAATTCGGTATGTCACGATTTCTCCGTTGTTCTCTGTGACGCTCTGTGCCTCTGTGGTAGAAATTGTCGACAGACTGTTGACCACAGAGACACGGAGGCTTCACAGAGAACCACAGAGGAGACCTAAGATTTCAAACCGCGACACTACGGATTTATGCTGGTTATTGTCAAAGCGCTCGGATATTATGCATCGCTCTTGAGCAAGGTTCTTCGTTTCGTTGCTACTTTCCATCCCTGAGGAGGCAAGCATCCACATGTTTCGACCATATCTGCGTCGCGCAGTCAACGCCGCGCTGACGATACTATCCGTCTTAATTCCTGTGGCTGTTGCTCGCGCTGTCGATATTAATGACACGCGATTATTAACGCAGCCCGCCATCAGCAAAGATCATATCGCTTTCATCTATGCCGGCGATTTGTGGGTTGCTGATCTCGACGGCAAGAACGTGAAGCGTTTGACGGCAGATGAAGGCGCTGAATTGAATCCGACTTTCTCGCCCGACGGGTCTCTGATTGCCTTCACCGGTCAATACGACGGCAATCTCGATGTGTACGTAGTGCCGGTTGCGGGCGGCGTCCCAACCAGACTGACGTGGCACCCCGGCGCCGACGTAGTCCAGGGTTTCACACCCGATGGATCGTCCGTGCTGTTTACTTCTGCGCGCGCAGTCTTCAGCAATCGATACACGCAACTCTTTACCGTGCCCATCAAGGGCGGCATTGAAGAGCCACTCAAGCTGCCGAATGCTTACGAAGCGACGTATTCACCAGACGGATCGAGACTAGCGTACAATCCGATCGGCCCGGCGTTTCTTGAATGGAAGCATTACCGCGGCGGACAGAATTCGACGATCTGGCTATACAACCTCAGCGATAACGGCACAGAGAGGTTGCCGCAACCCGAAAGCCGCGCGAACGATGTCGATCCGATGTGGATTGGCGACACCGTCTATTTTCGATCTGATCGTAACGGCGAGTTCAATGTCTTTTCCTACAACACGAAATCGAAAGCGATCAAGCAGCTCACCGATCACAAAGACTTTCCGGTGCTGAACGCTTCGGCAGGCGGCGGGCAAATCATTTATGAGCAAGCTGGGTATTTGCACATCCTCGATCCGCGGTCTGGCCGCAGCACGAAACTGACTATCGGCGTGTCGGCAGATTTACCTGACACCAGGCCGCGTTTTGTAAAAGGCGCGCGCTACATTCGAAATGCCGCTCTTTCGCCGACCGGCGCGCGCGCTGCGTTTGAGTTTCGCGGCGAGATTGTCACTGTGCCGGCCGAGAAAGGCGATGCGCGTGATCTAACGAACACAGTTTCTGTTAACGAACGCTCGCCCGCATGGTCGCCGGACGGAAAATCGATCGCCTACTTCTCCGATGAATCAGGCGAATACGAAATGCATATTCGCAGTCAGGACGGCAAAGGCGACGTCCGCAAAATCAAATTATCCGGCGCCGGATTTTATGACGATCCTGTCTGGTCGCCTGACAGCCAGAAGATTAGTTATACGGACAATTCATGGAGTGTTTACTGGCTCGATGTGAAGAGCGGCGTCTCAAAGAAAATCGCGTCGGAATACATGTACGGCCCGTCGCGCACGCGCTCGATTTATCACTCGTGGTCACCCGACTCGAAGTGGCTGGCGTACACGTTGAGCACGAAAGCGAATATTCAAACGGTCTATGCGTACTCACTCGATCAGGATAAGTCGTTCGCGATTACTGACGGCCTGAGCGAAGTGACTGAACCTATTTTCGATGAAAGCGGCAAGTACCTGTATTTCCTCGGCTCGACCAACGCCGGTCCGGTCAAGGAATGGTTCGCACAATCGAATGAAGACATGCGTCTCACCAGCAATTTTTATTTAGCTGTGTTGCGCAATAATTTGCCGAATCCTTTGGCGAAAGAAAGCGACGAAGAGAAGGGCGTTAGCAAGGACGAAAAGCCAAAAGAGCCGGCCAAGACTACGCCTGAACCTTTTACGATCGATTTCGACGGCTTGAACAATCGCATTCTCTCGATTCCAATTCCCGCCGGTAACTATAGCAGTCTGCAACCGGGCACGGCGGGGCAGTTCTATTACATTCAATCGCCGGATGATCCAAATCCAACTCCGGGTGCGCCGGAGAGATCGGTGCTGCATCAATACGATCTAACCAAGCGGAAAGACGACGCCTTCATTCCCGGCGTGAGTGATTACCTCGTCTCAGCCGACAAGAAGAAAATTCTCTACCGTAGCAATCAAGCCTTCTCGATCGTGGCCGTCACGCCCAAGCCGCAACCGGGAACTGGTCGTCTCAACGCGGACGACATCGAAGTGCGCATCGATCCGCGCGCGGAATGGACCCAGATTTTCAACGAGGCCTGGCGCATCAATCGCGACTTCTTCTACGCGCCAAACATGCATGGCGTGAATTGGGTGGCGATGAAAGAGAAGTACGCGGCGTTTCTGCCGGACCTCAGCACGCGCGGCGATCTGAATCGCGTCATTCAATGGATGTGCAGCGAGCTGTCGGTGGGCCATCATCGCGGCGGCGGCGGCGACACACTTTATCAACCGAAGACCGTGCCGGGCGGATTGCTCGGTGCCGATTACTCAATCGAGAACGGCCGTTATCGATTCAAGAAAGTCTACGGCGGACTGAATTGGAACCCTGATCTGCGTTCGCCTTTGACTGAGCCGGGTGTGAATGTGAAAGCTGGGGAATATTTGCTTGCCGTGCGCGGTCAGGATCTTAAGCCGCCTACCAATCTCTACAGTCTGTTTGAAAATACCTCGGGGAAGATTATCGATATCACAGTGGGTCCAAATCCTGATGGCCGCGGGTCGCGAACTGTGCAGGTCGTGCCCGCTGCCAACGAATTCGCTTTGCGTAATCGCGACTGGGTTGAAGGCAACTTGAAGAAAGTCGATCAGGCGACCGGCGGCCGCGTCGCTTACGTGTACGTGCCTAACACGGCGGGGGCGGGGCATGAATATTTCAAGCGATATTTCTTTCCGCAAGCCTACAAAGACGCGATTATCGTCGACGAGCGGTTCAACGGCGGCGGCGCTTACGCCGATTACTATATTGACTTGCTGCGCCGGCCGCTTGGACCATACTGGGCGATGCGCTATGGCGCAGATTTGAAAACACCAGCGGCTTCGATCCAGGGACCGAAAGTAATGATCATCGACGAGACTGCGGGCTCAGGCGGCGATCTGTTGCCGTGGATGTGGCGACGATTCAGCTTGGGCAAACTTGTGGGAAAACGCACTTGGGGCGGGCTCGTCGGCATCCTTGGTTTTCCGGTTTTGATGGACGGTGGCACGATCACCGCGCCGAACTTCGCCGTATGGACGCCGGAAGAAGGATGGGTCGTCGAGAACATTGGCGTCCCACCCGACATCGAAGTCGAACAGACACCGGCTGACGTCATCAACGGTCACGATCCGCAATTGGAAAAAGCTATTCAATTGGTGATGGATGAACTGAAGAAGAGTCCACCGAAGCAACCGACGCGGCCGGCTTATCCGGTGAAGACGAAGCAGTGACTTCGCAGCCGCTGCCCGCATAAGTCTTACCTCAAGACTCTTTGGAATCGAACGTCCTGGTTCGCCGCAGAGGTGCGAGATATTTATTGTTCGCGGGCGCATCTCAGTTCCGTGTTGCCCGACGACCGTAACGAACGGTTTTGGTTTAGTATCGGGTTACTCGGACTTGGTATCGGGTTACTAAAGCTTGGCGCCGCGCTACAAAAGCTTCGGATCAAATTACTAACGTTCAGTGCCGCATAACTGAAGCTTAATACCGCGTTACAAAAGCCTCGTATCGGGTTACTAAAGCTTGGGATCGTCGTACTAAAGCTTAGGATCGCGCTACTAAAGTTCAGAATCGCGTTACTAAACTTCAGGATCGCGTTACAAAACCCAAGTATCGCGATTTCGGCCTTGTAATTCTTGTGGCGAAGTGACAGAATGCGCCGCACCAGGGGCGAAAACCTCGCAAAAACCTAGTAATTTTCGTAGTTCTCCCTGGAAATCAACGTTCCCTGACCACGCGGTCCCGAGAACGCGTGACGTTGCGGAGCTTCCACTAATCCTGCCGCAGGACTCGAAGCCCACAACCCGTCACAAACTGTCGGATGTGCCCTGACTCGGCATGTCTTTTCTTCAAACTCATTCAAAGCGCCCACAGCGCAGAGGGGAAAATGATATGAATAGTCCTAAGATGGTGGAAGAGAAGCTCCGGCAAGCGATCAATGCCTGGGAGCAGATGGCGCCGGCCAAGAATTTCGGCATGACGCTCGCAGAGTTCAAGACGGGCGTGCAGCCGTCGTTCGACATTCGCGACAAGCTGACTGACCTGGCCGATCAAACTACCAAGGCCATAAACGATCGCGGTACTTTCGATGAGGCGTCGTTGGAATCGGTGCAACGAGTGCTCAATTCGATTCTGGCCGATCCAACTGAAGGGTCTGACAGTTCTTTGGTGGAAGGCTTCGGTTACGTTCGCAAGAGCGAACGCAAGACCGGGCTGACCAGAAAGAAAGCGGCAGCGGACGGCAAGCCGAAATCGCAATAACGGTTAGCTAGTTTTTAACTTGAAAGGGCAGGAGCAATCCGGCCCTTTTTTTGTAACTGAATTGGCTTCTCGTCGTTTGACATCGGCGCGGCAATCCGTATAATCCCCGACTTCGCGCAGGAGTTGTTGCGTGAGTTAGTTCCCGGCCTCTCACCTCAATCCAAGACAAATCATTAACTCATTACTGGAGGATTTCTATCCATGTTCGCTAAGTCTGTCTTCCGCGGCTCACTTCTATCTCATGTCAAACTCATTGGTGCCGTTTTTGCGCTCACGCTAATGGTCGGTAGCTTCGATATGGCGCAAGCCCAGTGGACTACGCCAGACTCCAATAACAATATCAACAATACGAACAGCGGCAACGTCGGCATCGGCACGACGTCTCCGGGGGGTAAGTTAGACGTTAAGATTGCGACAAATAATCATTTCGCTTTGTGGGACGCGGCTGGCGGCTTTGGTTACACAGGGCCGTTGATTGACGCTTATGACGATTCAAATGGTTTAGTCCCGTTGACTTTCAATGCTTCCAAGCACGTTTTTTATAACGGCAACGTTGGGATCGGCACGCTCAGTCCCAGCTTCCCATTGCACGTCAGCCGCTCGGCCTCGGACCAATACTTAGGCTGGTTCGAAAATACCCAAAGCTCACCGGGCATTGGAAGGCTTAGCGTTCAGAATACGGCGGCGCAAGGACGTTTCGAGATTGATGTCTTGACAGACGGTAGCACTTATTTCCAGACGGGCAAGACGGCGAATTCGCCGAATCTTAGCATTCTCAGTGGCAACGTCGGCATCGGCACAACAAGTCCGGGCTACAAACTCGACGTAAACGGGACGATCAATTCCAATAGTACCATTACGGGCAACAATATCGTTGCCAAGTACCAGGACGTAGCCGAATGGGTTCCATCCTCTGAACAACTTTCACCCGGCACGGTGGTAGTCCTCGACTCAACCAAATCAAACCAAGTTACTTCATCTTCAATTAGCTACGACACGCGCGTCGCCGGTGTAGTCAGTGAACAACCCGGCATCGCTCTCGGTGAAAAGAGTGACGGCAAGGCGCTGGTGGCCACGACGGGTCGCGTGCGAGTGAAGGTTGATGCTGACAAAGGCTCAATTCACATCGGCGATCTGTTGGTCACCAGCGACGTCGCCGGAGTGGCGATGAAGAGCGAGCCGGTAATTCTCGGCGGTGTCCAGATTCACCGTCCCGGCACCTTAATCGGTAAGGCGCTCGAACCTTTGGAAAAAGGCAAAGGCGAGATTTTGGTGCTATTGAGTTTGCAGTAACCCCCCCGCGAGTTGGACACAGTATTACCATGAAATTCCGCAACTGTTTCACCACCAGCAACGCAGTTCAAACTGTCACGCTGGTTCTAGTCGCCGCCGTTCTCACGTCGCCGGTCGCGAACTTGAACGCGCAAGTTTCAAGAACGACTCCACAAGCCGACGGTAAGCGAATTGTCTCAACCGGTGCCTACGTTCCTCCGGCGCTGCGCACAGATAGTGGGGCGAGACGTGCGAACGGCGTTACTGGAAAAATAGTCACAGCGCTTGCGGCGAAACGCAGTATGCCTGCCGGCAATCTCCCAAATTTGTCAGAGTCGCGCAAAATCCGTAGTTCGTCCGTCACCAGCGCTACAGGTACGGCGGTTGGAACATCTTCCGCCTTTAAGTCCTCCTCCGCTGCGCAAATGCAAAACGAAACTGCCTTTCCTCAAAATGGGCTGGCTTGCGGTGATTGCGATCCGAGTGGCGGCGGCGGAGCCGGCGGCGACGATCCTTACTTCGGCACCGCGCGCACTGAACCGGCGAACGACACGGGTGCCCCGGGCGTAACTCTGGGCTCGCGAAATTTCAACTGGAGTATGCCGCTTGTTTCTTTACCGGGCCGCGCGGGTTTGGATGTATCGGTTGCGCTTTCTTACAACTCACTTGTTTGGACGAAACAAGGTAGTGCGATCCAATACAATGCCGATCACGGGACGCCTGCGCCCGGATTTCAATTGGGATTGCCGCGGTTGCAAAATCGCTTCTTCGATACAGATGACAACTCATGGGCTTACATCATGGTGACGCCTTCGGGCGGGCGCGTTGAGATGAACCAAGTCGGTTCAACAAACGTGTACGAGTCGGG
Organism: Pyrinomonadaceae bacterium; assembly: GCA_035639235.1. Classification (GTDB taxonomy): domain Bacteria; phylum Acidobacteriota; class Blastocatellia; order Pyrinomonadales; family Pyrinomonadaceae; genus UBA11740. Next base: position 7,158 of record DASQYL010000281.1, on the reverse strand, counting down.
TGACGGTTCTTTCACGCAATTGACATTTTCCGGAACGACGCCCGTTGTGCGCACGACAGACGGGACGCAATTCATATTTGGTGCGGAGGTCAGCAGTGAATGGCGCTGCACACAGATTGAAGATCGAAACGGCAACTACATCTCCGCGACCTATAACGAATCGAATGGGCATCTGCTCACGATCACGGACACTCTGGGGCGCGTGCTCAATTTCAATTACAACGGCGACGGCAACCTGGAGAGCATTTCGCAGACGTGGGGCTCGACGACGCATTACTACGTGTGGTTCGTATATGACACTGTGCAGATGTCGTTCAACTTTTCTGGATTGACTGTGTATGGAGCCGCCAACAACGCGAGTCAAACGATCTTGTCTTACATTGCCTTTGAGGAGAATACCTCTTATCACTTCGATTATAACGGTTACGGCCAGGTCTACCAGATTCGGCACAAAGCCCCGGATGGTCATGAACTCGAACACACTTTCTACAATATCGACAATCCCGGTACGCAGACCGATTGTCCCCGCTTCACCGATCGTCACGATTATGCTCAGGATTGGAATGGTGGTAGCGACGCGATCACTTCATATGCTGAGACCGACAGTGTGACGTGGACGAATCCTGAAACGGGAACTACCGAAACGGGGAACGTGGTTCAGGAAACATCGCCCGACGGCACGACCATTTATAAAGAGTATTCGCACGCGACCGGATGGGATACGGGATTGACACGTTTGAGCGAGTTCTACGACGGCACGACTAAGAAGAAATGGGTAAGCACGAACTGGACTCAGGGCAACACGACGCTCACGTTTCCGCAGAACCCGCGCGTTGCCGAGACGAACATTTATGACGATGGCGGCAACCGCAAGCGGACTACAATCGCTTACGCAATTGGTTACAACTTGCCCACGACTGTCGCGGAGTATTCTGATGGAACCGATCAAAGCTTGTTGCGGTCTACCATCATGACTTACGTAACCGATTCGGCCTATGTCAATCAGCGGCTCATTGGGCTGCCGTTAGAACGAGACGTGCTCGACTCGAGCGGCAACATCATCGCGAAGCAGGATTATCAATACGATTGGGGCGACACATATTTCTCAACGCAGCAGCCGTCGATTAATTTCGATGCGACGAACTTTTCGTCATCTTTCAGAATCGGACGTGGCAACCTGTCGGCGGTACGGCGTTACGATTGCACGAGCAGCACGACGGCTGGCAATTCGAGTCTTGCAATTTACACGCAACGGATGGCTTACAATCTGGCGGGAGAAGTTACCTCGACGGCGGACGCGTTAGGCCATGCGACGACTGCTGATTACACAGACAACTTCTCAGACAGCGCGAAGAACCAGAACACGCTTGGCTATGCGACGACCGTGACTGACACGGACGGCTATGCTTCGACCGCCCAGTACAAGTACGAGTACGGCGCGATCACGCGGACACATGTGCCGACCAGCGGCACCAGTGCAACGTCCAACGTTACTTATCTCGACGTGACTCGCGACTATGACGACTTCGGCCGGCTCCAGCAGATCACCAACCAGACGAACGGCGCTTACACTCACTTTGATTACGAGACGAACGCCAATTATGTGCACACTTATCAAACGATAATCGATACAACCCAGGCAAATGAATTCCATTCATGGCAGGTATTTGACGGCGCGGGTCGTGTCCGGGAGACGGCTTCAGATCTTCCCGGCGCGGCGGCCGGCCACTTCCGCGCCAGTTATGTCATCTATGACAACATGGGGCGAGTGATTGAACAATCCAGCCCGGCCGAGGTCGATAGTTCATGGGTTCCCGCCGGCGACGACGTTGCAGGATGGAGCCGCACGCAGCAGACCTTCGATTGGAAAGGCCGGCCGCTGCAAACCACCAACCCAGACGGCACGACGCAAGTCTTAAGTTATGGCGGGTGCGGCTGCGCGGGCGGCGAAGTCACCACCGTGCAGGATGAAAAAGGACGGCAGCGCCGCTACACGAAAGACTCTCTGGGCCGTCTGGCGACAGTCGAAGAAATGATCTGGAATACAGGCAACGTCTATGCGACCACGACATACAGCTATAACGCGCGCGATCAGATTATCGGCATTAATCAAGCAGGGCAGACGAGAAGTTTTGATTACGACGGACACGGCCGCCTGAAGACGCGCACCACGCCGGAGCAGGGCGCGACCAACTACACGTATTATGACGATGACACGACCCACATCGTCACCGACGCGCGGTTGGTGACGACTACCTACGCCTACAACAATCGGCATCAGATAACTGCGCTGAGCTACAACGTGACGGCTGATCCCACCGGTCAGACCCAAGCCACGGCGGGTGTGAGTTTCACGTACGACGCCGCCGGCAATCGCACTTCGATGACGGACGGTATGGGCTCGGGCACTTACAACTTCAACAACCTTGGCCAGATGTATTCCGAGACGCGGACGCTCAGCGGGCTTACTTCAAGCTACACTCTCAACTATCAATACAATCTCGCGGGTGAATTGCAGAAGATCACGAACAACTGGAGCACCTCTGAGATTGATTACGGCTACGACAATGCCGGACGCTTGAGCAATGTCGGCGGCTCAGGTTACGCGGGCGTGACGAGCTATGCCAGTTCACTCTCATATCGCGCGTTCGGCGCGATCAAGTCGATGAATTTCGGTGATGGGCATTCGCTCTCGACCGCTTACGACAATCGCCTGCGGCCGACGACGTGGAACGTCTCAGGCGTGCTGGGCTACAACTACACCTATAACCAGACTTATTTGCAGGAGACTACGGGCCGCGTCAGCTATGCGCAGAACATATCGAGCGGTGACGGGATAAGCAACGGCGCTGCCGATCCGACGCTGGATCGAAGTTATGAGTATGACAGTGTCGGGCGGTTAGTAATCTCTCATTCAGGTGCTGAAGCGCGGGCGCACGCGATGTGGGCACAATGGGGCACCAAGGATGGTCCTTACTCGCTGGGATTCGATTACGATCAATGGGGAAATATGACGCGCCGCTATGGTTGGGGCGGCGAAGTGCAAGGCTCACAAGACAGCACCATTCCTTATTACTACTCGAATGGAAAGAATCAGCGCGACAGTTTTGTTTATGATGCCGCTGGGAATGTCACGAACGATGGCACGGAAACCTATCAGTACGATGCGACCGGGCAGCAAACGTCAGCAACGTGGAGCGGGGGTTCATACACTCCTACCTTCTCTGACGATCCGCTGGTGTCACAAGTAACGACTATAAGACTTGTACACTTGGCGGAACTGCGAGCCGAAATCAATAAGTTGCGACACCGCGCCGGACTAGCGGACTACAGTTTCACGGTCGATCCAAGTCCGACGCAGTACGTTACAGTAGTTAATCACAATCACATTCAGCAGTTACGAACCGCACTCGAACAAGCACTCACGGCTTTGCATATTCCTATTGGCACTTACGCTCATGCGGGACCAAATGCGGGCGACACCATCTACGCAATTGATCTCCAGGAGTTGCGGCAGAAGATCAAAGACGCTTGGACCAGACTAGCTTCTGCTCCGGTAATCACTCAGTCCTATGACGGTGACGGATTGCGCGTGAAAAAGAACGAATACGGCGCCGTCACTTACTACCTGCGCTCGTCCGTTTTGGGCGGACAGGTGATCGCTGAACTCGACAACAATGGCGCGTGGTCTCGCGGTTATGTTTACAGTGGCAGCAGCTTGCTTGCGGTGCAGCAGGGTGGGGTGTTCTGGAACTACGAAGACCCGGTCACGAAATCGAAACGAGTCACGGATATCAATGGAACTGTAGGGAGCGTTGTTGAACTCGATCCATGGGGAGCTGATACAAATCGATCAAGTTACGCGGCATTCCAACCGAAGAAATACACGAGCTATGAGCGTGATGCCAATGGATCGGATGAAGCGATGTTCCGTCGCTACAATCGAATGAACTCGCGATTCGATCAGCCTGATCCTTATGAAGGAAGCTACAACCTCAGCGACCCGCAGAGTTTAAATCGCTACGCTTACACCCAAAATGACCCTGCCAACTTCGTTGACGTGACTGGCCTTGAGATGGGCGTTGGCTGTGGGATTGAACAGAGTTGGGAACAGTGTGTCGGCTCAGGTGCTTTCGGAGGTTTTGCGGGCAACTCTTCCTTAAGTCAAAATCTATGGAGAGATCATCCGGGCTACATAGATATATGGAATGATGAAAATCGACTTCATCCGCTATCGATTCAAATAGGAGAAACTCAATATCCCGTTAATTTTCTTTCAATATTCGAAGGTGCGGCTTGGTGGGATGGGTTTGATCCCCCGCAGAACACTGATCTTCAGTACGACAAGAACAATGCATGCGCAACGATGGCATTTATGGCCCAATCGTTGGCGACCAGGGCGTTAAACTTTTGGGGGAACGCGAAAGATGCTCTCATTGCCTTTGATGTGAGCTTCAGTCAAACATACCTCCAAAATAATGGCATAGGCAGCACCTACGCCAGCGCAGTGTACTTTAGTAATCATTTCTCGCTGGCCGCCAATGCCGATCTTCTCGGTGAGTCCGGCTTTAAGCTCGAATTTCAGGATCATGAGGGTGATCAAACGCATCATTTCGCGGGACACCTAACTGCGGGAATCAATGATCAAACAGCTGCCCACAACCTACAAAAAGTCACCGACGTTTTCAATAAAGCCGATAGGCTTCTCTCAAACGCGGCTTTCAAGATTGGACAGGATTTGCGTAATGATCCTAGAGGGCTCTTCACCATCGGAGACCGAATCATGAAAGATATATGCGCGCCAAAATAAGATCGAACTGTGCTCGGTAAAGTCATGCAACGAAGAAACCGTTTGCGTATAGCTATTTCCGCTCCAGTAATCGTGGCCATCCTGGTAGGACTCGGCGCGTGGTTATACGTCGACGTACTTGGCAAAGAAGTTTCTGAACGCGTAACTATGATTCTTGCTTATTTATTCGCTTGGCCGCAGTTACTCCTAAGGCCAATTACGCCAAGTTCATTTAGCCACAGTTCTACCGCGGCGTTGATTCGGATGGGCATTTTTGTATTCGAAGTGCTCTGCGTTTGGGCTACATATTCGTTGCTAATCTACGCGGCCCTGAGCTGCCCATATCGCCGGAGGTAGCAAATAGGGTTCCGCAGAACCCTGTACCCACAGGACCACCAACGCCCACTCCATCACAGGGCGATCCAAATAATAAGTGCGATTCAAGCGTTTATGGACGAGAGATGAATCGCGAAATGACTGCCATCGCAAAGAGCGTTGGCGGTTTGACCCGCCCCCAAAAATCGGCCCATCTCATCCTACGATCTCACATTCCTTTATAATCCGGGCCGCCGCCACCTTCCGGCGTGAGCCAATTAATGATCTGGTACGGGTCCATGATGTCGCACGTCTTACAGTGCACGCAGTTTGAGAAGTTGATTTGAAGCTGACGTTGGGTACGCACGCCTCCGGCGTGCCCGCTCGGCGGCCCGCCCGCTACCGCAGGCGGTTCTGACAGCACGCCAGAGGCCCGCGTACCCACGTCGACCATCTCGTAAACCGCAGCGGGGCAGAAACGCTGACAAGGGTTCCCGTATTCTTCAGCACAACGTGTGGCGCAGACGTTAGTGTCGAGCACGTGCAGGTGCGCGGGTTGATCTTCATCATGCGCGACGGCGGCGTGATAGACGTCGGTGACTTTATTGAAGGTCAGTTGGCCGTCGAATTTGAAATCTTTATAACGCTGCGTCACATCGTCGCCTTGATAGCTGTACGCAGAGAGTTTCCGCATCGCTTCATGCCCAGACTCCTGATGATCTCGATCAAAGATACCCCATGCGCGCCCCCCGGTGATGTATTGCAAACCGGCGTTAGCCATTCCCAGCCAACGCCCATGACGAAAGCCCGCATGAAAATTCCGATAGCGTCGCAGTTCCGGCGTGATCCAACTGTGCTCAACGCGATGTTCGTACTCTTTCAAAATTCGCGATGAATAATCGCCGGCAATCAAGGCATCGAAGATAGTTTCCGCCGCCAGCATGCCGCTCTTAATCGCCGAATGAATGCCCTTCAGCCGCGCAGCATTCAAGAAGCCGGCGCTATCGCCGACGATTAGAAAGCCGTCACCGAAGAGTTTCGGCATTGCATTCCAGCCGCCGGCGACAATTGCTTTAGCTCCATAGCGAATCATCTTGCCGCCCGATAAGAGTTTCGCGACGAATGGGTGCGATTTGTATTTCTGAAATTCCGCGTGCGGATCGATGAGCGGATCGCGATAATCAAGTCCTGTGACGTAACCGATATTCAAAATGCGGTTCTGCATTCCATAAATCCAACCGCCGCCGTAGGTCCATTGATCGGACGGGAAGCCGAGCGTGTGCGTAACGCGCCCGGCGGGATAACGATCGTCCGGCATCTCCCAAAGCTCTTTCACGCCGAGACTATAAACTTGCGGCTCGCGGCCTTCGTCGAGACCGAGACGTTGAATTAATTTTTTCGTTAACGAGCCTCGCACCCCTTCGCCAAGCACTGTAACCTTAGCGAGCAAATCAACGCCGGGTTCATAATTGCTCTTCTGCTTCCCTTCCTTGTCGATGCCTTTGTCGCCGGTGCGCACGCCGATTACCCGATCCTTTTCACCGTAGAGCATCTCAGCGCCGGGAAATTCCGGAAAAATGTTGACGCCTGCGGCTTCGCACTGCTCACCGAGCCAGGCCGTCAAACGATTGAGCGAGACGATGTAATAGCCGTGGTTGTTGAGCGGTGGGGGATTGATCGGAGAACGAATCGCGCGGTTTTTTGTCAGATACAGAAATTGATCGTCCTTTACTTCCGATTCGAGCGGCGCGCCTTTCTCTGTGAAATCAGGAATCAACTCCGCCAGCCCGCGAGGATCCATGACGGCGCCTGAAAGGTTGTGCGCGCCAGCCGATGATCCTTTTTCGATCACCGCGATCTGAATCTCACCGAGCGTGTTCTCGTTCTTCTCGTTGTGCTGCGCGATTAGATTCGCCAGGTGCAGTGCCCCGCTGAGATTCGCGGGCCCGGCGCCGACGAAGACCACGTCCATCTCTAAACTTTCGCGTTCCATATTTTTGGAGTATGCCGAACCAGAAAATGAATGACCATTCAGTTTCGAGAGTATAGCAGAA
>DASQYL010000280.1:0-7171 GCA_035639235.1 Pyrinomonadaceae bacterium | reverse complement strand
ACGCTCGATCCTTTGTCGTTTTGTTTGTAAGCTTTCTCATCCCGGCGCTGAAGCTATGAAGCGATCGCCTAAAAGAAAGAATCGCGCCTTTGTTTTAATCGCGCCGATGATTGCTCTCGCGTTCTGGAGCGCGGGCGGCTCAAATCGTAAGGCGCACGCCGACGGAGCGCGAGCGTCCTTGCCCGCTTTGAGCGCTGAGCATGCGGCGCACGCTCTTCGGGCAGGGATGCCCGCGCTCCAATCGCTCGTCAATCTTCCGCTCGCGTTTGAATCAAATGTCGGCCAATCGGATCCTTCGGTGAGGTTCATTGCCCATCAGGGGCGAACAACTTTTGCGCTCAATTCACAATCTATAAGAGTCCAGGCGCACAAATCGTTTACCGTCCGGTTTGTCGGCGCGAATTCGAATGCCACTCCGCAAGGCGTCGATCGCCTGCCGGGAAAACGAAACTATCTTCTGGGAAATGATTCTACGAAGTGGCACACCGAAGTTCCGACGTTCAAGCAGGTCGTCTACGAGAATATTTATCGATCGATCGATCTGAGTTTTTATGGCAATCAAAATGAATTGGAATACGACTTTATCGTCAAACCCGGCGGTGACGTGCGCGACATTGTACTCGGTATCGACAACGCACGCGCACGAACCTCAGCAGACGGCGATCTGATTTTGAAAAGCGGCAAAGATGAAATCGTTCAGCGTAAACCAAAAATCTACCAGGACATCGATGGCCAACGTCACGCGATCCACGGCCGTTATTCTCTCCAAACCGCGCGGCAAGTTGTTTTTGAAGTAGGTGATTATGACCATACCCAGCCGTTGATAATCGATCCGACTTTGGTTTATTCAACCTACCTTGGCGGCGCCGCTGACGACACGGGCAGCAGCATTGCGATCGATTCAAACGGCAATGTCTATGTCGCCGGCACGACCGCTTCGACAAATTTTCCGACACACAATCCGGCGTTTTCTGCCAAGAAGGGCTTGGCCGATATCTTTGTCACCAAGATTGATCCGACGGGCCAGAACATAATCTATTCAACCTACATCGGGGGCAGTGGCAACGATCGCGCCGATGGCATCGCGGTGGACACCAGCGGTAATGCGTATGTCGTCGGACGCGTTGATCCCACTTCCACAGATTTTCCGACAACGCCGGGTTCGTTTGGTCCTGCTTATCACGGCGGGGACTTTGACGGTTTCGTTTTGAAGCTTAACGCGCAGGGCAGCGCCCTGGTTTATTCGGGTTTTCTTGGCGGCGAAGAAAACGATTCAGTCGAAGGAGTCGCGGTCGATGCCGCGGGCGTGGTGTACGTCACCGGCGGCACCAAATCGAACGCGTTTCCGACCACCGGCGGCGCGTATCAGTTTCAGCGTGGCGGAGACACGGACGCTTTTCTCACGAAAATAAATTCCAGCGGGTCGGGAATTCTTTATTCAAGCTATCTCGGCGGATCGGGAACCGATCGCGGCAGTGGGGTCGTGATCGACGGCAATGGCATCGCGTACGTCGCGGGATACGGCGCGTCGCCTGATTTCCCGACTGCGGATCCGTTTCAAGCCGGATTCGGCGGCAGCTTCGACGCGTTCATCGCCAAGCTCGACACGAACGCGAGCGGAATAAACTCGCTCGTCTGGTGTACGTATCTTGGCGGTTCAGGCGATGACAAGGCTTTCGGGATCGCGGCGGATGCAAGCGTCAACAATCTCTATGTTGTTGGTCAAACTTCGTCGAATAATTTTCCGGTGTTGAATCCATTGCAGACTTCATCGGGTGGATCTTTCGATGCGTTCATCGCGGAAATCTCCAGCACCGGCACGAAGATATTTGCGAGTTACTTCGGCGGCAGCGGCGACGATCGCGCGACGGGAGTCGCCGTAAATTCGACAGGCGTGTATGTGACCGGCTTCACCTCGTCCGGAAATCTGCCGACCACTTCGCCGCTGCAACTCAACAACGGCGGTGGCTACGATGCGTTTATCGCCAAACTCAATTTGAGCGGAACTTCGTCGTTATATTCGACTTATCTCGGTGGCGCAGCGAATGAAAATTTTGTGGCCGCGGTGACGTCCACCAATCCAATCGCCGTCGATTCATCGAATGCATACGTGACGGGCTACACGTCCTCAACAAATTTCCCGACGTTGTCGCCGTCGCAGTCAGCGAACGCCGGCAGCCAGGATGTCTTTATCGCGAAGATCGCCGACGCTACGCCCGCGGCGGATGTTTCACTGTCGGTTGCGCCCTTCTCACGAACGGTGAATCCGGGAGACGCTACTAACTACGTCGTAACCGTGGCTCCGGTCGCGGGCTTCGCCGGAAATGTCTCGCTGAACTTAGCCGGGGCGTCGGCTGACACGACTTCGAATTTCGCGCCCACATCAATTTCGATTACCGACGCGTCGCAGAAATCTTCGACGCTCACGCTAACCACGGCTGCCGCGACGCCGCCAGGAACCTACCCTCTGACGATCACAGCTACCAGCGGACTTTTACAACACACGACGCCGGCGCAATTGATCGTCTCTGGCTCGACCAGCGCAAATCTTTCATTGACGAACACCGCGTCGCCAAATCCGGCAATCACTCTGGCGAATCTCACGTATCGGCTCGTCATTACGAACAATGGACCATCGCCCGCGACCAACGTGGTCGTCACGGACAATCTGCCCGGCGGAATTAATTTCGTTTCGGCGACACCGACGCAGGGTTCATGCAGCGGGACAAGCACGGTAACTTGCAATCTCGGATCGCTCGCGCGCAATGCGAACGCAGTCGTGAGCCTCATCGTGGTTCCACAGTCTGCCGGAACTCTGACAAACACCGCCGGTGTTTCAGCAAACGAGACCGATCCAGATCAGACGGACAATTCAGTAAGCGTGCAGACGGCCGTGAATTCACCTTCCAATGGCCCGGCGATGACCGATCCTAATCTCTCGGTCAAGACCGTCGTCAGCGGATTGTCACAGCCGACGAGCATGGCTTTCATCGGCAACAACGACTTTCTGATTTTTGAAAAGAACACCGGAAAAGTTCAGCGCGTGACGAATGGTGTAATTCAAAGTCCGCCGCCACTCGATCTCGCCGTTAACAGCGGCTCAGAACGCGGCGGCCTTGGCCTCGCGCTGCATCCGAATTTTGCTTTCAACGGCTACGTTTATCTGTATTGGACCGAGAGCAGCACGGGTGTCGACACGACCAGTCTGGCGGACGTGCCACTGCTCGGGAATCGCGTCGATCGATATATCTGGAACGGATCGACGCTGACCTTCGATCGCAATTTGATCAAGTTACATGCTTATCAAGCCGACGCGAATCAATCTCTGCGCGGCAATCACAACGGCGGCGTGCTGCGATTCGGTCCCGACGGCAAGCTTTATATTTTGATGGGTGATAATGGGCGCCGTGGTTATCTGCAGAATAATCAACTTGGCCCCGTGCCTGACGATCAATTTGGTGGGCCAGAGCCGGACAATAATCATCTTACCGGATTCATTCTGCGTTTGAACGACGACGGGTCAACGCCGGCGGACAATCCATTCTTCAACGCGCAGACAAACCTCGGACCTGAAGCCGCGGCGAATGTCAAAAAACTTTATGCCTATGGCGTGCGCAACGGGTTCGGCCTCGGTTTCGATCCATATTCGGGAAATCTTTGGGACCAGGAGAACGGTGACGACACGTTTGATGAGATGAATCGCATCACCGCCGGATCGAACAACGGTTGGATTCAGATCATGGGCCCGGTCAGCCGCGTCGCGCAATACAAACAAATTGAATCGACTTACGGCTCGGGCGATTTGCAACAGCTTCGTTGGCCCACTTCGAACATTGCCGACACGCCCGCGGGCGCTTTGGCGGCGCTTTACATGTTGCCCGGCGCACATTACAACGACCCCGAATTCAGTTGGAAGTACGCGATCCCTGCAGCGCCGCTCGGCTTCGTGCAGGGCCGCGCGCTGGGACCGCAGTTCGAAGGCGACATGTTCGTCGGCGCGGCGCGCACTTTTCTTGCAAATGGTTTTCTGTTCCGATTTAAGTTCACACCCGATCGACTGCACTTTTCTTTTACCGATCCGCGCCTCAACGATCTGGTCGCCGATAACGACGACAAGTTCGATATCAAAGAGAGCGAGTCGCTGCTGATCGGCCACGATTTTGGAATCACAACCGACATCGAAACGGCGCCGAACGGCGACGTATTCGTGGTTTCGAATTCGAACGGCGCGGTCTATGAGATTTCCGGAAAACAGCCGGCGCTGTTCACGGCGAATTTGACAGGCGCTCAGGAGACCCCGCCGAACAATTCCACGGCCACCGGCACGGCGACAATTCTCTTGAGTCCTGATGAAACGACGGCGCGCGTGTCTTTGAATTTCGCTGGCCTGACGAGCGCGCAAACCGATGCCCACATTCATGGACCAGCCGCGCCGGGTGTCGTTGGGCCTATTCTGTTCCCGCTACCGAGCGGCAACGTCAGTGACTTTCAGATTTCACTTACACCGACCGACGTAGCCAACCTCAAGAGCGGACAGCTTTACGTCAACGTGCACACGGTGAATTTTCTGAATGGCGAAATTCGCGGGCAGTTCGGCGCCTCATCATTGGCGAGCAGCGTGCAGTTCAGCGCGGCGAATTACATGGTCGGCGAATCAGGAGGCCGCGCGACCGCAACTGTAACGAGACTCGGGGACACATCAACGGCGGCGACAGTTAATTATTCTACGAGCGACAACAGCGGTGCGACACCTTGCAACGTAAACAACGGCAATGCGTCTTCGCGTTGTGATTACGAAACGACGATCGGCACGCTCTCGTTTGCGCCTGGCGAAACTTTCAAGACCATCGTCGTTCCCGTCACCGACGACACTTACGCCGAAGGCAACGAAAACTTCTTCGTCAATCTGACAAGCGCTACTGGCTCGACACTCGGATCGCCCAACATTGCGACGGTTACAATCACCGATAATGAAACTGTCAGCGGCGCCAATCCGATCGACGCGGCGGACTTCTTCGTGCATCAGCACTACATCGATTTTCTCGGTCGTGAGCCTGACCCCGCTGGTTATCAGTTTTGGATCAATCAAATTACCTCGTGTGGCGCCGACGCTCAGTGTGCGCAGGTGAAGCGGGTCAACGTTTCCGCGGCTTACTTCCTTGCGATCGAGTTTCAAGAGTCCGGTTATTTCGTCGAGCGCGCTTACAAATCTGCGTACGGAACTATGCCGGGGACTTCAAACCTCGGATTTCCACATCAGGTTTCCGTGCCCAGTGTGCGCTTTAACGAATTTGTTGACGACCGGCAACGGATAAATGGCGGGGTCATTGTCGGCAATCCTGGCTGGGACACTTTGCTCAGCAATAACAAGGACGCCTTCCTGGTCGATTTTGTCCAGCGTCCGCGTTTTCTCGCGCAATATCCGACGACGCTCTCGCCGAGCCAGTTAGTCAATCAACTTTTTTTCAACACTGAAATCACACCCTCGCCCAGCCAGGTGGCTGCAGCCATCGGTGAGTTCGGCGGAGCGACAAATACATCCGACATACCCGCACGCGCGCGCGCGTTGAGACGCATCATCGAGAACCCTACCTTCACGACCGTAGAATTCAATCGAGCTTTCGTGTTGATGGAATATTTTGGCTATCTGCAGCGCAATCCGAATGACGCGCCTGAAGCGACACGCGATTACACCGGCTATGATTTCTGGCTAACCAAGCTGAACCAATTCGGCGGCGACTACATCAAGGCTGAGATGGTCAAGGCCTTCATCTCGTCGAGTGAATATCGTCAACGCTTCGGGCCGTGAGTATCATTCTCTCCTCACATTTGCCAATCGCGTCAGAGTTAGCTTAACCTTGTGCCGCTCAACAGGTTTGGCAAAATCGCGCTTTCGCTTTGGCGCGTGACTGTGATCCCATCGTTAGCAGCTTCAAGATATTTTAGTCACGCGTTCAGCCTCGCCCTCAGAATCACCCGAAGCTCTGGGAGCAACCCTCGAAGGAATTGATATGTCGCAATCAACCTTGTCCCGTGTGCGTCCCCGCACTCTGTTCGTCATTTCAATCTGCACAGTCTTAGTGGTAGTGGCCCTGGTTTGGAACCGAGCACAAAGGGCCGCGACTACAATTGTCGTCAACAGCACCTCTGACGTTGTAAACCCGAGCGACGGTCTATGTACATTGCGGGAAGCGATTACTGCGGCCAATACCAACACTGCTTCCGGTGCGGTCGCCGGTGAATGTGCCGCGGGAAGCAGTAGTGTGGCAGATACGATCGATCTGACGGGGGTGACGGGAACGATCAACCTGCCAGCCGTATTGCCAGACCTCAATTCAGACATGACGATTAACGGTCCCGGCGCGAATCAATTGACGATCATGCGGAGTACTGCGGCCGGAACACCGAACTTCCGGGTCTTCTTTATCCAAAGTGCGGTCAATGTTTCACTAGTGGGTCTTACTATCTCGGGAGGAAGTCCAATCGGCAATGGAGGTGGCCTCATCAACTTGGGTTCATTGTCATTGACTAACGTCACGATAAGCGGAAACTCGGTCACAACCGCCAGTCGAGGTGGAGGTATTTTCTCGAACGGCGGCGCGCTCACATTGACCAATAGCACGGTGAGCGGAAATAAGGTCATAAACGGCGGCGGAGGAGGCGGCATTGAGATCATCGCTGGCACGGCGACTGTGACTAACAGCACCATAAGCGGTAACACCAGCGCCGGTTCGGGCGCCGGAATTGAGAACTTTGGCGTTTTAGTGCTTGCGAACAGCACCGTCAGCGGAAACACTGCCGATACCTCTCCTAGCGGAAATGGTGGTGGAATCTATGCTGGTGGCAGCAGCGGCTCGCTGACGATACTAGACAGTACGATTAGGCAACCATGCCGGTAACGGTGGCGGACTGATTACCTTCGCCCCTGTTGCAATAACCGGCTGCACTATAGCGAGCAACACAGCTACTAATGGCAATGGCGGCGGCATCATTATCGCTAATTCCACCGTCGTCAATTTTAAAAACACAATCATTGCGAACAATACTTCAAGCCCAAATGGCGCCACCCCTGATCTCTCCGGAACCTTCAACTCGCAAGACTACAATCTCATCGGTAATACGGCGGGTGCCAGCTTTACAGGTACGACAACTCACAACTTAACTAACATAA
>DASQYL010000279.1:0-8731 GCA_035639235.1 Pyrinomonadaceae bacterium | reverse complement strand
CCTCGGTTTCGCGCAGTACTTCGCCGACGGCTTCGGCGACGGTGTTTGCGCGCGAACGCGCGACGCCGTGAAGAATCACTTCCGTGTCCGAGGTTGACGAAAAGATCGCGCCTTCGCGTTCCAGACGTTTCCGTTCTTCGCCCGCGAACGGAAGATTTCCATTGTGACAGACGGCGATTTGCCCATGCTGGCAAGTGACTGAGAACGGTTGGCATTCGCGAATCGAAACTTCGCCGGCGGTGGAATAACGAACGTGGCCGATCGCTGTCTGGCCGGGCAGACGATCGAGCCTTGCTTGATCGAAACTTTCGGAAACATAACCCATCTCGCGCTCGGAAATCAGTTGCTCGCCATTAGCTGCGACGATGCCGCATGACTCCTGGCCGCGATGCTGCAACGCGTACAAACCGAGATAGGTGAGGCGCGCGGCTTCCGCGTGACCATAGATGCCAAAGACGCCACACTCCTCGCGTAACTTGTCGTCCAGCACATTCGTCATTACGATTCGGATTATAACCAGTTGCCGAAGTTTCGACTATGATGACTTTTTAGGGGGATGAAGTGAAATCAATATCAAAGAAACGGATCGTCTGCGCCATGGTGCTGACGATTTCAATTGCGGTTTTGTCGGTGGTAGTAATGATGTCACGCGGCGTGAGCGCATCTGCGAGTGCCGGCGATGCAAGTTCGACTTTCAACAGCAAGTGCGCGAGCTGCCACGGCCGCGACGGCCGCGCGCGATCGATGCACGCAAGGCATGAGAAAGCTCGTGACCTGACCAGCGCCGAATGGCAGGACAGCGTGTCCGACGAGCGCATCTATAACTCGATCAGCAACGGCAAAGGCAAGAACATGCCGGCATTCAAAAAGAAACTGTCGGACGCGCAAATCGATGAGCTGGTGAATTACGTGCGGCGTTTAAGAAAATAGTTCGGTGATGCGTATTGTTCGAATTTTTCTCGCGCTGGCGCTGCTCGGCAGTCTTGCGGGGGCGGGTGTGCGCATCTATCGCAGACTGCCGGCGACAGCTGCGGTCGAGATAACATCTGGCGGAGCGGCGCAGGATTTAACGATCGTTATGCGCGTGCCAGGCGCAAGCGAAACGCGCGTCAAGCTTTATCCAATCGATTTTGCCAAGATCGAACGCGACTTCGGCCGTTCGCCTCGTCCGGATAAATCATTCGAAGACTTCCTGGCGATGCGTTTGAAAGATGTGTCGGCGATAACCGCCAACACCGACGCGAATGGCCGCGCCACAGTCCATATCTCCGAAGGCGCCTGGTGGATTCGTGCCGTCACGGTGTTTCCCGAAGGCGAGTGGCTCGAATGGCGACAGCAAGTCAATGTGGCGACGAGTCCGCAGACGATCGAATTATATTCAGATAATGCATATCAGCGATCGAAGAAATTTTGAGAAGATTGATTCTTGGGACTTTGAGCTTTGGTCTTTGAAAGGCCAAGACCTAAGACCTAAGGCCAAAGACCATTTGCAGATATGAAAGCTCTGCGATACGAAAATCAGCGACTTGGCGTCAGCGACGTCTCCAATCCCAAAGCAGATGACGAAGCATTGGTGCGCGTTACCTTGTCTGGTATCTGCAATACCGATCTGGAAATTGCGCGTGGTTATGCGGGATTCGAAGGAACATTGGGCCATGAGTTCGTTGGCGTGATCGAAGATGGCACGCGTGTCGTCGGCGAAATCAATGCCGGCTGCGGCAATTGTGCTCTTTGTCGTTCCGGCGATTCGCGTCATTGTGCCGATCGCACCGTGCTCGGCATTGTTGGCCGCGACGGCGCGCACGCTGAGTTTCTCAAGTTACCGATGGGGAATTTGTTACCGGTGCCGGGCGAAATTCCTGATGCGCAAGCGGTCTTTGTTGAGCCACTCGCCGCAGCCTGCGGAATTCTCGAACGCGTGTCGATAACTGGCGAGACGCAAGTTGCAGTGATCGGTGACGGCAAACTTGGTCTGTTGTGCGCCCAAGTCATTGCGACGACAGGCGCAGATGTAATGTTGATTGGCAAACACGCTAATAAACTTAAAGTCGCGCAACGACACGGCATCGAAACGTCATTCATCGATCAAGCGAAAGGACGCGCGCGCGCCTTCGACGTAGTCGTCGAAGCCTCAGGCTCGCCGAGCGGTTTCGATCTGGCGCTCGATTTGCTTCGGCCACGCGGCGTCCTCGTTTTGAAATCAACTTTTCATGACGTGACTGAACTGAATGCGGCGCGCATCGTGGTCGATGAAATCAGCGTCATCGGATCGCGTTGCGGACGTTTCGCTCCGGCGGTTGAATTATTGAAGACCGGAAAAATTGACGTCGGAAATTTGATTAGCGACGAATTTCCTCTCTCTGAGGGCGTGCGCGCGATGAGCCGCGCCGCCGAGCCAGGTGTCATGAAAGTGTTGCTACGGCCATGACTTCTGGTAAGTACCGAAGTTCGTTTATACTCACGAAACCTGTTCCCCGTTGGCCGCAAACATTAGTGATTCGCAAGGCTGTTTCGGTTTCAAATCCAAAGGCGGTGCATGATGTTCGACTCGTTAAATCAAACGACTGACTCGGAAAAATTTCTACTGCGCAAGCTGCGCGTGTGGATTGCGGCGCTCGCGGCCGTGTGTGTGTTGGCCGGCATCGGCATCGGCGCAATCCTCGCCGGTCGTCCGGCCATCGCTCAGGACGGGTTGCAGTCCTCGAGTCGCGCACCCGAAGCGCTTTCGGCAACGTTCGTCGAAATCGCGCAACGCGTCGAGCCGGCAGTCGTCAACATCGACACGACCCAGGCGGCCGATCTAGAGGCAGACAATGAAGACAAGACCGATCGCACGCCGAGTCAGCTCTATGACTTGCTGCGCCGGCAACCGCCGCGACCGACACACGGCGTGGGCAGTGGCTTCATCATCGATCCAAAAGGCTTCATTTTGACAAACGAACACGTGATCGACGGTGCCTCGCGCATTACGATTGGATTGATCAACGGCGAACGATATCGAGCGCGGGTAGTAGGCGTCGATCACGATACCGATCTGGCGGTGCTGAAGATCGATGTCGACCACGATCTGGCGGTGATGAAATTCGGCGATTCAAATGTTGCGCAAGTAGGCGATTGGGTGTTGGCGATCGGATCGCCGTTCGGATTGGATCAGACAGTTACGGCCGGAATCATTTCAAAGAAGGATCGCGACACGAGCAGTTCGAGCTTTCAAAGATTTCTGCAAACGGATGCGGCCATCAATCGTGGTAACAGCGGCGGTCCGCTGGTGAACATGCACGGCGAAGCGATCGGTGTGAACTCGCAAATTGCGACGATGACCGGCGACTACAACGGAATCGGCTTTGCGCTGCCTTCGAATGAAGCGAAGTTTGTCGCCGAACAGATTTTGGCGCAAGGCAAGGTGCGGCGGGGATTTTTGGGCGTGCGGCTGGAATCGGTCCATTCAGAATTCGCGCGCGTCTATCATCTGCCCGAGGCGCGTGGCGCGGTCGTCGTGGACATGCCTCCCGATCGCGTGGGCCAGGTGACGCCGGCAGCTAAAGCTGGAATTCAAATCAACGATGTGATCGTGGAACTGAATGGCCAGCCGGTGAAGGATTCGAACGATTTGATCGCTAAGGTGGCGGCCAGCAGCGTCGGGCAAAATGTCAGCTTGACCTTGCTGCGCGACGTCGATGGAAAGATCACCCGCCTGACCGTCACCGCTGCGCTCGCGGATCGAGCAGAATCGATGGCAGCCGAGACGATTGTTCCGCCGCGCGAAAAGACGGAAAAGGAAAAGAGCAACAGCGCGCGACTTGGTCTGACGCTGGCAGAACTTACCCCGAAGATAATTGAGGAAAATCATCTGAACGGAGTCAAGGGTCTGCTGGTTAAAGAGGTCGACCCAAACGGCTTGATAGCCGATTTGCCTGATGCGGTCCGGGTTTCACAAGGGGAAGTAATCACCCGCATCAATCGCATTCCGGTGAGCACACTCGCTGATTTCCAACGCGTGATCGATTCACTAAAACCCGGCGATGCCGTAGTACTAAACCTGTCTATTTACGTGCGCCAGGAGAATCGCCTCACGTCGCGGATCGTGCAGTTTACTTATCAGTAAGAAAGGGTTTAGAGATCAGAGATTCGGGGGTCAGCATTAAAAGGCTTTGTCCACGAAGTATTGTCTGTCGTCCGCGATAGCGGACGGTGTGGGAATAGCCCAGCGCTTCAGCGCTGGGATCAGAGAGTGACAAGCTTTCAAGTCCGTGAAACGGACGACAGAGGCTAGAAAACAGCGTTGCCCCGAGCGGAAATTCTGTCGCCCGCTTCGCGGGCTCCGCTTTACTTGGCGACGGTGACCCAGCGCTGAAGCGCTGGGCTATTTTCATTTTGTCCGCTTCGCGGACGATAACTTCGGCAGCTAGCTTCCGGCAAAGACGGATTAAAGCAAACTGATCTCTGACTTCTGATCTCTTTTACAATTATGGCTCAAGCAAAGAAAGGACTCGCAAAGAAGTCTCGCTCCAGCAATAAACAGCAAGCACAAGCCTATCAGAATTACATCGGCGGTGAATGGCGCGACAGCAGCAGCGGCGAATGGAACGAGAACCGTAATCCCGCGGACACCCGCGACGTCATTGGCCGCTTTCCCCGTTCGACCACCGCAGACGTCGATGATGCGATCGCGGCCGCCAGCGCGGCTTTCGACGGATGGCGACTGACGCCCGCACCGCGTCGCGCCGAAATTCTTTTTCGCGTCGGCGAGATACTGATGCGCGACAAGGAAAAGTATGTCCGCGACATGACCCGCGAGATGGGCAAGGTTTTGAAAGAAGCGGGCGGCGACGTGCAGGAAGCGATCGATTGCACGTACTACGCTGCCGGCGAAGGACGGCGCCTGCATGGATTTACCACGCCGGCCGAGATGCCGAACAAGTTTGCCATGTGTGTGCGTCAACCCATCGGGTTGTGCGGCCTGATCACGCCCTGGAATTTCCCTATGGCTATACCATCGTGGAAATTAATGCCGGCCCTCGTTTGCGGCAACACCGTCGTTATCAAACCGGCGGAAGATACGCCGCTCTCAACCTACAATCTCGTCAACGCTTGTGAAGAAGCCGGCGTGCCGCCGGGCGTCGTCAACCTGGTGATGGGCCGCGGCTCAGTGGTCGGCACGCGCATGACCGATCATCCCGCAATCCGATTGATTTCATTGACTGGTTCGACTGAAACCGGACGCGCGGTCGCCTCTGCGTGCGCCGAACGCAACGCGATCTGTTCGCTCGAAATGGGCGGCAAGAACGCGATCATGGTGATGGACGATGCCGATGTCGACAATGCAGTCGAGGGAGCAATCTGGGGCGCCTTTGGAACTTCGGGACAACGATGCACAGCTTCATCGCGTTTGATTGTCCACAAGAAAGTTTACAAACAATTTTCGAAGAAGCTGACGGAGCGCGCCAAAGCCCTGCGCATCGGCAACGGGGCCGACGCATCGGTAGACGTCGGCCCGGTCATCAATGGGGGCGCGGTCGAAAAGATCATGAGCTACATCGACATCGGTAAGAATGAAGATGGCGCGACGTTGGCGGTCGGTGGGCGTAACCTAACCAAAGGCGATTATGCCCACGGCTATTTCATCGAACCAACTGTTTTCACTGATGTGGCGCCGGATATGCGCATCGCGCAGGAAGAGATTTTCGGCCCAGTCACCGCGGTGATTCCTGCGGGCTCGCTCGACGAAGCAATCGAGATCGCCAACGGCGTGCAATACGGATTGTCCGCGGCGATTTACACTCAAGACGTGAATCGCGCCTTCCACGCGATGAACGAAACGTACACCGGCATCTTCTACGTCAATGCTTCGACTATCGGCGCCGAAGTGCATCTCCCATTCGGCGGCACCAAAGGCACCGGCAACGGCCATCGCGAAGCCGGCACCCAGGTGCTCGACATCTTCTCAGAATGGAAATCCGTCTACGTCGATTACAGCGGCAAGCTGCAGCGCGCGCAGATCGATAATAAGAAAGCGATTGGATAGGGAGACTCGTCGGGCGGGAGGATTTATGAAGAGCAAACCCAATAGCAAGAAACGGCCTGATCGACCAAAGCAAGAGAAAAGCGAAGAAGAGCTTCGCGCCGAACGAAACAAACGGCTTGAGGAACTGTTCGCGGAGATCGATCGAGGGCCTGTACGTAGAATTGGACGGCTAAACCGCGAAGAACTGTACGGACGATGATGCCTTCTCGTTGTGCTGCCGGTAGCGTGACGCGACGGGTGCGATTTCGCACCCGTTTTGTTATGTTTACATTCCAATGGGTGACGAGAATAAAGTCCGCGATGCTGCTGATGCTGTCAGAGGTGTACTTGAAGCAGTTCCAATTTACGAGGACGCATTACAACCGGCTGCCAAGGAATTGGGTTCAGCCCTTGGAACTGTCGCCAAGGCGATTCACGTTGCGTTAGCCCCGGTTTCGGCACTTGTATGGGGGTTCGAGAAAATCAAGGCCTATCTTGCCGAAGCTCTACCCGAAAAGCTTAAGGATGTTCCGCCTGAACGAATAATCACGCCTAGTCCATCGGTTGCGGTACCGACGCTGGAAGCCCTGCGATATTCTGCGCACGAACCATCACTCCGTGAGCTGTATGCGAATCTTCTGGCCACGTCGATGGACGAGCAGACGGCCCTTTTCGCTCACCCAGCCTTTGTCGAGTCAATTAAACAAATGACACCTGACGAGGCTTTAATAATTGAGTTTCTGTCGACGTCTCAAACGTTTCCGATGATTACCGTCGGGGTAGGGTTTGACATACTCAATCTTGGCGTTGTTCATGCCGAACGCCTTCTTCACTTTTCATCCATCGCGAATGAGTCCCGCTGTTCACATCCAAACTTATGGCCGACGTACCTCAATAATCTATCTCGCCTCGGGTTGGTGGAAATAAAAGAGGGTGCAGTTATGGGAGGCGACGAGATTTATAAAGCGCTACAGAATCATCCAACAGTGAAGGAATTTGTTTCTGAAATTGAAACTGGACAGCTCGGTTTTGCGGCAAGCAGAAGTGAGTTTCTACAGCTTACCGAATTAGGCAACCAATTCTGCAGAGCTTGTGTTGCTTGAGGTGAATCATAATCGCGAGCTCGTGTGTCATGACCCCATCTCGCATTCGCAATTTCTCGATCATCGCGCACATCGATCACGGCAAGTCAACTTTGGCCGATCGTCTGCTCGAACTGACAGGCGCGCTCAGCAGCCGCGAAATGTCCGACCAGGTGCTTGACGACATGGACCTCGAGCGCGAACGCGGCATCACCATCAAAGCGCATGCGGTGCGACTGGATTACAAAGCCAACGACGGTCAGAAGTATGTTTTGAATTTGATCGACACGCCCGGTCACGTCGATTTTTCTTACGAAGTTTCGCGTTCGTTGTCTGCTTGCGAAGGCGCATTGCTGGTCGTCGATGCTTCGCAAGGCGTCGAAGCACAGACGCTGGCGAATACCTATCTCGCGATCGAACACAATCTCGAACTGATTCCCGTCATCAACAAGATTGATCTGCCCGGCGCGGAACCCGAGAAAGCGATCGAAGAGATCGAACACTTTATCGGGCTCGGCACACACAACGCCGTGCTGACGAGCGCGAAGACGGGCCAGGGCGTTCACGAAGTCCTCGAAAGCATTGTGCGCGACGTGCCGCCGCCGAAAGGTGATGAGACCGCACCGCTAAAAGCGTTGATCTTCGATTCATGGTACGACTCGTATCGCGGCGTGATCGTCTTGTTTCGGGTAATTGACGGCGTCATTCGACCCGGGATGAAAGCGCGGTTCATGAGCACGGGCCGCGATTACTTGATTGATACGTTGGGCGTGAATCGCCCGCGGCCAACGCCAATCGATCAACTTGGACCGGGCGAAGTTGGCTTCCTCACCGCGTCGATCAAAGCCGTAGCAGACGTGCAGATCGGCGATACGATTACCGAAAGCGCGCGTCCGACGACCAAACCGTTTCCTGGGTTTCAAAAAATCAAGCCGATGGTCTTTGCCGGTTTGTATCCCGTCGATGCCGACAGTTACGAAGACTTACGCGACGCGCTCGACAAGCTGCGTTTGAATGACGCGTCGTTTTTTTACGAACCAGAAACTTCAGCGGCGTTGGGGTTTGGATTTCGTTGCGGCTTTCTCGGCCTCCTGCACATGGAGATTGTGCAGGAGCGGCTTGAACGCGAATTCGATCTCGATCTGATCACCACGGCGCCCAACGTTCGCTATCTGGTCACGACCACCGATGCTCAGACGACGGAAATTGATTCGCCGGCGAAGATGCCTGAGTCGGTGCGCATCGCGAAGATTGAAGAGCCGATGATTAAGGCAGTCATCCTCACGCCAGACGAATTTCTTGGCGGCATTCTGCCATTGCTGGAAGAGAAGCGCGGCACGCAGAGAGGTTTCGAATACATCGCGGCTAACCGCGTCATGTTGACTTATGAATTGCCGCTCAACGAAATCATGCTGGATTTTTATGATCGTCTGAAATCGGTCTCGCGCGGCTACGCCTCGCTCGATTATGAATTCATCGATTACCGCGAAAGCGATCTCGTCAAGCTCGACATTCTCGTCGCCGGCGAACCCGTCGATGCGCTGTCACTTATCCTGCATCGCGAAACCGCACAGACGCGCGGGCGCGCGCTCGCCGAAAAGATGAAGCAGTTAATCCCGCGACAACTCTTCGAAGTGCCGATACA
>DASQYL010000278.1:0-5313 GCA_035639235.1 Pyrinomonadaceae bacterium | reverse complement strand
TGTACCGCGATGAAGATAGATTCTTCTTCAGGCAAAGCGTTTCTAATCGCGTTACGAAACTCGGTCCACATATTGACCGATCCGAAGCCGATCACGATCGATATCGAGATCGAGATCAGTAAATACGATGTTGATTTGGTCTGGAAGGATCAACCCAACGTCAGTTCGAAAATTGCCCGAAGCGGATAAGACCGTACACCCGCCGAAGGTATAGCTAAGTTCGACTTCCAACTCTTCGAGCAGGCGGCTATAAGAAGGATCGGGAAGATCAGGAATGAAGATTTCTACGCGAACCCTCTCGGATAGCAGCAATGAACTTCTCCCTTCGTTTCGGAAAGGACTCCATTCGTTTCAGCGCTTCTTCGCGAGTTATCTTTTCTCGCTTGGGTCGTTGAATCTTGACTGCCTTAACTTTCTTCATGAGCTTAAGCTATCACAACTGCCATATTGATACCACAGAGAGTCTTATGAACTCTCGCGGGTCTTGACCAAAAATCCTTTGCGCGAGCGCACCCGCGTCGCCTCTTTCTTTTTCACGCGCACGACGATTTGATGATATTTGCCGTCGCGTTTATCTGCCGCCGGGTAGTAGCTGAGAATGTATTGCTGCGCGAGGTCGGCGGAAATTTGCGCGAACGTATCGTCGAGTTCGCCTACCGATTTTGGAATGTATGCCTCGCCTCCTGTTTGTGCGGCAAATGCCTGCATGCGCCGTTCGGCTGTCAGGTCGCGAACGTTTGCATTGTCGTACAAGCCCGTCTGGACTACGTAAACCTGGCATTCGTCAGATGAGAGCCGGTTCAAAGTGGCTTCGAAATCATGGTCCTCGCGGCTCGTGGTGTCGCGCCCGTCTGAAACGATGACGATGACGCGCCGTCCCGCGTAGGGCTTGAGATATGTCAGCGACGCAAAGATTGCGTCGTAAAGCGAGGTCGCGCCTTCAGGTTTAGGATAAGACTCGATCGTTCGTTCCAGCAGCGAGACATCGTTAGTCATCGGCTGCGATAACTCTACGGTGGTCGATACCGAATAGATGGCCGCTTGATCGATGGGCCGCATGACGCTGCCGAAGAAGCGCATCGCGGCGCGCTTTTCAAACTCGCGCGATGCATCCAGGCTGCCGCTGTTATCAAACAGCATCGCCATGCGGACCGGGGTCTCGGCGCGATAGATATCGCTGATCGGTTTCGGTTCTCCATCGACAAGCAGATCGAAATCATCAATCTTCAGATTTGCCACTGCGGCTCCGCGCGCATCGAGCACAGTCGTGGGCACCGGAACCAGATGCGAGCTGACTCGGACCACGTCGTCTGACTGATTAGCGGGCTGTTCATTGCCGGCGCTCGCCGATTGTGGCGGCATCGGTGGCGGCGGCGGCATCTTAGAGGTTGATTGTCGTGGCGAGGTGGGCGTCGGGGAAGATTTGGCATTCACATTCTTCTGCCGGCCTGACTGGGACCGTGCTTTGGACGCAAACAACGAAATCGCGACGATGCCGATCACCCCGGCTGTGAAAATCCATGCGAAGTTGTGAAATCTACTATTCACTTGATCGACAGAGATGCTTGCGCCGCTTGTACTGCTTCGCGTGGCAGCCATTCGTCCCATTCTTCTAAAGCGATACTCACTTGCAGCGCATGACGATCGCGCTTTCGTTTGACTGAACGTGCTTGCTCCTTGGTCAACGCTTCGAGCAGCGCGAAAGTGATGTTCACTGGCTGATAATTCTTCGTTTCAGCGCTCGACACGTAACGCGCCAACGCCCCGATAGCACTACGCGGTGGCGCAATCAAGAGTTCTCGGCCGCTTGCCCATCGCGGCGCATTCAAACCCGCGAGCCAACCCATTGCGACGGACTCGACGTAGCCTTCGACGCCCGTAATTTGTCCAGCGAAGAAGATGTTTGGATGCGCGCGCATCTGCATGGTTGCCGCCAGCACGCGCGGTCCGTTGATATAAGTGTTCCGGTGAATTTGCCCAAACTGAAGAAACTCGGCGCGTGCGAGTCCCGGAATCATACGCAGCACGCGCGCCTGTTCGCCGTAGCGCAGGTGATTTTGAAAGCCGACCATACTGTACGCATCAGCCATCAAATTTTCCTGGCGAAGTTGCACCGCCGCGTAAGGCTGACGGCCGGTTCTCGGATCGATCAAACCAACCGGCTTCATCGGCCCATACCGCAGCGTGTCGAACCCGCGGCGCGCGAGTTCTTCGATAGGCAAGCACGCTTCGAACCAGCGAGTTTGTTCGAATCGCTGCAACGGAACACTGTTGGCAAGTGTCAAGGCTTCATGAAAACTCGCGTACTCGTCTTCATTCAGCGGACAATTCAAATAATCGTCGCCCCCTTTGCCGTAGCGCGCGGCGCGAAAGGCGATTGCACGATCGATTGAATCGGCGGCGACAATTGGCGCGATTGCATCATAAAAATAGAGCTGATCGTCACCGGTCAACCTCATGATTTCAGTCGTCAGCGAATCGGAAGTCAGCGGTCCGGTGGCGACAATTGTGATCGCGTCAAGCGGTATTGTCGAGACTTCTTCGCGTACGATTTCAATGTTCGGATGCGAAGCAATTCGTGCGGTGACGTAATCGGCGAACTGTTCGCGATCGACCGCCAGCGCGGCTCCGGCGGGCACGCGCGTCGCGGCGGCGGCTTCCATAACCAACGAACCGCCACGACGTAACTCTTCTTTCAAAAGATACGACGCGGTCCCGGGCTCATCTGATTTCAGAGAGTTCGAGCAGACGATCTCTGCCAGCTTGTCCGTGCGATGCGCCGGCGTCTGTTTGACCGGCCGCATCTCGAACAACCGCACGCGCGCGCCGGCATTACCCGCCTGCCAGGCAGCTTCAACGCCCGCAAGTCCGCCGCCGATGATCGTGATTTCGTGCATGCAGTTGGGAGCATAACACCGCTCTTCGCTCCGTCAGGAGCGGCATGTTTATAGAATACGGTTGAAAAAAGATCTCGGCTAGTTTTGGAGCCAAATGCTCCTCACGACATTGCGCTCCTAAAGGAGCGCGAGGCACGTTAGACGCGGGTTCTATAAATATTCGGCGCCTACGGCGCTCAGTACCGCTTGACCTCAAATTCGACGATTCGTATAGTCGATGCATTGACAAGCCGGCGTAGCTCAGTTGGTAGAGCGTGCGATTCGTAATCGCAAGGTCACCGGTTCGACCCCGGTCGCCGGCTCCAGTCTCCCTTACTATCCTTCAACCTTAGAGACCGCGACGGTTCGATTATGAAGTTAGCTGAGCGATTGAAGACGCTAATTCCCTGGGTCAGTCTATTTTTAATCATTTCAACAGCCGGCTCGGCGGATGCACAAGAAGCCATAAAGGTAACCGGATTAGTCACTGATCCGAATTCTGCTCCAATCCCCGGCGCTCGAATTAACCTGTATTCTCTCGATCGAATTTTGCAAACGACATCGGACTCGTCGGGTCATTTTAGATTCGATGCGGTTCCGACCGGTAAGTATGAGTTCGAAGTTAACGCTCCAGGTTTCAAACGTTTCACCAAAACCGATCTATTCGTTACCAGTCAAATACAAACGGCCAAGCAGGACAAGTCGATGGATGTGCCTGCCGTAATGCAGATAGCAACTGTGGGTAACGCGCCAATTGTCGAACCGATGCCGGAGAAAGCGTTGTGGGATCCTTGCGGCCCACCGGGCACCTTGATCTATCAACCCCGCAAGACGTCTGATGCCAGCGCCGTTGGCGGAGTCGTGACTTACGGTTATGAGAAAGGGCCGGTCGTGGGTGCGACTATTCAACTCTTCGAAGCGAAGGGCGCGCAAATCGCCCGGCAACTAACAGACGTTCGCGGTGAATTCCAATTCAAACAAATCACGCCTGGACATTATTACCTGATGTTTCAACACCCAGCTTACAACGACATCAAATTGGATGAGTTTTGGGTGGCGCGCGAAAACGAGACTTACATAACGCTCGACCCTGTACCGTTAGGAAAGATCAGAGTCTGCCAATAAAAACTCGCTCGTCATCGTTTACGGCTTCTTCTCCGGAAATAGCGACACCTCAACGTACCGCTTCGTGTCGAGGTACTTCTTTGCCGCGTCCTGAATCATCGCTTTGTCCATCTTCTGGTAGTAACCGGTGATGGCCCAGACGCCGGCCGGGTCCTCGTTGTTGTCGTACCGCGCCAGAATCTGTCCGAGCAGCCAACTATTGGTCTTGCTGTTGCGTTCGAATTCGCGCATCAGCGTCTCGCGCTCGTCGGTGACTTGCTGATCTGTCGGCCCTTCGGTTTTCAATTTTTCGATCTCTTCAAAGACGCGCTTAATCAGAGCCTCGGTGCGATCCGGTGAACTGCCGAAGTTGATCGTAATCCAATACTCCTGCGTCGGGATTCGTTGATAGCCCGGCGTGGCATTAATCCCGTAAGTGCCGCTGAGTTCTTCGCGGATTACTTCGAGCAAGCGGCGCTGCAGAATCTCAGACATCGCGCGGATCGCCACGCGATTGGTTTGGTTGAATTCGAACGGGCCGCTGAAGACAATCGCCGAAAGACTCTTCGGCTCGACGCCTTTCTCGACGCGCTTGACGACCACATCGGGAGGCGTACGCACGCCGACGTCTTTCCAGGACTCCTTGCGATGAAGCGACGGCAGGGAGCCAAGATACTTCTCGACCAGCGGTTGGATGGTCGGCAGATCGAAACTGCCCACGAAAAAGAAAGTGAAATCGCTGGCATCGGCGAAACGATCTTTATAGAAGGCCATCGACTTGTCGAGATTCCAATCGTTGACCATTTCCGCCGTGTCGTACCGCCGCCGCAGATGGTTTTGATATCGCGCAGCCATTAGCGTATTAAAAAACTGAAATTCAGGAGAGACGGCCTGATTCGCCAGGATGGCCTTGTTCTGAGCGGCCTCGGTGTTGAAGGCATTCACATCCGCGCGCGGCTGCGTAAACCGCAAATAGATGAGTTGGAACATCGTCTCCAAATCTCTTTTGGACGCGTTGCCAAACATTCCTTCGGAAAGCTCGCCGATGGTGGGACTCGCGCTGGCGATTTTGCCGGCCATCCATTTGCGCAAATCGATGGCGTTGAATTTTCCGATGCCGCCCGCGGCTACTACACTGGCCGCAGTATCTGCGGGAATAAAGTCTTTGTCCGCAGCGAGGGAAGTTCCCCCGGGACTCGTAGCGCGAAAGAGAATCTCGTCTTCCCTAAAGTTCGTTGGCTTCAGGACCACCTTCACGCCGTTCGAAAGTTCCCACTCGGTAATCCCAGTCGCTTCTTTGGTAGTCGTTTTCGTGACTTTGCCGCCGGCAGGC
>DASQYL010000277.1:0-11427 GCA_035639235.1 Pyrinomonadaceae bacterium | reverse complement strand
GTACTCCGCCCTAACTTCGTTCGTTTCACGCTCTAAGACCCATTTGCTCACAACATACTCGCCCACGCCAACTCTGCCGCAGATCGCATAGGCATGATGCCCGGTATGTCGCACGAGCCTCTGTATTTGAAGTTCCTCTCTAGAGGTTAATGCTCGTGGCTTTATCTCTAGCCAGTAACCAGCGCCGTCAAAATGGGCGTGCAATTTTGGAAGCGGGAGCCAGAAGTCAGGCAAATACCAGAGTCCACCTAGAGTAAATCCCTCGCGTTCATAATCATAGTCGATGCCCATAGCATCAAGAAAAACAGCCCATTTAGCCTCCAGGCGAGATCGGAAAGGAAGGCCGTTGTATTTAGTTTCAATTGCTCCCACTTGTTGTTTGCTTGTACCCAGTACATCTATAGAGCCAGGACGAGTTCAACTCACATTCTATAAGCAATCTCGCTGAAATCATTAACATATTCTTCGTAGGTGCGCTTTCCAGCAAAACCGTACAAGTAGTAAAAGTTAGCACTCTCCTTTCTACGAATTCTCAGACGATAGTTTCTACAGCAGCTCAGGAGAATCCAAAATGTGGTGGTCTTCAGACGGGAATAAATCTGCGTTACTTGAGTCAGGCCACGCGCTAAAAGAGATTCACTTCCCTCAGAGTCAAA
Source organism: Pyrinomonadaceae bacterium (assembly GCA_035639235.1). Lineage (GTDB taxonomy): Bacteria > Acidobacteriota > Blastocatellia > Pyrinomonadales > Pyrinomonadaceae > UBA11740. Next base: position 10,771 of record DASQYL010000277.1, on the reverse strand, counting down.
AAAATATTTCGTAAGCGGCGAGTCATTAAAAGAAAACGGGTGAGGCCCTCCCACAAGCCTCACCCTAAAGGCCACGTGTCCTCACCCCACGTGACCAATTCGCCCACCGGGGAGGCGGGCGCGGTCAGAGATTATGCACAACTCGCGTTTGGATTCAATTTTTCATCGCGAATGAAATTTATAACTCGGGACGAATAGGCCATTAGTTTCCCATGAGCATAAAGCCCGCCCAATAGAAAGGATGATTATAGCGGCGACTATTAATCATCGTGAGGGTCGCTGTTCTCAACGCATTTACGCTTCTTCCGTCTCTCTCTGAAACTTTAGACTCCAGATGCTTATAGAAATTCGTCATCAATTCCGAAGTGCTATCAGAGTTGATCTTCCATTGGCTCACCAGTGTTGCCCGTGTTCCAGCAACGAAGAAGGCCCAAGAAAGACCCATAACACCTTCGCCGGGAGCAATTCTGCCATTGGCGGTTTCACACGCCGAAAGTACCGCGAGGTCAGCAGGAAGATTCATGTACATGATCTGACGGGCTTCTAGTCGCCCGTCGTTTTCTGAATCTCCCTCCGTTTTCGTCAACAACAAGTGCGAGTAGAGAGGCTGTCTGTTATCAATGACGCCGTGCGTCGCAAGGTGGATTATCGAATAGGTTGGCGCAAGAGTCTTGAAAGCTTTTTCAGTTGCTTCGCGTCCGATGAGAACTTTCGCAGTCGTTGGACTAAAGGAATTCGCAATTGAGCTTACTTCCTGTTCTGCCTCTAACAGAGGACACAAGTCGGTATTGCGTTGCTCGTCTTTGCCGATTACGGGATTTCCGAAGGCGATCAGTGATGCATCTGTCTTCGCGCTCGTAGGTTTCTTGCCATTCATCTCCCGCAGCACGCTTAAAGAAGGGACGTAATACAGTGCGTGGTTCTCTATAAGAAAGTGTTCGTTCGGCATCATCAGAGCTTGAAAGGGAACATTCCATAGAAAAGAATCAGGAACAATGCAGATGGTCCCGACGTTTTGGAGTTGCTCCGCAGCAGGCGCAATCAATAGTGAGTAAAGATCGCGAGCATCGCTCGTATAAGCCAGACGTTGCTCCGCCAAAGCGTCATGGAACTCATTAACCTTACGGACCAGCTCATCTGGCTTCACGGCTATTGGGTAAACCCGCACTTTGGCATTGCCATTCAGTCCACTTGTCAAGACGAAGAGGTAAACGGACTCTTTGGTGACAACATACTCAAGAAATGCGCTTCTTGGATCACCTGTGAGAGTATTCAATTGCGCCCCGGTAAGCGCCGCGGTGTGGCCTCTCCTCACGTTGAGATCTGCGTGTGCAGCGTAGAGAGAATTCTGAAACGACTCGTATTCGAGACGAGCGCTGTCCAACTTGACATACAACTGATCGAGCCGCGTCGCGTCTAACTTCGCGTTCGCTTGCTCACCTCGAATTCGGTCATTAACTTCCAAGATGTTCAAGTTGAGCCGCTTCAGTTCATCCTTCTCATTCGGCAATAGACCTCGCGAAAGATCGGGCTTACCGTCGCCTAACACATCCAGCAGCACTCGCCCCTTAGCTCTTTCAGCATACAGAAGAGCGTCCGTAGCTTTGTTCTCGCTGACGAAGAGATCGACTAGCAAGTTATAGGATTCGACTTTGTTCTCGAAAAACGTCTGTCGTTCTAGTTCTGTGCCGGCAACCTTGCCGCGAAGAGCTTCAATCTGGTCTATCGCCCGCGAGAGAGTTTGAAATGCGAGATCGTAATCGTGCCGTGCGATGTAGTATTTCCCTTTCGCGGTAAGAGCAAGATAGGAGATTATCGGAAGGCGAAGTTCACTCGCCAATTCAGACGCACTTTCAGCAGATGCAATCGCCTTCGCCAGATCACCCTTGAGGTAACATGCCTCTCCCGATCGCCAAAGCAATTCAGCCTGCCGGGTTTTATCACCGAGCTTCTGCGCAGTTAACAAAGCCTTGTCTAGCCATTCCAACGCGGAAGCTCCATTGCCTTGCTCCTGGTATACCGCTCCCAACCCTTCTTGCGCAGCGATGATCAGATCGGCAGCATCAACGCCAGTTGCGTCATTTAAGCTTTCTCGGAAGCTCCGGATGGCTTCTTCATATTTGGCTTGTCGTTGATTGATGACGCCTTGATTCAAGGAGAGTCTGGCTATTTCGAAGCAATCGCCAGTAGCCCTGTAGATGGTAAGACTTCGACTAATGAAATCGGATGCTTTTGAGTAATCGTTCTGCTCAATGTACAGAACACCGATGCTGTTGAAGACGCTGGCCAATTTATCCGGGCTCTGAAGTGTTTTCGCGATCGCGACGGCCTCATTCAGATAATTGAGCGCCTGCACATGGTCACCCATCACTCGATAAACTCGGCCAATGTCAGCGAGGGAATCCGCGACATCTGCTCGATATTGTGAGCGACTCTTACTAAGTGCTTTCAACGACTCAAGAGCCTTTTGGTAATAAGCCACCGCCTCATCGTAATGTCCTTCTCCTTTTGCAATGTCGCCGAGATTTCCCCATGAAAGAGCAACGCCATATTCGGTTGGAGCAAACAGAGCCTCATCGCCATCGCGTAAAGAGTTCGCGAGGGCTATGCTCTGCTGGGAATATTCTTTGGCTTCTTTGAGAGCGTCCTGATAAAGACAAACATTTCCCAAGCCACCGAGTAGAACCACGAGATCGCTGGTGCTATTAACTCCGTCAAGTGCTTGTTTGCTTCGCAGGTAATTCAGTTTCGCCTCGGGAATATTGCCGCGTCTGAAGTGAAGCGTTCCGATCTTGTAGTAACTAAATGCGATGATTCTTTCGTCTGCGAGTTGTTCCGCCAACTCTCTTGCGATTTCGTAAGTGTGAAGCGCTTTTGGAGCGTCTGAACTCGACAGTTGCTGCTCTGCTTGAGACATCAACTTGTCGTAGAGGCTTCTTGAAAGTAGATCGCGATGATCCAAGAAAAGAGTCGATGCACTCGACCCTGTGTTGTCTGGAAGGGATACGAGAACCGAAACCAAGTCGTCCTCGTTACGAATCTGCGCCACGACTGACGTTCGCGCGACGATACCTACCATTAGAATGAGAATAATAAGAACAAATCTAACGAGCATATTTTGATCACCGGAAAAACTAACCGGCAAACTCAGGACTTTATTCAAATCGGTAAGATAGCCGCGGGGACAATCTTGATACGACAGATTGATCGCCGAGCTTGCCGGTTATTATTTGAAATGCTGCCAAGTCGAAAAGGACTCTGTAAGTCTGTTCGGCTTACCAGCCAAGGAGTCGCAGAATCAAAGCCAACAGCGCTGCGGCCTCGGCTTGCGAGGAAGATGACGTTGTGCCTTTCTTTTGCGAGTCCGACGTTCCTTGCCCTCCAGTGTCGTCCGCCCGAACAATCTGCATCGGTGCAAACGCGCCGGTTAGAGCCACAAGAACAGCCAGAGTTACTATTTTTGACTTCAACTTCTTCATTGTATTTCTCTCCTGCTAAGCCGCACGTTAATGCGGGAAGGTAGTTAATAGTTGGCCCAACCACGTAGCTGGACATAATGTTCGTTTTTTCGGCTTTACTTCACCCGAAAAACCGAAACTGAGCGCTTCCATCCATGCTTATCTGTCAGTTAACAATCACTTCATCAAATAGTCTTGAATGAAAAGCACTGTTGCGTAGAACTGAAAATCGATGTTTTTCTGGTTGGCGAAGTCATGGCCTTCATCCTTCGCCAAGAGATACCAGACCGGAGCGCCATTCTTTTTTACCGCTGAGACCATTTGCTCCGCCTCGCTCGTCTTGACGCGCGGATCATTCATCCCTTGCACGATAAAAAGTGGTTTCTTGATACTCTGAGCATTGTTGAGCGGCGCGATTCTCCCGAGAAATTCACGCATCTTAGGATCACGCTCATCTCCGTATTCCGCGCGCCGAACATCGCGACGCCAGCCTTCCGTGTTTTCCAGAAATGTAACCAAGTTTGAAGGTCCGACAACGGATTGAGCTGCAGTAATCCGATCGCTATAATTCGCCGCGACAGATAGCGACATGTAACCGCCATAACTCGCACCCGTAACCATTACATGCTCGGCATCGAGATAAGGCTGTGTCTTTATCCAATCGAGCAGAGCGCCGAGATCCTTAACGGCGCCCTCACGCTTGAGTCCGTTATCGAGGTTCAGAAAAGTCTTGCCGTAGCCGCTTGAGCCACGAACATTAGGATAAATTTTCGCAACGCCGAGTTCATTAAGAAGATAGTTATCTTGCCCCCAAAAACTTGGGCGATATTGCTCTTCGGGACCACCATGAATGTCAATCACCACCGGACGCCTTCCGGTCCATTTGGCCGGCGGCCGGAACAGAAACCCCGAAATTGTTCTGCCGTCGAAACTCTTCCAGTGGACTACTTCCGGCTCTGGAATCTTCGTGATGTCCGCGTCTCCAGTCTTGCCCTTTGTCCATTGGGTGAGTTGTCCGTTCCCTATGTTCAGCGAGTAAACGTCGGTAGGCGTTCGCGCAGATTTGAAGTTGAACGCCAAGTCCTGAGAATTCTTGTGCCAATAGAGATCAGAAATAATGCCCGACGGCAGGTTCGGAACGGACTTCTCGCCACTGCTCTTGGTGTCGAGCAAATGAAGGCCAGAAATTCCTTCTTCGTTGGAAATGAAAGCTAGTGTCTTTCCGTCCGAGGCAATTCTGAAATCTTCAACATCAGCATTTTCACCAGAGAGATATCTGAAAGTCTTCGCAGCAAGATCGACATACGCCAGGCGACGAAAGTCACATTCGTGATCAGTGATGACATAGACGCCTCTGCCATCTTTTGCGAATTGCGGAGAATCGTAATACTCATCCGTCTTCTCTTTGGGTGACAGTAAAGTCTTCTCACCCGTTCTCACATCAACCAACCAAAGCGCACTCGTGGTGTTTGAGGTGTACTCGATAAATACCGCTTGCTGATCGTCAGGCGACCAATCGAAAGCTTTGAAATAGTTGCCGGACGACTGCGCGACCACGCGATTAGTTTGAGGATCGAGTGGGTTGATAGCCGACAGGCTCACGCCCTTCCCGCCCGCTGGTGATGTGCTGAGAATGATCCGGTCTCCCGCATTGGACCAGACCGGCTCGGTGTTTCGAGACTTGCCGTCTGTAAGCAAGGTACTCTTACCCGTCTCGATGTTGTAGAGATACATCTGAAACTGTTCGTTTCCGTTGGTATCTTGGTTGTAAACGAGATATTTTCCTTGCGGCTGGTAGTAGATGTCGTAGACACCGGTCGGAATGTTCAGCATTGGCTGAGTCGCACCGTTCAGCGCCGCGACCCGGTACACGACAGTTGAATCGCTCTTGAGATCCTTGATCCATATCTCGCGTTTGGTCGCCTCCCATCCTGCGACTGGCAAGCCATAGGCATTTGTCGTGTAATGTTGAGCCGTGCGCGCTAGCGAAACCGGAACCTTGGGGATGCCCTGTGTTACCAGGTCTGGGCCAGGAGCAATCTCGTCCGCCTGAGCGAATGCGCTGGAAAAGCCAACGAATAGCTGGCAAAGGAGCGCTGCTAAGGCCCTTCGATTTAGATAACTCCCCATAGATAAACCGACCCTACCGAGGTGATTTATTAGTCTCACGGCTGTGAAATGATTCCTTTCCAAAGAGACGGTGCTACCCGTCTTTTACGGTTTTTGGCTTTCAGTCTCTAATAGACGGAAGTTTCGGCCAGAAATTTCAGCCCAGGAAAAATATTTTTTTGTCGGGTTTGGACAAATCAGGCGAACAACGTCTTTCGGCGAAATATTCTGGCCTAGATTGGAATTTCTGTCCACTTCCGCCGTCCTTGATAGATATAGCCGGCCACTCGACGGTCTTTTGGTCGCACTATCTCCAAGATTAAGGAAGCGGAGATAGAAAGTGTTGTGAGTGCACAATTCTCTCTATTCAGTCATGGCATCGTCGGTGACTCCGCGGCGATTCAATCGTTGCTGCAACATATCGACGTGGCCGCGAGATGTGATTTTACGGTTCTCATCTGCGGCGAGTCAGGTACTGGGAAGGAGCTGGTAGCGAAGGCAATTCATGAAAACAGCGCGCGGGCTGCCAAGTCGTTCATTCCGGTTAACTGCGGCGCTTTCACGGAAACGCTGCTGGAATCGGAACTGTTTGGTTATGAACGCGGCGCTTTCACCGGCGCGCACGAAAAGCGGAAAGGTCTCTTTGAAGCTGCGCATACGGGCACGATCTTCCTCGACGAAATTGGTGAGATGTCGCCGGCGTGTCAGGTGAAGCTGTTAAGGGTGTTGCAAGAGGGCGCCTTCAGGCCAGTGGGCGGTCGCACTGAAACATCGGTCGATGCGCGCATCATCGCGGCAACTAATCGCAATCTCACGCAGGAGATGAGTAGCGGTCGGTTTCGCAAGGACCTGTTTTATCGAATCGCAGTTCTAACAATTGACACCCCAGCCCTTCGACACCGTTCGTCGGATATTCCTGCTCTGGTAAATCATTTTGTGCGCGCGGCGGAGGAGAAGATCAGGTGTCCGCGCAAACACACCATAGATCGCGATGCGGTGACTATCTTGCGCAACTATGGATGGCCGGGGAACGTGCGCGAATTGCGCCACGTTGTCGAGAGACTGGTCGCGATGACGTTGAATGAGGAGATTACGGCAGAGACGGTTATCCGAGCGATGCCCAAAGCTAGCCAGTTCCGGCCTGACGCGCAAATCCCACTGCTGGTCTATGAAAACGACTCACTGGACGCTTTTATCGACCGCAGTTTCCTGAGTCTCTACGATCAGCTAATGGCCCAAACGGGGAGCCACTCAAAGGTTGCGCGGCTGTTAGATACTGATCGGAGTGCACTTTACCGTCGTCTTGAGCGCACCCGAAGACGCCTTCGATCGAGAAGCCAGAATCGTCCTTCGGATAGAAATCGGTCCGCGCTGGATGCTTAACTGGAGGAGTATTGAGAAATGTCACTGAGTTCGCATTCTGGTTTCTCACGTGTCGCAGTCGCTGGCGACGGTCGGGATATGCAAGCCCTCAAATCGCACATCGCCACGGCCGCACATTGCGATCTTCCGGTTCTGATTATTGGAGAATCAGCTACCAGCAAGGAAGCTATAGCACGGGCCATCCATCGCCAAAGCGCGAGAAGCAGTGAGCCATTCATTTCGATCAATTGTGATGCGATTAGTGACAGGCTCCTCGAACTGGAACTTTTCGGTTACCGCCATCGCGCTCCCGCTGGCGCCAATCGGAGCAAAAAAGGACTCTTCGAGATAGCAAACAAGGGCACCATCTTTTTAAATCACGTCGAAGAACTATTTGTGACGTCTCAAGCCAGGTTGCTTCAAGTGCTAAAGCAGAAAACGTTTCAGCCTTATGGCTCGCGAGTGCAGAAAGCATGTGATGCGCGTCTCATATCCGCCGCAGATCACAGTCTTGTGCAAAAAATGATGGCTGGCCAATTCCGGGAGGCTTTGTTCTATTATCTGGCAGTCTTGATGATTAGGACGCCTGCGCCGCGTGAGTGTCTGGACAGGTCAACTCACTCAACGCCCTTCGTCGCGGATTCTTATCGTGAAGATGATTCATTGGACGGCTACCTCGATCGCACTCTGCTCGGCGCATACGATCACTTTCGCGCACTAACTGGCAGCCATTCTAAAACCGCGCGCCTATTTCACATTGAAAGAGTCGCACTTTACCAACGCGTTAGCAGAGCAAGGCGGCGTGTTAACGGAGGAATAGCCTCGGGAGAGCCTCATTAAGCCAACAAATGCAGTTTACTCTGACGAGTCAGTCGCATGACCTGAGATAACTTCGGCGGGACTCATGACCTTAACGGACTGATAACGCTTGAAGTCATGATCATCAAAGGTGACCAGATGTGAGATGCCGCAGACATTCATGGCCGCAACTATGCACGCGTCATGAACCTTCACGCCCTTGACGCTGTGTTGAATAACTCTGACACGCTGCTTCTCCATCTGTCATTTTTGTCCTTTCTTCCCAAATAGAGACAATGACATCTCAGGCCCAGGTTTGTCATTTTTGTCATTCTCGTTCCACACGGTTGCGAATATAGGCCCTGAACATTCTATCTGTGACTGCATAGGAGCCTCGGCCTGTTTTGTTGATAAGTTTCTTTTCTACAAGACGTTGAAGGTACTTTGAGATACTGCCGGTTGAAACTTTTACGTGCCCTGCTGACGCTGAATCTTGAATTTCCTTCGCGGACAATGGATCATCGGTATTCGCGATACTGAAGAGCACCTTCGCTTCCTCACTGCTCGCCTGATTAAACCAGCGGTCAAAAACGGCTATGCCTAAATCGTTCAGAGCGGCCTGCAATGCTTTCTTCCAAACAGTTAAATCTACTTTTCGAGATAACTGATGATTAAACAGATGATGACATAGCACTTGCATTTCATAGGGATGTCCTGCCGTATATTCAAATACTAACTCAACAATTTCTGAACTGAAGGATACGCCCGTCCCGGAAAGAGATTTGATCAATGTTTCTTGTAATTCCGCTTTACTTAATGGACCAAGCTGTACTCGGGACAGGAAATAACGGGATAGAGGATGGCGTTGATTAACTGCGGTGAGTTCTAGCCACGTGTTTGGGGTTGCTGCTATGCCGACTAGAATCTTGGTCTTCTTTATAGACTCCATCGAGAGGGTTTGCCTTAACGTCATTACGATTTCAGAAGCAGCCATGAAATTGTCAAGATCGTCTAGAAGTATGACTAGGACTCCCGTGTTTTCCTCCACATCCTGCCAGAGCTTTATGAGTGTGTCGTGGAGGAAAGCCTGAGTGGACACCTCTTTTTTAGTCGTGTCACGTTTCAACTGTAATCCCGTGCCTAAGACGCTAATGCCGAGAGAATCAAAGAAATTAGCTACTTTCTTAAACTGGTCGATAGGATATGGGAGATCGCGCAGAACGCCTTCGATAATGGATCGCGCCGCCTCGATTAAGGTGGTGCCTGACTGAAGAGGCTCAAGCGGAACGAGAGAGGCGATGTGCCCGCGGCTTTGGCATATCTTTTTGTATTCCTTTAGTAGCGTGGATTTGCCGATTCCCCAGTCTCCGAGAACAAGAAAGTGTTCAGAAAATCTCGTATTTAAGGTTCTGTCCAACTTTTGCTCAAAGAACTCCAACTCCTTGGTCCTGCCGCCAAATATGGCTGGTTCGATACCTGTCATAGGCGTGAAAGGATTCCCCGATCGAAGCATCTTCTCATCATAGCTATCTATGGCTCGTTGCACTGCTTTGGTCAGATCTTCTATCGCAGTTTCAGATTTCTCGATGAAATCAAAAACCCCCTGCGTTAAGGTCCTCCTAGCCAGTTCAATGCTCCCGTAACCGGTCACCGCAATGACGGGTCTTAATGCGTCGAGGCTTATTGATTCTGATATGAGCTGCAAACCACCCATTTCCTCACCTGTCGCGCCAGGAATCTTCAAGTCAACAACAAGAATGTCAAATGACTCCTCCCTCAATTTCCGTAAAGCGAGTGACGACGTGTCCGCACTAATCACGTCAATCCCCGCGTCAACACCACTCTCAATTAGGTTCGTGTTCCAGCGTCGTGGAATAATCTCTCGCCGCAACGCTTTAGTGTAGGTACGGAGAATGTCCGGATTGTCGTCGACTAAGAGTATTCTTAGGGACATTTATTCATCCTTCAGTGCTTGTACAGCGGGAGATGGATTTCGAATGTGACCCAATTCCTTATAGGCTCCGTCGAGGAGATAGTGCCCCCGAAGGTGCTGAGGACTTGTTTTGCCAGGAAGAGTCCCATGCCTGTGCCTTTCTCTTTTGAACTTCTCACACGCTCCTTGAAGAGCTGTTTACGGATATCCTCGAGGATTCGAGGACCGTTGTTGCTTATCGCAATACCTAAGACGCCGTCTTGAACACTCGCGTTCAGCTTAATGATTCCTTCAGTGTTACGTAGTGCGTGCACTGCGTTGTTGGTGATCTCGATTAGCACACCTATCACCTGATCAGCATCAACAAGTACCTTGCCCTCAAGTTTGATTAGGTCAGTATCGAGTTCAAATACAATGTTTGAAGGTATCCGGGGGCGAAGCAGCGATTCCGCTCTCTTAATAAGCTCAGGAATGTCAAGCGGCTCTAAATGTGGCTTAATAATCTGGGCATAATTCTTAAACCGGCGTAAAAGCTGACCAGAATAATGGAGGCTTCTTTCCATGAGGTCGCATTCCTCTTGGATTTCGTCTGAACCGGCTGCGAGGTGCCGGATTGCTTGAAGAGCCCCTCCGATCAAACCCAATTCATTAGTCATGTCGTGGGCCATCGTGGCGTAAACCGCATGATCTTTCTCTACATTCACGTCCGCGGTGTCGGTTTGCTTTGTCGCCTTAAGCTCTTTGATTTTTGTCTCTAACCGTGTGGTCTCACGAGAAAGCCAAGAGTTAGAAAACTTTAACCTATCGTTCTCTCGTTCGATGGGAGTCTTGTTTAATAAAGCCCCTACTTCTTGAAACAACTCCCTTAGACTAAAGGGTTTGGTTATATACGCATCTGCGCCGACTGACATGCCTAGATCTCTGTCAACACGGTCGTCTTTCGCGGTAAGAAAAATGATTGGTACAAACGGGTCAAATTTTCTAATGCGCGTAACTAATTCAAAACCGTCTATTTTGGGCATCATTACATCAGCAATAATAAGGTCCGCTTTATTTTTCCTGAAGAGCTCTAGGGCCTCCAAGCCGTCGAACGCGAGAACTGAATCATAAT
>DASQYL010000276.1:0-5041 GCA_035639235.1 Pyrinomonadaceae bacterium | reverse complement strand
TATCACGCGCGCGAAGTAGCGCTGATTGGCGCGGTCAACGAACAAGGCCGCTACCAGATGCAACGCCACATTCGTTTGCTGGAGTTGTTGACCTTTGCGAAAGGACCATCGGACAAAGCCGGCGAGACGATCAATATCGTGCGCGGGCCGCGAACCGAATTCTGCGCTGACGATTCGGCGTCGAAAGACAATCAACAGGGACTGATTAGCTTTCGTTTGAATGACACGTTGCGCGGCGAGGAAGCCGCGAATCCATATGTCGAGGCCGGCGATATCGTGACGATCCCCGATGCCGAACAAGTGTATGTGGTCGGCAATGTTTACGCGCCGAAGTCCCTGCCACTGAAAGAGACTCTGACCGTGTCGCGGGCGATCGCGATGGCTGGTGGACCGCTCCGCGATTCAAAGACGGATAAGATTCACATCGTTCGTAAATCACCCGGCGCTAAAGACCAATCGGAGTTGTACGTCGACTTGAACGCGATTGCGAAGAAGAAACAGGACGATCTCGTTTTACAGGCCAATGACATCATTGAAGTGCCTGAGTCAACCGGGAAAAGTCTCATTCGCAGCCTGATCGGCGCTGTGTCACCGGCAGTCGCGCAGATGCCAGTACGCGTGATTCCGTGAAGATCGGGGTGTAGGGGATTGGATTTAGGGTGTACTCGGGCGCTCGCTGTCATAACTACGCGATAGAATGCGTCGGGAATTAACTTCCGTTATTTTCGGTTTTCGCACTAGACGCGCACTAAACCCGACACCCTAACCCCGAGACCCATTCTCAATGAACGAAGCCACCAACCTAATCAAGCAGGACGAAGCGAAGAGCCTGGAGCGGCGGGCGGATGAAGGTTCGTATCGCGGCTATGGCTATGGAGCGGACGCGGGAGAGGGCGAAGTCCATCTGCTTGATTATTGGCGGGCGATTCGCAAGCGTTTGTGGCTGGTGATCGGCGTCGCCGTTTTGATCACGACACTATCCATTATTTATGTGGCCCGGAAGCCGGACATCTACGAAGCTTCCTCGCAGGTGCAAGTCGATCTCGAAAACAATCCGATGTACGCGGAAAAGAATGGCTCGATGATCTTCAGTCCGGTAAACGATCCGGCGTACTTCAATACTCAGCTTCAAATCCTTACCAGTCCCGGACTTTTACGTCGGGTCGTGAGGACCTTGGACCTCGAACACAATCAGGGGTTTACCCGTCCTCAGCAATCGCAGGGACGTTCAACCTGGAAAACGATCGTGAAGATGCTGGGCGGGAGCAGCGGCGAAAAGCAGGGCAGCGCCCAAACGGCAAACGTGCTGCCTTTGTCGAGCACGGTCGCGCCGGCGATTTCGAGTGACGACCTCGTCGAAGCTAAGCGGCTGGCGCCTTACGTCGGCGCGCTTCAAGGCGGCTTGCGCGTCGAGCCGGTGAGGGAAAATCGGGCTGGATATAATAAAGAGACCCGGTTGATCGATATCAGCTATCAACACGGCGATCCCGAAGTCGCCGCGAAGATCGTAAACTGCGTGGCCCAGACGTTTGTGCGTTCAAATCTGGAGAAAAAGAACGAGGCCAACACGAGCACCAGCGAGTTTCTTTCGCGGCGCGTCGCTGAATTGCAAACGCAAATTCGCGACGGGGAAGAGAAGCTCGTGGCTTATGCCAAGAGCAATCAGATGCTGTCGCTCGACGCAAATCAGAATACCGTCGTCGATCGACTCTCAGGCTTGAACAAGCAACTGCTCGAAGCTGAGAACGATCGCAAGCTGGCAGAGGCAGAATACAACGCCGCGAAGGCTCCCGGCGCGGCGGGCGCCCTGGTGGAAGCCAGCGCCAAAGAGATCGAAGCTACCAATACGGAACTGGCGAAGCTGAGACAAAAGCGCGCCGAGCTGCTGGTGTCAGCGACCGAAGAAGCGCCTGAGGTCAAAGAGATCGACGGACAGATCGACAGTTTGCAAAAGCATCTCGCGGACACGCGCTCACGCAACACCACAACGTTGCTGACGAATCTCGAGACGAAATATCGACAGGCGCTGGATCGCGAAGAGGCGCTCCGCAAATCATTCAATCAACAAAAAGGCGAGACGGTCACGCAAAACGAGGCGGCGATCAACTATCGCATCCTGCAACAGGAAATTGAGACGAACAAAGGACTGCTTAACAACCTCCTGCAGCGATCGAAAGAGAACGACGTCGTTTTAGCGGGCCGGCCGAACAACATTTCCGTGGTTGATTACGCGATTGTCCCTGATTTTCCGGTGGGACCAGCGCGCCTGCGCACGGTGATTTTCGCTTTCATGTTAGCGTTGGCGTTCGGCGCTGCGCTCGCGTTGTTCCTCGAATATCTTGACGACACCGTTCATTCCACGGATGACGTGGAGAGATTCCTGCGGCTGCCTGCTCTTGCCGTCATTCCCTCGATGGGCGCTGGCTCTGCGCCGCGCCGGCTGTTATCAACTGCCGCGGCTTTGCAAAAACGAAACGGCCACAATCCGGAATTGCTGCTGAACGTCAATGGCAGGTCGGCATTGGCTGAAGCGTACCGCCAATTGCGAACTTCCGTGTTGCTGTCGACCGCCGGGCGCGCACCGAAAACCTTGCTCGTGACCTCCAGCTTGCCCGGTGAGGGAAAGACCACGACGGCGGTAAACACTGCTATCAGCCTGGCCCAAACAAATGCCAGCGTCGTTATTATTGACGGCGACATGCGACGTCCGCGGCTGCGATCGATTTTTGATTTGCGCGAAAGCGACGGCCTGAGTTCGATTCTCTCGAGCGAAACGTCTGACGAGGACATCATGCGGACTGTCGTGCGTGACCAAGAGTCGGGATTATGCATCTTGCCTTCCGGGCCAGTTCCGCCGAATCCCGCGGAACTACTGGGTTCCGATCAAATGCGAAAGCTGATCGGAATCTTGAGTGAAAGATTCGCGCACATCGTTATCGATTCGCCTCCGATTAATTCGTTCACCGATGGCGTTTTAATCGGTTCGATTGTTGACGGCGTTTTGCTCGTCGTCCACGGCGGCAAAAGTTCTCGCGATGTTGTCCGCCGCTCGCGCCAAGTGCTTTTGGATGTGGGTGCAAAGATCGTGGGCGTAGTTCTAAACAACGTGAGCGTCCGCTCGCACGACTATTATTACTACCAGCGTTATTACCATCAGAGCTATTACGACAGTAATGAGGCCGACAGTCCGCGCCGTGGCGAAACGGCGACTTCCGCCTAAATCGCGAACGCGGTTCGAGCCATTTCACGTTCTTCGCTCATGCCTCTTAAATCAATTCCCAGACGGATCAGACAGGTGGGAACATTCGTGAGGGAAGCGCAAACGTTGAGCGCCGTTCCTGGCCTGGTAATCGCAGCCGTGGCTCGCGATATGGCTTTCGGTCACGAAGGTCACTGGACCGGTGCGATGGGAAGAATATTCCGGACCGTTAAAATCCGGACCCGCGCAACGTCCGGCGAATATGCCGTGATCGACACACACGACCTGGGACAATTGGTCTCGTGCGAAGAACTGCTGGTGCAGCGGATTTACGATTTCTCGTTGCTTCCTTTCGTGCCGGATCTCGTAGTTGATTGCGGCGGTCACATTGGACTTTTCTCACTATTAGCGGCATCGACGTATCAACACGCAGCGGTGACCGTATATGAACCCGAGCCGGAGAATCTGAAAGTATTACGAAGACAATTGGAGCGGTTCGGCTTGCGCATTAAGATCGTCGAGGCCGCTGTATCCGACAAAGAAGGTCTTTCAGGCTTCCGTGTTTTTGAAAGCAATAGCGGACATCTCAATGCAGCCGATGACCCCAAAGCTTTAGCAACCGAGCGGCAGTTGACAGTAAAGACCATCGATCTGACTGAACACGCGCAATCGTGGCAGGGGAAAAAGCTACTCGTTAAGATGGACATCGAGGGAGCAGAGGCTCAAGTCATTCCCCGGCTCCTTGACAGGTTTCCCCGAGACACCGCCATGTTTTTGGAAATGCACGGCGACGAGTCGGTTCGCGAACGCCTTAGCAGCCTGCTCGCACAGGCCGGGTTTGCACTCAACCTCACGCGTTCGTCGGAAGCGTCTTCGGACTGGTTCGCTCTGCGGGTCGCGTGACCCTCTGCTGGGCTGCCATCGCAGCACGTCAAAGCATCGCCTTAATCTGTTGCGGTTTTCTATATAACACCGAATCATGCGACGGATGATCCTGCAGACGCTCTTCACCACTTGCGCGATAAGTGTGGTCGGAATGCTTAATTCGGTCATCCTCTCGCGCTGGCTTGGGCCGGTCGGAAGAGGCGAGATTGCGGCAGCGATGTTGTGGCCGGGACTGTTCATTTATCTGAGCAGTATGGGATTGATCGTCGCCACGACTTACTTTTCTTCGCTGACCAGCGCCAAGCCACGAATTGTTCTCAACAGCGCGTTGGTAATGGGCACGATACTCGGCGGCCTCGCCCTGCCGATCGGTTTCGTTTTGATGCCCTGGCTTTTGAAGAGCCAGGATGCCGCGGTGGTGAGCGCCAGTCGTTGGTACTTAATAGTAATTCCAATATCGCTACTAAATCAGTTCGGCTGCGGAGTACTGCAAGGACGAATGCGAATTGCCGAATTGAATTGGCTGCGCATGGTTATTCCCGCCGGGTATTTCCTGGGCACGATCATACTGCTGACATTCAATAGTCTAAGCTTAACCAACATCATTGGGTTGCATCTTTGTTTGAACGCAGCGGCGCTGGCCGTCACTCTTTTGGTCCTGAGAAAAGTCGGCATCGGTCCGGGACTGCGAACGGATTTCGTATTAGCCAAACAGATGCTGACTTATGGGGCGAAGGTTCACCTCGGTCAAATATCAGGTTTGGCAAACGTCAACCTGGACCAAGTACTCCTCGCAGCTTGGCTGCCACCAGCCTACTTAGGACTTTATGTAGTCGCGGTGAGTTCAGCCGTACTTTCTCAGATGCTTGCCGGCGCGGTGCAGACGGTGTCGATGCCCGCGATTGCAAAGAAAAAATCTGAGGCGGAGCGTGGGGAGCTACTGCAAGTCATATTTCG
>DASQYL010000275.1:0-7917 GCA_035639235.1 Pyrinomonadaceae bacterium | reverse complement strand
AACTGCGGGCGCGATTGGCCAAGCCGGCTACATCGATGTGCACCAGTCCGACGGCACAGTCTACATAAGCGGCAGCAGCGGCCAGGTCTGCCACAGCACCGTCACGCTGCCGACCGGCGAGGCAGCCGTCTATCAATGTGTCCAGGCGGCGTCCGATCCGAACGGCGTGGCGCACCTCTTTTTCGTAGTTAAGGTCGCAGACGACGGTACGCCGAACGGCACTGTTTACGTCTGCTACTCTAACGACCATGACATCTTCCTTGCGCACTCGACTGATAAGGGCGTGACCTGGAGTCAACCTGTGCGCGTATCGAATGGAGCGGAAACGAAGACGAGCGTGTTGCCGTGGATCGAAACTGGACCAACGCCCGGCTCTGTCGGAGTTGTTTGGTACGGAACAACTGACAGCGCGAACGATGACAACGCCGATTGGAACGTTTTCTTCGCGCAATCATTCGACGCCACCGCCGACACGCCGACCTTCCGGCAAGTCAAGGTCAGCGATCACATCATTCACGGGAGCAATATTTCAGAAGGCGGCCTGACGGGCACAGCCAATCGCAACTTGATCGATTACTTCCAGGTTTCGTTCGACCCAACCGGCGCGGCGGTGCTCGCTTACACCGATGACCATAATGACTTTGATGGTCATGTTTTTATTTCGCGTCAGATAACAGGGCCGAGGATTACTGGAAACGGGAAGACGACCGTGCCGGATCCTGGTCCCGCGCCAGCGGCGCAGACCGGCCCGCTGCCAACAGCCGCGAGCGTCGGCGGAGAAGCGGGTGCTCAGGTCACGGACTTTCGCGACGACGTCGCCAACGGTTTACTCGTCCGTACGACGACTGATGATCCACTGGACATTCTCTCGATTCGCTACTCGTGTGAAACAGGCACGGCCGGTGAACCGGTCATCGTCGCAACGATGAAGGTTTCGAATCTGGGCGTCGTGCCCGCAGCGACAAACTGGCGGATGAACTTCACGGCCAACGCCCCGGGGACGGGGTTGAGTCCGACAGGCGATTACAGCTTCGCTGTGAGCGATCGCGGCGACCAATTCTGGGTGATGGCCGATACGAACAGCAGTACGTCGGGTAATTTCACGTGGGGAACTGCGGTAAGAAATTCCAGCGGCGGAATCAACTACACCGCGCGCGGGACCGCCGACTGCGGCGCGTTTGACACCGCCAAGAACACCATCACGATCAAGATCTCAACCGCTAAACTCAACCAGTTCGCCGCAAAAGGCGCGATAGTTAATGGTTCGATACTCGCGGGTCTGCGCGGGTCGGCATTCGAAACGGTCAGCAACCCGGCAACCAGTAGCAACGCGAGGGCAGACATCACCCGCGGTGGAACAGAGTTCGTGGTTGGCAGTTGTGCGGCGGCCGGAGCTGGTTGTGCTGCGGCAGCCACACCGACGCCGACTCCAACACCGACTCCCACGGCAACGCCCACAGCGACACCGACGGCGACGCCGACCCCGGTTGCCGTTTTCCAGTTCAATTCGTCAACGTATCCCATTCAGGAAGGCGTCACCGCCATCACTGCAACCGTAATACGCGGTGGAGACACGAGTGGCACATCAACGGTTGACGTCACCAGTGCCGACGGAACTGCGAAACAAAAAGGCGACTACACGTTTGTGATAGCGCATTTGGTATTCGCTCCCGGCGACACTCAGAAAACGTTTGCGGTGCTGATCAGCGATGATAGCTATACCGAGGGCACTGAGTCTTTCAACTTGCTGTTGCAGAACCCGACCAATGGAACCTTAGGCGTTCCCAATACCGCAACGGTACAGATCGTTGATAACACGCCCGAGTCGACGAGCAATGTGATCGACGATTCAAGCACTTTCGTGGGTCAGCACTACCACGACTTCCTATACCGGCAGAGCGATCAATCAGGCCAGGATTTTTGGACCAATCAGATCGAACAATGCGGGACCAACACGCAGTGTCGTCAGGCGAAACGCGTCGCGGTTTCGGGGGCGTTTTTCCTGTCGATTGAATTCAGACAGACGGGCTATGTCGTGATGCGATCGCACAAGGCCGGGTTCGGTAACAACAAGGGCACGCCACGCTACACAATCTTTCTGCGCGATCAGCGTGAAATCGATAACGGCGTGATCGTCGGCCAGGGTAATTGGCAAGCCCAGCTCGATGCGAACACGCAAGCCTATCTTCAGGACTTCGTGACACGTCCTGAATTTACTGCGCAAGCATCGTTCGCGATCGGTGTCTCGGCATCAACCTACGTCGACGCCTTATTCGCCAACACCGGCGCAACGCCGACCGCAGCCGAACGCAGCGCCGCGATTTCGGCTTATGGCAGTGGCGACACCGTTGGACGCGCGAACGCTCTTAAGAGCGTCATTAATAGCGGCTCGGTGTTCAATAAGCTGTACAACGACTCGTTCGTGCTGATGCAGTACTTCGGTTACTTGCGGCGTAATCCCGATGACTCGCCCGACAACAATTTCAGCGGCTACGATTTTTGGTTAGCGAAATTGAACGGCGTCAGCCAACCGGGCGAAGATATGCGCGATGACACGCAAGCCCAGGCGCGCACTACCCGCGCTGAGATGATTCGCGCCTTCATTGAGTCGACTGAGTACCGGCAGCGCTTCGGCGACAGCCCCAGTGGCAATCAGATCGCGCCGCCGGACGATGGGATGGTCGGAAAATTGATTGAACAAATCGCGCGCATCGCAATGTTTGGAGCCTAGTCTGACGGGCAAGGCAGATGATAACTGCCCGAACGTGGACACATCAGTTGGACTTGCCGCGCTTATCCGTCTCTCGGCACTGAGCTTCGGATACTGAAGGCGCGTGCCACAACGAGCCGTCGTCGTAGCCAACACAGAGGAACTCAACGCGCTCGTCAAGCGGAGCTGGGTCTTTCTTTTTGGGATCCGCAGAGCCCGCGAGCGTAAAGCGTTTTCTGCCAACTACGGTCTTTTTTTGAGCCGCGGAAATTTTGTCGAACGAGACAAATTCCGCACGATCTAGCTCCTGCTTGCTGGTCGGATCACTGAGAACGTAACGCCAGCTTAACCATCTGATCTTGTTAGCTGAATCATTTCTGAGATCAAGCCAATATTCATAGACATACTCTGTGGGCGAACCACCCTTGCCGGGCATTACGCCAGTATTTTGCATTGCGGTTGGATCCGTCGAAGTAGACGTCACGTCGTGGTCCTCACGATGACGCTCGCGCTTTACTTTTACCACGACGAGTCCCGGCGGCACGTCAGGTTTTTGCGATACCTCTTGCGCCGCAATCAAGCTGGCACAAGCGAGAACTGCGATGAACGCTCCGAGTAATTTCATAAGCAAACCATCCTTTGCGCCACAATTTGCGAGGAGAATAACTCAGCGATACCGTACTGGCAACAATTTCCTCGTTGCCAGGGCGAAAGTTTCCCACCTCTTTGATTTTTCTCATTTTCCTTTTATCTTCAACGGCATGCCGCGCGTCGCCGTCATTGACCATGGTACTTGCGAACGGTGATTTCTATCGTCGGAATTCGTACCAACCGAAATCCGCCTTGAGTGGGGATTTCTGCTTGAGCCGATTCGGAGGCAGACGATCGAGCTTCACAGTCAGAGAGTATCCTTGACTGTCTGCACATCTTTCCAAGGTCTCATCCACAAGATCACATACCATACTCGGTTCTGGTGTTAACAATGTCAGATCAGTAATGGCGAATAAGAAAGTGCCTTCAATTCGCAATCGCGTTAAGGAGGGTCGCTGTTGGAAGAAACGCGCTGCCATTACGTACGGAATGTCGAACGGTCTTTCCTCAAGATTCGAAAGATAATATGGTCGCAACCGACGAAAAAACTCTCGCCATTCAGGTGCATCTTCGAGTTCGGGATTGAACGCCGCGCTTGCGAATAGAAATCGCAAACCTTCAGCATGTGCCGCATTCAGCAGCGTTGGAGCATTTTCCAGTAAGAAAGTGCGGGTGGGTTCTCTGAGCGCTTCATCAACGAGGATTAACCGGCGACTCTCCTTATTTTCCTCTCGTAGCTTTCGGAATCTGTCGCGAAATTCAGCCGGGCGAAAGGCGTGTAGACCTTCTCCTCCTTCAGTGCTAGTCATATCAATTGACTCAATTCCGTGCAATCGGGCGATCTCAGAAACTGATCTTATTATCGTAGTTTTTCCAGTGCCAGGGGGTGCGCCGAGCAGAACACTCCTCAATGATCCTGGCGACCATTGTTCAGTAACGTCATTCAAAAAGTCGCTGAGTATGGTTTTAAATGTCTGGTCCTGGCTAAATAGTCCTTTGATGGCGGTTTCACATGCTGTCATGTCAATCACGGACGCTTCAGGAAGAAAGAGCACTCCTTTGGTAATCTCAGCGTCAGGTGATCTCGGCACCCAAGGAAATTCTTTTTGCTTTTTCTCAACGTCACGACGACGCGGCATCTGATGCCACGGCATCTCCCGGTAACATGCTACGGCAGCATTTGCTTGTTGAAATGCGCTAAGTACTCTGTTGGGCGCGGGATTTGACTTTGGGAATTCCAGCGCAAACATCGCTGTTAAGACATCGCCGCAGCCCATTTGGAAACGTAATCCGGATTCCTCAATTTCAATCGGTGCCACGCGATAGATAGCGTACAGATGACGTTTCTCAGGGTGCGGAAAAAATAGGATAGCGCCGTCGCGGTCGCACTTTACGATGTGATATTCAAAATTACCGAGATACCGAAATGATTGAACCGCCATCTCACAGAGCGCATCTGGTTCGTTGAGATTTCGTCGCCAGTACTCCGGGCCATTACTGTCCCTGACCAACTCGCACCACTCATTGATGTTTGGCAGAATTGCCGTGGCCTTGATGCCCGCGTATCGGGTTCGGTCGTAGCGCGGATCGACAAACAACGGAACGTGATATCGCGCTGCGCGCTTAGCCACAGTTTCTATCAAATCCTTGGTTAGCGCCCTCCGCTGAAAATCATTGATCACAATAGCGTGAAGCTTTGTCTTTTCCTCTTGTATGCGATCAAGGTGATAAAGGAGAGTGTCGCGTTTGACGTCCGCTACATGAACATGATTGAGATCGTAATATCGACTGAATCGACGTTGAACAACTTGTGGTTGGTCCTCGTTCACAACGAGTAACCGCGTAACAGTGTTCATGGGAGGATCGCTCTCATCCCTCACCCCACGCAGTTCTATTGAACGGATCGCACCATCGATTGCGTGGGACTTCTCCAGCACTACGCGGAATGTCCCCCAATGCGAACTTCCGACTACCCCCCAAAGATAGGTCTCACCCTCGTTCATTACCGAGAGAATTCTTGCGCTAGTTGCCGCGCCACCGGCCGTATCTTGTCTGCGAATAACATTGAAACACTGCTCGATAACTCCGGAATCGTTCCTGGATTCGAGTTCCGTCACAAAAATGTCATGATCGATGTACAGATCGCCAATTACGAGGATGTGTCGTTTCATAGTTTAGACTCTTTCAGGCACCGGGATCAGCGCCTGCTCACAAGAATCGATTGCGATAAGCTTGGTTAGCCAGATGCCGCACAACGCTTCCTGAATGTGGAATTCTATAACAGGATTCGGTAAACGTGACAAGTCCCCAATTCCTCATTAGAAATCCTGTTCCCTTTCCTTTTCCGTGAGTTCGTCTTACTTTTTCCCGCATGCCGCGCGTCGCCGTAATTCCAAAACCAAACTCGGCCGTTGAGATCCGCGAAGTTCCCGACGCCCAGCTTGAACCAAACTCAGCCTTGCTCGACGTGGAGCTTTCCGAAGTCTGCGGCACAGATGTTTATCTGCAACAAGGCCGTTTGCAGGGCGTTCCCTATCCGCTGGTACCAGGTCATGTGTCGGTCGGTCGTCTCAACAAAATTCGTGGCCAGTTGTTCGATGTCGAAGGCCGCGAGTTTCACGAAGGCGATCGCGTCACCTTCCTCGACGTACACCGAACGTGCAACGCGTGCTGGTATTGCCTGGTTGCCAAAGCGACGACCCGATGTCCGCAGCGAAAGGTTTACGGCATCACTTACGGCTTGGAAGATGGATTGTGCGGCGGCTGGGCCGATCAAATTTATCTGAAGCCGGGCGTGAGATGCATTCGCCTCGATGCCGATCCAGAAACATTCATGGCTGGCGGCTGCGCCTTGCCAACCGCGCTGCACGCCGTCGAGCACGGCGACATCGCGATTGGCGATACAGTTTTGATTCTCGGCTCCGGACCCGTGGGCATCAACGCGATCATTCTGTCGCACATGTGCGGCGCCTTGCGCGTGCTCTGCATCGGCGCGCCGGACCATCGTTTGCAGACAGCTTCACAGGTTGGCGCTTCAGAGATTTTCAATTTCGAACATCACAGCGAAAGCGACCGACTTGAATGGGTTTTGAAACACACGAATGGCCGCGGAGCTGACGTTACCATCGAAGCGACCGGAGCTCCCGACGCAGTCGTCGACGCGATGCGCTTCACGCGAGACGCCGGGCGCGTCGTGGTGGTGGGTCAGTACACCGATCACGGAGATGCGTCATTCAATCCGCATCTCGATCTGAACAAAAAGCATTTGGATGTGCGCGGTTGCTGGGGATCAGACTTCTCGCATTTCTATCGCGGCGTGCAGATTGTTTCCCATCCAAATCGATCTATGCCGTGGGTAAAGCTTCAGGAGAAATCGTCACGTTATCGCCTGGAAGATGCAAACGAAGCTTTAATGGATGTCAGCGAAGGACGAGTAATGAAGGCGTTGATTTCGCCGATATGAAAGTTCGGTGGTGCGGCTTTGCCGCCGCACAGTGCGGAAAGCCTCTGGCTTTCCGGGTCAGTTATATGAGAAATAAAGCGGCGAGGCTGAGCCTCGCCGCAAATGGTGATATTGACTATCGGTAAGGCAGACCCTTACCGCACTGTGCGGCGGCAAAGCCGCACATGCTCAGATGATTTACTGCCCACTGCCGATCGTCAACGAAACATTCTTATCCTTCAGCATCTTATTGAAGTTGCTGACGTCGGTGGCGGTCACGGCGTCGAGACGTTTGCGCAGATCAGCCAACTGGGCCTTGAACATCGCGTCTACTTCCTGTTGTTGCTTGTTCGGCGCAAAGTCGCCGTTCGCGATGCCGTTGCCGAGATAGCCCATCTTGCCAATCAGTCTCGACCCGAAGCGCGTCGTGTCCTGTCCCTGGCCGCTGTACTTGCGCTGAATCAATCCGTCTTCAATGTCAGTCAGTTTGTTTTCGAGATCGTCGGCCGCCGATTTCATGTCGGGATGATCCGCGCGCAGTTTAGTCAGTTGGCCGCGCATGATTTCGATCTGGTTGACGATATCGCCGGCCGATTCAAGGTCCTTGCGCAGATCCAGGAGCATCGCAGTCTGTTTCTGAATGTCGGCTTCCGTAGTGCCGTCGTTCGGATCTTTCAAAACCTTGAGCGATTGGCTGCCGACCTCCTGGCCATCGACCAAAAGTTTCACCGTGTAGGTACCCGGCGGCATGAGCACAGTCATGCGTCCGCCTTCCGGCAAGGGCCGCCAGCCTTGGTTGTTGAGTTTTACGTCGGGCGCATAAATCGGCGAAGTGCGCAGGCGAACCTCCTTAGAGTTTTCGGTGCGCAGGTTCCACCAGACACGATTGAAACCAGCGTTGCGCGTGCCGCTAATCGTCTGCACCGTATTGCCGGCGGCATCGAGTATCTTGATTTGTGCATCTTTGCTCGGCGCAGATTTCAGATAGTAGTTGATGTCGGCGCCGTAAGGCGGATTCTGTCCGACCGTCGGATCGTCTCCCACCGAATAAGGCACCGTAATGCCACGGAACCGGTAGGTCTGATGAACTGGAAACAGATATGCATTCGAGCTCTTCACCTGGTCGTTCATCTGTTCGATCGGCGTGATATCGTCGAGAATCCAGAAGCCGCGG
>DASQYL010000274.1:0-8266 GCA_035639235.1 Pyrinomonadaceae bacterium | reverse complement strand
CGCCAAGTCCTTTTCGTCAACAGTTCTTAAACGCGTAGCTCCCGGTACGAAGCCGGAAGTCGGACTCGTCACATTCAACGTCTGAGTTGCGGAACCGAGCAAACCGGTAATCGCGGTGTAAACGGTGGTCGCGTTGGTGACCAATTGGTTCGAGCCACCCGGCAGGTTAGCAAGCGCAATGCCCGCCCCGTTGGCAGTGTTGGTGCCGAACTGGATCGTTTCGATGATGCCGGCATCGTTCCGGCTGATGCCGAGAACATTCTGCCAATCCATGCCGAACTTCCACAGGTGACTGCCTTTGACCCATGAAAGTGTGTCGGTCGATTCATCTACGATCGTATTTCGCGGCTGCGCCAGAAAAGTGTTGTCATAGTTCGTCAACACTCCAGGCAGCGAGAAGAACGCCGTAGTCGGGAAGGAATCGCGATCGAAAATCACCGGCGCCCATTGACGCCCAAAACGTAAAACGTTCGTCACGTTGGGCGTAAATTCCGATACCAATGCCGGGGTTATCAGATTTCGGGTCGAAGCCTGAAATCCATTTACGCCGCCCGGAAACGGCGCTTCAAGGCCGTTGGTGGTGACGTCCGGGTACGTCCGCGTAATGACGCGGCTCCAAACGAATTCGACCTTGTGGTTACCCCACTTCGAGCTCTTGAGAAACTGATGGTCGTACCGCATGACGTACTTATCGTTGGTTGTCAGTTGCGACACGTTGAACGTGAAACAGCTGATGTTAAAGCCATCGGCACTGGAGCACGTGTTGTTATTCGGAAGCGGTATCTGCGCGATGTGCGCAGTCATGATCGGATTCAGTGATTTGAATGGCGTAGTCGCGATATTTGTAAACAGATTGATCGTCTCCACGCCGTTAGCACAAAGCGGATCAACCGGACTCGTGGGACAGGTTCGGTTATATTGGAAAATCCCATTCCGCGCATTTTGAGTTAACACCACGCGGTTGCGCGCGGCTGAGGTAGTATCGACGAACTTTTCATACGAGAAGAAAAAGAACGCCTTGTCTTTCAAGTTCACCAGGTGATGGCTGCTTTCGCCCGGCCTCGGTAATACCACGGGGCCGCCGATATCAAAGCCATCATAGTGCTGTCTGCGGATCGGTTTTCCCAGACCGTTGAAATTGTTAAAGAACAGGTTCGCATCAGTCCACGAGTTAAGAATCTGCAGAAAAGCTCCGCCGTGTAGCTCGTTCGTACCGCCCTTGGTA
This sequence comes from Pyrinomonadaceae bacterium, assembly GCA_035639235.1. Taxonomy (GTDB): domain Bacteria; phylum Acidobacteriota; class Blastocatellia; order Pyrinomonadales; family Pyrinomonadaceae; genus UBA11740. The sequence continues at coordinate 7,041 of DASQYL010000274.1, read as the reverse complement.
ACCAGGTTGATCTGGGCGGCGCCGCGTCCGGCATCGGCGCCGACGCTTCCGGTGGTGATGCTGAATTCGTCAGTCGAGTTCAACGACGGGGTAGTGATCGCGAATACCGAACTCGTCTTGACGAAATTGTCCATTGCATTGATGCCGTCCTGCGTAAGGTTGACCGCCGTTTGGCGCAGACCGCTGATCGATGAACCTCGAACGTCGGTTCCAGTTACGGCGATACCTGCCTGCAATCCAGCCAACTGCGTAGGGTCGCGATTACCCAGCGGCAGATCGACGACCTGACGCGTGTTGATGATATTGGTGATGGCCGCGTCGGTGGAGTGGATTATCTCCTGCTGCGCAGTCACGGTAACGGTCTCACCCTGTAAACCAACCTCCAGAGGAATAGTCACATTTGTGGTCACCGCCACCGACACAACGATTTCACGGGAAACGGCCTTCTTGAAACCTTTCGCATCCACCGTGATCGTGTATGTACCGGGGGTGAGGGTTTGGACATCGAACGTGCCATCGCTCTTGGTTACCGTGCTACGTTCAGCTTTTGTTTCGTCGTTGACTACCGTAATGGTTGCCCCGGCGACTACCGCCCCGCTGGGATCGTTGACCGTGCCGGTAAGATTACCTGTCGTCGTTTGGCCAAACGTAAAGGCCGCGGCGACCACCAGGAATGCTACTGCAAAACTAAGGGAAATCACTTTTCGCATATCGGGCTCCTCCAAAAAGATCCATTGCTAGTGTTGAGATTCGTTACAGGTTCAGAAAGGAAAACTGGGCGACAGGAAAAACGGAAGTGAGCAAGTGACGTGCCGGTTCGGGACGATCTTTTCTTAAGCAGATTCGCGAAGTCCCCGGGCGGGAATTCGGGATTTTGGATAATTTTCCAAATGCTTGGAGCAATACGGGAGTTCTCGCTATGTCAACAGAGACGAGCTAATCATTTAGTCACATCAAAATCTTTGGCCTCAAGTTTTTGATTGTAAACAAATCTGACGAGCGTCATGGCCCATTCTGAGATCTGCGTGCCGGAACCCTGTTGTCCAAGACGTATTTTGTAAGTGTGCGGTAAGGTCAAGCCGCCTTCTGTTTTGAAGTCGTCAAATTCTTCAACCAATTCATAATGCGTCGCGGACAAACTTGGTGATTGTTCCGGCGTTCTACCCATCTGCGAACTAATCGTGCGCTGGTAGACCGTGCGCACGTGATGAAAATTTTCAGGATCAAAAAACAACGTGATGCTTAGATCTGAACCGCCGCGCGGCACGTACCCAAGCACAAGCAACTCGCGCGAGTTCACTTTCTTTCTGCCGACAAATTCAAGCTTGGCTCTTCTTCCGGCGACATCCAGTAAGGACCACGCTGATGACATAGTGCCGCCAATCAAACCTTCTTTGAGAATCTCAGGAGATGTACGCGCGAATCCTCCAAGACTTGAATAGTCACCGCCCGGCAGTTGGTATGCGGAGACCTTCTTACCGTCGAAACCAATTTTTTCATACGGGTACTGCGACGACTCGAACTTCATGGTTACCATGCTCATTTGGCCGTCCGATGCCAACACCGCACCGCCACTCGCCTGGGCCATACCACGGGATCGAAAGGTAACCTGGGTTCCGCCAGCGATGACCCTGGAATTAGCGGCGCTCCGAGCGGCCGCGGTGCCGATGGAATCAAGATGCTTGCTGACAATTTCATCGACAGACGTTTTCTGCGGCAAGACCGAGGATGCGGCAAACGGTTGTGAGTTAATCAGAGCCACGGCACACAGTAACGCTAAGGTTGTGATGATTGATTTCGTCATTATGCACTCCGCAAACGTGATCGTTGACTTAGAACTAATTCAAGCGTATGTAAACTGGTGCTTTACCCAAATTCGATCAGGGGGAAGATTTCAATGAAAAAGAAACTCGTGCTTCTCGGTTCACTTCTTCTCGTCTCTAGTGTTTCGCTGACGAATCCACGCATAACGTCCGCAGACTATTATTGGCCAAACGATATCGCTAGTTGCGATTCAGCTTTTACCAGCGGAGCCCATAATTGCGCCGATGCTCGTGCGACCGCGTACGTTGAGTGCGCGCTTACTTGGGACCCGAGTACCTACCCTGGAGAATATGCTGACTGTATTAGCCATGCGGACGCCGACTACAACAGCTGCCTGGATGGTCAAGATACCCAGTACCAAGGCTGCCTTAGTCTAGTTGACGAGCGACCCGCCGACTATGATCACTGTGATATGGCCAGATCCGCGGCTGCCATGTGTGACGCGGACATCGGCGGCCCCGACTCGGAGTTTATTAGCCAGTGGGTCGAATGCCGACTGGCGAGCGGCGTCGATCAGTGTCAGTAACTAAGAGAGTCGATCGAGATCCTGATGGATATCGGCTCACACTCTGAAAAGAGTTCGGGTATGACGGGCGCTGCCCACAGACAGCGCCCTTTATGCAAAATCAGTCTGTCACGAGCTTAGAATTCAAATCGCGCTCCAAACTGAATTACACGATTGGCGATTGCCGTACTCGTGATGCGGCCAAACGTGCTGCTGTTGATGTCGAGGAATTGTCCCGGAGTAAAGGTCGTGTGGTTCATCAGGTTAAAGAATTCAGCGCGGAGCTGAAGTCTCGTCGACTCTGTAATCCTCACGTTCTTTATCAGTGAACCGTCCCATGAAAAGACCGGCGGCCCATTCACGAATGCGCGCGGGAATCCGCTGGTCGTGCCGGCCGGATCGTTAAAGAGCACCTGCCCGGCAAAAGTCCCGATACCAGGATCAATGCCATTCGCGCCGCGGCCGGCGGTGGTTCCGGGAACGGGCGTCCCCACCAACGAGCCGTCCGCATTGCGTTGCAACGCCGAAGGATTGATAAAGAAGACGCCGTTCGGCGTGACAAAAACTCCGGTTAGCGCCGCGAGTTGACTGGCCGTCAGGTTAGTGACCGGCGTTTGACGCGCTGAACGGGCAGCGCGATTCAACGTGCCGCGCGCGTCGGTGAAGGTGATTGGCGCGCCGGTCTGCCAACGAATGATCGAGGTCATTTCCCATCCGCCAACTGCCCGATCCAGCCAGTTTCCGCCGCTCAACCATCGCTTGCCTTTACCAAACGGCAGTTCATAGATCGCCGAGAGGTTGAAGACCTGCGTCTGATCGTAATCGGCGCGGGCGATTTCCAGGTTCGGCTGCGCGTTGTCGAGCAAAGCTTCGACGCGCGTCTGGCCAGTGCCCTGACCGTTCGTGATCTCTTTTTCAAACGTGTAGTTCGAGTTGAGATAGAGACCGCCCGAGAAGCGGCGACGCAACTCGATCTGCAACGAGTTGTACCGGTCAAAAGCTCCATTGTTCAGCACGTCCGCCACGAAGATGTTCGGATTCGGGTTGAACTTAACGCTGCCGGTCAAGGCGTTAATAACATACGTCACCGCGAGGTCCGCCGGTATTCCCGCTTTCAACTGTCCCAGAATGACGCTGTTGTTAAGCAACCCGGCGCCGCCCAAATTCGGAAATACGGTCAAAGGAACGCTGCCGGGGATGGCCGGATTAAAGTTCGCGTTCGTACACTTTTGCAATGGTGTGCCCGAGCCGCTCAGGGTCGCTCCCTGAGCAATGCAGTTATTGAACGCGCGATTGAAATCAGCGGCGAATCCGTTGTTACGGATATCGATCTGATTGTAGTCAGATGCGCGCGTCAAATTGCTGCTGCGGCTGCCGACATAACGAACTTCCAACACTGACTTCCAACCAATTTCACGTTGAATGCCGAATGAGTATTCCGACACTCGCGGTATTTGCAGATTCGGATCGACCGCAAATGCGGCTGCTTGCAGTCCTCCTACCTGATTGTTCAAAAGAAATGTCCGGTTCGCAACAAACGTCGGTGCCGGAATAGCCGGCAACGCACTGACGCGCGCATTGAGCGAAACCGTTCCCGTAGCTGGATTGATAACATTCGAAGCCAGTGTCAGCCCCGAATTATTAAGCAGGGCATTGTCTGGAGCGCGAACGAGTTCGTCATTTACATAGTCCATTCTGAACCCGCCGCGGAAAACCGTCTTGCCATTACCGAACACTTTACCGAGCATTCCTTTCTCATAGCGCGGCGACCAGGCAAAGCTGAGTATCGGAGCAAAGTTGTTCCGATCGGCTTTGAAAAAAGCGCCCGGCGTTCCGGCGTTACCGCCGACAAATTGAAACGCTCCGTTGGGATTGAGCACTGCGTCAATCGGACTTTGTCCCGCGGCAATAATCGGCTCCAGTGCCAGGCCATTCGTGATCTTGACTGGGCTGTATCCTTCCCAACGGCCTCCCAAATTGAGTGTCAGAGACGGCTTAACGCGCCAGGAATCGCTAAAGAACATTCCGAGTGATTTGTAATTATAGGTGCGGCGTTGCGTCGCTCCATTTACGAACCCGGACGTCGTGCTGGTTACGTTGAAAGTCTGGTTGGCGGTATTAACTATGCCGCCCAACAGCGCAAGCAGAGAATTGGCTGTGCCCTGCTGGCTGGTAGGCACGCCGCCCGGAAACAGTGCGTTATTAGCAAACTGCGCACTGCTAATGCTGGGCGTGTTGATGTTGGTCCCCAGGTTGTAGGTGGCGACTGTACTCGCATCATTAAAGGCATCGATGTTGACGTTTTGGAACAAGCCGCCAAAACTAAAAGCATGGTTGCCCCTGGCGTAGGTCACCGTGTCATTGATGTTTGAGGTCTTCACAGTGCGTCCCTGGTTCAGGAAGGTCACTTCCGGATTGCTGACCAGCGTCGGGATAATGAAATTCGCCGGCGCAGCGTTGTTTCGCAGAAAGATCGGAGCGCTCTTCAACCAGCCGCCAGTTGCCACGTTGGTCCATCTGGCTGACGGCGAGTACCTGTCATTGAACGAGAAGAAGTTGTTGGTCGAGGGTTGATGCACCTGCGGCACCACGTTGAAGGTGGTGTCGATATCGTTGCGTAAGAAGTCTTCGACTTCGCGGTTATAGATTCCCCAAATGGAATTCTTACTGCTCATGTCGTAGTCGAAGCGCGTGGTGAAGTGATAGAAATTCGTGTTCGCCACCTGGCTGAATCGATCACCAGTTGTATTTCGGCTGTCGCCCGTTTCTGATGAATTGCCGGCCGGCAGATTGGCGAGAATTCGACTCTGAATCGTCGGGTCAATGGCGGTGATGCCGGTGCCAAGCGCCGGGTTAAGAATATTGGCGGTCGCCAATTGTCCGTTGTCCGCGCGAGTGTAGGTAAAGATGCCCTGACGCGCGTTGCTCGTCAGTGTGGTATCAAGACGGCTCGCGGACAAACGATCAATTACCTTTTCGTAGTAGCCAAAGAAGAAGACCTTGTCCTTCACTACTGGTCCGCTCACCTTACCGCCAAACTGATTGCGGTTGCGAAACGGTCTGGGGTTGCGCGGGTCGCCGGCTTTCGCGAGTCCCGATATTACCTGTGCATCGTTGGGACCGAAACTGCCGTTGAAGTTATTGAAGAAGTTATTAGCGCTAAACTTTGAATTCCGATTGAACTCGAAAGCGGCGCCGTGAAACGAGTTCTGGCCGCGCGGAGTCGCCAGCGTCAGTTGCGCTCCGCCAAAGCCTGAACCGGCTCCTGATTGCGTGGTGTTCGTGAACTCGTCAATGTCGTCGACCGAAGGCCGCTCGGGTGCGAAGTCAGTGGCGTTCGACCGAATGAAGTTATCCTGAATATTGATGCCGTCGCGCGTGATATTTGTGGCCGACGTGCGCATGCCGTTGATGGTCGTGTTCTGCAGCGGATTCGATGCCGAGCCGGGCTGCGTGAGAATGAGCGCCAGGGGATTACGAGTGAGCAATGGCAACTCGAGCAATTGACGTGGCCCGATCGTCGATTGAATTTCCGCGTTCGACGTATTGATAATGTCGACGCCAGCCACGACGGTGACGTTCTCGCTGATATTGCCGACCTCCATGGTGATCGGCAGCGAATAATCTTTGCCGACGTCGATCTTCACTTCGTTTGCGATAAAAGTCTTGTGGCCGGCTGAAGTGACGGTGACGGTATAAGTACCAATATCCAATGCCGGAACGGTAAAAGCACCAAGGTCGCTCGACTGAACCGTTCTTTCTTTGCCAGTCTTATTGTCCTTGACGACTACAGTTGCATTTTGAATTACACCGCTCGCGTCTGAGACGGTGCCTACCAAATTACCTACGTTCGATTGGGCTAGCGCGGTGATTGAAAACACCGATAGCGCCAGCACCAAGAGAATAAATCTCCTGATCATTTGCAGCTCCTCTTGACTAGTGATTGCATTCCCGACAGCGAATGGAGAGACCTAGTGAATTAGACTTGCTAGCAGTGAATTGAGATTGGGCTGACCTCATTGCGCCCAACAAAAGCCAGTCAAAATCAGACCTTCGCCTTTCAAGTCATCGAGTCATCTTTGCAACGCGCATACCCGTCGCCTCTTTGCTGGTGATGTGGATTACAATTGAAATTTTCCTGAATATTTTTCGACGCTCGACAATAAGATGTGAACGATGAAGAGGAAGATCTGAGGAAGCAGGTTGCGGAATTTGGATCGATTTACGAATCGATAAAGTGGCCGCACAATCGTTTGTATGTACCTCCAAATGGTTGGACTGAGATTGCGCCGTTAGCGTTCTTGATCTGGTCCATTTCAAAGCTCGTGAGAGTGATCGATCGAATCATTGACCGCGGTTCTTGGAAGTACATCACTGAACCGCATCTGGTCATGCTCGCGCTGTTGAAATAAAATTCTGGTTCTTGCTTTGATCTCTAGAGCGAGTTGTGACACGATTCACACGTCTTCCCGAAGCCTCGACTAATTACTCATACATCCCAGGGAGTTCGCATTATATGAAGCAACTTATTGCTATCCTTTCGGCGGTCCTTTTCTTGATTCAAGCAATCATCGCCCAGGAGCCACAAAAGCCGCAAGAGATCGCCCCCGAAGATATCATTCGCATTACTACTTCGTTGGTCCAGACCGACATCGTCGTCGTCGACAAGGACGATCGTGTTATTGCCGATATCAAACTTGATGAAATCAGAG
>DASQYL010000273.1:0-2422 GCA_035639235.1 Pyrinomonadaceae bacterium | reverse complement strand
ATCTCTGCCAGCGAATTTCCAATCAGCGTTTATTAATTGTCGGAACGTTTCGTCCCGAAGACATCGAGCGCACCAATCATCCGTTGAAGAGTTACAAGGCCGAGATGCAGGCGCATCGCCTGTGCGAAGAAGTCGCGCTCGGCTCACTCGGACGCGAACACATCGACGAATATCTGAACGCGACTTTTAGTCCGAACGATTTTCCGCCGCAGTTCGCTTCGTTGATTCACGAAAAGACGGAAGGGCATCCTCTGTTTGCGACGAATCTTCTGCACTATCTGAGCGAGCGCGGCGATATTGCGCGGACGAACGCGCATTGGTCCTTGACGCGACAGTTGGCTGAACTCGATCTGGAAGCTCCCGAAAGCGTGCGCAGCATGATCAGCAAGAAGATCGACGCGTTGCAGGCGGAAGAGCGGCGCACGCTGCAATACGCCAGCGTCGAAGGCGCTGAATTTTTATCGACGGTTGTGGCCACTTTGCTCGGCGAAGACGAAGTCGATTTGGAAGAGCGCCTCGCGCATTTGCAGAAGACCCATCGCTTGATCGAAACCGTAGGGGAAGAGGAATTGCCCGACGGCAGTCTCGCGACGTGCTACCGATTCGCGCACGCGCTTTATCAAAATTTTCTTTACAGCGATCTGGTAGCCAAGCGCCGCGTGATGTTGCACCGTCAAGCCGGCGAACAGCTCTTGAAGCATTACGGCAAACGCGCTCCACAACTGGCCTCGCAGTTAGCGATTCACTTTGAGCAAGGCCGCGATTTCGCGCGCGCGATCGAATACCTGATCCATTCAGGCGACAACGCCACGAAACTTTACGCTAATGCGGAAGCTGCCGAGCACTACACGCGCGCGATTGGTTTGGTCGATAAACTGCCGGAAGAATCGCAAACCGAAACTCTGGTAAGTCTTTATGAGAAGCGCGGCGGCGTGAACTTTGCGCTGAGCCGTTTCGCGGACTCGATCGAAGACTACAGGCGAATGCTCGAACATCAGAAGCCGTTAGGCTCGGCTGAGAAAGAGGCAGTAGCTTTAAATTCGCTCTCCCTGGCTTTGTTCTTTGCGCACAACCTCGAGGAATTAGAGGTGCGTGCGAGTGAGGCCGTCGAAGCAGCCACGCGCGCCGGCAGTCAAGAGCTGCGCGCGCAAACTATGGCCCTGATGTCGCTTAAGCATCTTTGCTATGGCGAGTTGGACCAGGCGAAGCCACTGCTGGACGACTTAATTACGGTCGCGCGGCGATTGAATTTCAAGCCGGGACTTGCTGCCGGCTTGGTGTGGCGTGGCGCGCTCTATTTCTTCCAAACTGAATATGAACACTCGATCGAAGTTGAAACCGAAGGACGGCAACTCGCTGCTGAATTGCGCGACAGCTTTCTGTTATTGACGTCGATGTTTTTCCTCGGCTTGTCGAATGGAAATCTCGGCCGGATGTCCGAGGGTTTGGCCATCTTAGGCGAAGCAATCAAAATGGCCGGCCGCAACGGCGATTTGTTCTGGCATCCGCGCATGCCGAACTGCATCGGCTGGATTCATCGCGAGTTGCAGGACTTCGAGGGCGCCTTCAAACACGATCAATATGGTCTGGAGATCGGACATCAGCATCACGTCAACGAGGCTGAAGCAAATTCGTTGATCAATCTCGGCATCGATTACACGCATTCAGGCGACGACGCTGAAACCATTTCCGCGTTTCACAAGGTCCGTGAGATTTTCGATCGCGATGCCTGGTTCCGCTGGCGATACAACATTCGTCTGCACGCGGCCATGGCCGAGCACGCTTTGCGACAAGGCGACACGGCTAAGTCTCGTGAGATTACTAATCGACTGCTGGAGATGGCGACGAAATACGAAGTACACAAGTATATCGCCGTGGCGCAGAAACTATTTGCCGAGATTGCAATCGCCGAAGGAGATCGCGCGAACGCTGAAAGCTCATTTCAGCGGGCGCTCGATGAGCTGAAGCAATATCCGGTCCCAGTCGTCGCATGGCGAATTCATGCGGCGGTGGGGCGATTGCGATCTGCAAACGGCGATCAAGCCGGCGCCCGAGAATCGTTCGACCAAGCGGCAGAGATCGTCCAGCAGATCGCCGCCAGCGTTTCCGACCCCGCGCTCAAACAAACATTCTTGTCTTCCGAGGCTGTGCGTGAATTGTTAGAAGCGCGCATCGTCTCCTGATGACCGGATTACTTCCTTCGCCGGCTCTCACTTGCCGCACGCCGCCACGATCCAGTCAGAAGATCGCGTAATTCATCGGCATTGACGGCGGCCATGCGGACCAATACCCATGGATAATTCAAATAATGATCGGTGATGTAGAATTTCTCCGACGAGGTTCGCATCATCTCTTCGCGTTCGTCGAAATCAACTCGAATTACCAGCGCTTCATTGTTTTGATGCAAGCGTACGAAGAGATT
>DASQYL010000272.1:0-11041 GCA_035639235.1 Pyrinomonadaceae bacterium | reverse complement strand
ACAGCGAAGTGAACGCCTCGGCGCGCTCGTCGCGCAAGTTTTGATGTTCGTACCAAACAGGACGCCACCACCACCAGCCGAAACCGAACGATGAGCTTCCGAACTCGCCCACACCGGTCTGTGTTTTGTCGCGTGGTAAGGTGCCCGTGGTCGCGAGTGACGGATTCAATGCTTCGAATCCGGCCGGCATAGGATCGACGAGTGCCACGTGATAGCGCCTTGAGGTGGCCACCATCGTCAGCCGCACCCGCACACGCGCACCTGCTTTGATGTGCCACGAGCCGTCGGCATCGCGCCTTACGTCCGCTTGGTCGTCGATCGCCTCGTAACTGCGCTCGACCGTGAATCCGTAATCGACCGGTTTCAAATTCAAATCACTCGGCGCGTAATTCAATCCGATTCGATAATAAAGCCGGCCCGCTCCATCTTTGCTAATTAGCAGATTCTGCGTGCCGTTTGTCTGCGCCAAGTACTGCATCGGCACATTGATCTGCTGCCGGTCGGTCGATCGTCCTTTGAATTCTTGCTCGCCGGCGAACCGTTCGCCGAGCCACGCGCGCGCGACGAAGTTCGGCGTCACCTTTTCAAACGTATTGAAGTAACGGTCCAGCGCCAGCAGAATGAACACATTCTCCTGCGTGTTTTCCCAGCGGCCCCGCGTGCGATGCGCCAGCAGTCCGCGCACGATTTTGGGAATCAGATCGCTGTTTGGTTGATCGCCGATCAAGGCTTCCAGAATGATGCCGTCCGCGCGGCGATTGGAATTCAGCAGCAAATAATCGGCGTCCTTGTACGAGCAGACGAAATGCGCCGCGGCGGCAGTTTCGGTGACGCGGTTGTTAAGCAGGTGTTGAATCGCCGCGACCTCGCTGGTAGAAGCTGGATCTTTCGAGAGTACCGATAACAACCAGCCGACAGACTCCAGCGAAAGATTCTCTAGTCCGGCTTCGCCGATTAACTTCCGCGCTCGCGCCGGATCGCGATCGCCCATCTGCGCGCGTACATACAAGGCGTAAGCGATGATCGCGCGGCGCACGTAAATTCCGTAATCCGACGGGATGTGCGATTCGATGTTGCGCAGATACTTCAGCGATTTGTCCCACATTTGCTGTGGCACATCGAACTTTTTCTGCCGCGCGCGCGCTAAGGCGTGCGCCACATGAATGCCGAGATAAGGCCACGATTCGTCGCCGCGCCGCCAGAAACTGAAACCGCCGTCGTCGTTCTGCATGCCTTGCAGGTTCTTGAGGTCGCGCGCGACTGCGGCTTGCATTTCTTCGGGCGGCGGCAGGTCTTTTGATTTGAATGCGGTCAACACATCGCGCAGCGCGGCGATCGTGATGACGCGCGAAGCCATCTGCTCGGAACATTCGTAGGGATAACTGGTGAGATAGATCACGGCGTCGGTTAATTCCTGGAGCTGCGTCGATGAAGTCTGGATCTCCAAGCCACCAAATTGCGGAAACACGTTTGCCGGCGCCTTTACCGGTTGATCGATCGATCCTTGATCGATTTCGCCGTAGGTCGCAAACGCTTCGGTAGTCGCGGGCGTCCAGACCGGCAATTGAACTTCGGCAGCATCGGACCATTTGCCCGACACCGCGCCGATTTGAAAACGCGCAGTGCCCGCTTTGACGGCCGCTGCGGGGATGCGCACCTCGACGCGATCGTTCGGGGGCACGGTGACGCGACGACCGGCAATGTTCCGTCCAACGTCCAAAGTCGACGGTCCAATGTTTGTGTTGTTAACCAAACTTTGGACACTGGACGTTGGACTTTGGACAAATGAAGCATTCGTTGCGCGCACCGCGACATCGACCGTCATCGTATTGTCGGTTTGATTCTGAAGAACGATTGGCAACTCGATGCGATCGCCGAAGTTCATGAATCGCGGCGCTGAAGGCCGCGCCATCAAAGGCAGCCGCGCGGTAATCGTCGATTCACCCGATCCAAACTGCTTCGCTTGATCGACGGCCACCGCCATCACGCGATAACGCGTGAGATTGTCGGGCACCTTCACCTGCACCTGCGCGCGACCGTTTGCGTCCGTATGAACCGACGGAGAGAAAACAGCGAGGACATCGAAGTTCTTGCGCATGCGAATGGCCGGTTCGCTCGCTCCGGGTTTCGGGGAGGGCGCGCCTCCCGGCGCCAAGTAAGCGAAGTTCTGAATAGCGCGGCCATTCATTGGCAATGCCGTCACCATGTCGGACTCGACTCGCACGGTTTCCGTCATCACTCCCGGCGAGCGACTCAAATCGGCAAGCAGCTGAAGACGTTCAAAAGGACTGTTTGCCTGAATTTGCACGTTCGCCCGTGAGTGATAATCACCAACAAGACTCTCTCGGTCGCTATAAAAAATCTGCATCGGATCCGTTAATTGATAATTCGTCAGCGCCAGCACCGATTCATCTACGACGACAACTGCAACTTCGCTGTCGCGCACGGGAGCACCGCCGGCATCCTTCGCCTCGACATCGATCGTAGTGTTAGCCGCCGGCTCAATCGTCTTGTCGCGGGGCGTGGCCGTGACATTGAGCCGTCGCGAGATTGGCGGAATCGAGAGATTGATCTCGCCGGACGCGAATGCGGGACGCTTGGCGATCGCGGCTTTGGCGCCCGGCTGTGCGGAAAGGCTCTGCCTTTCCGGCGTTGTCCCATTTTGATTTTCAGTGAGGCTGCGCCTCGCTGACCCGCCCGCTAACGCATTCGGTTCCGACCTATCTTCAGCCCCCACAATATCCACCTGCAAATGGACATTCGGCGTCCACGCTTCTTCGATCGGAATGCGCAAAGTGTAGGTCGCCGAATCGATGCGAAAGCGTTCAGTCTTTAAAATTCCTGAACGCCGCAGAGTCATCACCGCTTCCGCGGGATAAAAAGGAGCTTGCATGAGGACCTGCGCCGTGTCGCCCGCTTTGTATTCTTTGCGATCGGGAATGAGGTCGACTTTTTCTTGCGAGATACCGCGGTTCGGCGGTTGTTTTCCGCCGGCAACCCACAGCGTGATCTCGCTTTCGTTTGCGCGTCCGCGATCATCCTGGATGGTCGCGCGTACACGATAGGTCCCGCCGTCTTTCGGTGTGAACGTACACTTGACGGCATCGTCGCCGGATCGAACAGTGCAGTCTTGCGGGTTCACTTCGACCTGTTGCCACGTGCCTTTGATTTGCTTCCAGTCGAGCAGCACCGCGCGCATCTTTATTTCGCGATTTGCGACGCCATGGCCGTCGAGATCGGTAACGATCGATTGCACGACGAGCGGCTGGCCCTGCTGCACAAATGTCTTATCGCTCTTCAAACCTACATACAGATTCGCCGGATGGACCAGCAGCGTGGCGGTTGATGTCCACTGTTGACGGTTCACATCCTGCACGCTTGCTTCCGCTGTAACCGTCGAAGGCCGCGCCGGTTTCACCGAATCGAAATCAATCCGCAGACGATGCTTGCCGCTCGCGTCGGTGCGGCCTGAAAGAGTCTGTTGCTTGTTCTGATCATATTCGACGGTCTGGTATTCCCACCACGGAGTCCATCTGCCAAAGGTGTAATCACCGCGATTGGGCGGCGTGAAATTTGTCGGCGACGAACGAACTTGCCACTTCACCTCGGCGTTTTGCAATTCACCGCCGGCGAAATAATTAGCTGTGACGTTTAGGTCGGCATGGTCGCCGATGAAGAGCGGTCCTTCGGTTTGTACTTTTGCGTTGACTTCAAATTCGGGCCGGCGAAATTCCTGCACCTGAAAGATATGCATCCAAGTCTGCTTATCGAAGTCCTTCATCGTGCTTTCTGTTTGAAATTGCGCTTGAGCGTTGCCGAGATTCATCGTGTCCGGCAGCTTCAAAGCGAAATCGAATCCGCCAAACAAATTCGGCGTCGTAGTTCCTTTCAGAACATCGTTGCCCCGACTGTCCTTGACGACATAGTTAATGCGGCTGATCGCGCCGGACAGCGGTTCGACGTCCCCGCGCGGACCGAAACCAATGCGGCGGACCCATCCTTTAACGTGAACTTCTTCACCCGGCCGATAAAGCTTGCGATCGTCGAAGACATACCAACGCAATTGATCGGTCCTCGGCTTTGGTCGCCAGTTTCCATAAGTAGCCCACCAGTAGTTGGCATTTTCAGGCAGCATGGCGACATCGTTTCCGCGCCGCGCCACCAACACGTTGGCTGGCGAATTTGAAACAGTTGTTAAGGGCAGATGCGCCAATCCGTCTGCCGCCGTCACGCTGGGAGCATTTGCCGGAATGATTTGCATCTGCACGCCACCAAACGGCGACCCATCATTAAGCGAGTTGGCCCAACCCAGAAGTTCATCGTTGTCCAGGAACGCATCCAGACCAATCTGGGTTGATTGCACCCAAGCCATCAGCGGACCTGGGTAATTCTGGTTGTGCGGGCTTTCGACGATCACAATCACCTGGCCCAAACCGTCCTTCAAAGCCGGCGTCAGATCGATTGGTGTCTCGATCATCTCGTTCGGTCTCTGCTGCAGGTTGATTGATTTTGAAATGACGAGACGTCCCGGCGGCTGCGGGGTCGCCGCATCGTTACGGAAACGCATTTGTATATACGTTTGAAATTTGCCCCAATCCTCGGGCGCGACGGCGTAGAGACTGAACTTGGCCCACTGGTAATTCACGCTGTAGAGCGAAATCTGACGCGGCCCTTGCGGATCAAGCACGACGAAGCCTGAGCCGGACAAACTTATCTGCGAGCGCGCAGCGCCAATCCTGAATTCGACCGATTCGTCTTTGCCCAGCGTTTGGTCGAATTGATCGTGTAACGATCCGTCGATCGTTACTTTGTAAGTTGTATTTGGATTCTTCAGCCCGTCGATGCGTAGTGTGTTGGAGTAGACGGTAACGTGTGCGTTCGGAAGCGGCGGCTCGATCCGCACGCGCTCATCTGTTTGATCTTCCACTCTGAGCGGATTGCTGAATTCAAGCACCCACGATTCGTCGGGCAGGCAGTTGCTGTTAGCCGGGTAGCTGCAATAACTCTTCACCAATCGCAGTGGTCCAAAGGTCCTAAACGGAAACGCTTGCGCTTGTTGCGTTACCCGCGGGCCTTCGGCTGACGGCGTGCCCGCGAGAACCGTCACATTGACGTTCGCGGCGGCGGGCAAGGCGTTATCTGTTTGACCATTCACATCAACCGCGCGCAAAGCAACCCAACGATTTGGCTGGGCCCTCTTCACTAAGTCGCGCACTTCGACGTTCTTGTCGATTTCTTCCTTCGTCGCCAGCCGCAAGTTGATTCTCTTGTTGTCACCTTCGAGATCTAAATGCTTGAGAACTGTCGCAGCGTCGATGCGCTGATCGAACTCGGCAAACATCAAGACGTCACGACGTTGCACGGACGATCGTGTCGGGTAAAAGGTCTTGACGGCCGGTGGTGGTGTGGCGAAGCTCCAACTCTTCGCCTGCAAGAGCTTCGCGCCGGCTGCCGATTTCGTTCCCGCAGAAATGCTGATTGAATATTGCGTCGCCATGGGGAAGCGGATCTCCGGTTCGAACAACAAAGTCTTCGTGCCGATCCAATGCCACTTGCCCGGCGGCTGCGGCGAGAGTTTCACCGGCACGAACTCCGCAGCTTCTTCCTGCGACGTCACCGCGACCATCGGTTGCGAGAACGTGATGCTCAAATTCGGCGCCACCGGTACATCTCCCTCGGGTGAGAAGCGAACCACTTCCAACGGGCCGGCTGCTGTTTCTGGCGGCCGCGCTAATTCGCTCGCCGCGGGAAACGGTTGCATGACGATGGCGCCGGTGCGCGGCGCCGGCAGAGATCTTTCGCGCAGCGCGAATTCGGTTTCATCGCCCGGCTCGGACTTGATCGCAGGTAATCGACTGAGGACGGCTTGCGTCTCAGCGTCAGACAGGATCGTCGCTTCCGCGATCTTGCTTTCCGGTTTTGCTTCAGGTTGATCGGGCGCCTCGCTCAGACGAAACCTGAGGCCTCGCTCTTCTTTATTGATCTCCACATCGGCGACGTTTGATTCAGTCGACCAAAAGAGCGACGAAAGAAAATTGAAAACTCTCGTCACCGGCGCCAGAGCACCAACTTGAGTTGCGCTCTGGGTGGTAGGAAATTGCCCGACTATAGGCGGTAGCCTGAAGTCACTTGACGACCCGCTGGCGGTCGCCGACACAGTCGCGATTACAAAACAATAGATCAGCAGCAGCGAGACGAGCCGTTTTGAGAGAGTCATGACGAGCGCTCCTGGATAAGCGAAATATTAGAGCTATGGGGAAGACTCGCCGGGAACTGCGGGCGACTTTTTCTGCTTAGACGCACATTTCCGCGTTTGCGTTACCTGAACGATCCAATCTGCCTTGAGTTGCAAGCATCGCGCGTGTAACTTATCAATATCACAAAAGATTTGCAGGAGAACGCCGTGGCTGAGACTCAAACCGGGCCAACTGTCGCCGACCTTTTCCGTCGCGCACAAGCGATTCGGAACGAAAACCCAAAGGTCGCTTACCGGGACATCGCCAAACAGCTCGTCAACGAATTCAAAGGCGCGGCTTTGCCGCCGACTTACAATCTGACAATTCCCGAGCAAGACGCGCTCGCGCCGGAAGAAGACTGGTCAGCCGGGCTGCCGCTCGTTTTGCGCGGCATTCAACAAAAAGATTGGAATGACATCGCGCAAGGCATCGTGCTGTCGCTCGAGCAGACGGAAAATTACGCGAGCACGCGTAGAGTTGAAGGCAGTCGCGATGATTGGCACGACCGATCGAAAGGCATTCGCGCAGCCGTCGACAAAGGCGTCGGCAAATGGATGCCGGAAGAATTGGTGAAGCTGGCTGAGAAGAACTCTAGACCCTCATGAGAAATCGCATTCAATTGATAGAATCGGTGCTAATCGTCTTTATCGGAGTCTGGTCTCTCTCAGCCCAGACTCCGAAACCGAGTCCGACGCCGGAATGTTCGTTACCTGTCTACACTGGCAAGGAAGTCGATCGCAAAGTCAAAGTTCTGGACTATCCGGCGCCACACTTCGACAGTTATGAGATGGCCACATATTCCTCCGCTGTCGTAATTTTGCGCGCGATATTTTGCGGCGATGGCAAAGTCACCGATATCAAGGTACAAAGGCACGTCTCACAAAGTCTCGATGACGAAGCAATTCGGACCGCCAAGACAATCCGGTTTCAGCCGGCAGAAAAAGAGGGCAAACGGGTCTCCCAATGGATGACTCTCGAATATCATATTAACGACTGAGGGCGACGGTGTTGGAAAGGCAGTTGAGAATCGCAATTAGAATAGAGGCGGAATGAATGAGCGAAGATTATGCTGATGTGATGACCAGGTTCCCGTTGTTGGAGGGATTCACTGCGAACGGCACCAAGCGACTACTCGACGCAGGAGAGATCGCGCAACTGACCGCGGGCGAGCTGCTACTGAAAGAAGGCGAGCCGGCGGAATTTGCGGTGCTGATTCTGAAGGGCGCAGTTGAAGTCTTTGTCGAACGTGAAGGTCAACGGTTGGTGCTAACTGAGGCGACGCCCGGAGACATGCTCGGCGAGTTGGCTTTATTGTGTGGCATCCCGCGTTCGGCTTCAGCGTGCGCCAGGGAAGATTGCACAGTTCTAAAATGGACCGATGAATCGCTGCACACTTTGTTATTGCGCGACCGTTCATTGGCCCAGCGAATCTTTCGCGAAACTCTGCGAACGCTCGTCGAGAAAGAGCGCGAGCTGGTTGATTCACTGGTGAAGGTGCAAACCGCAACGACATAACGTTCGAAGATGAGCTTCCTCGACTCCTTAATCAAAGATCCCAAGTACCAATCGCACGATCCGCGCAATCCGGAAGAAATTGTCGAGCCTGACGTAATCATCTCTCCGGACACGCGTCGTGAAAATCGCATCCCGCAAGGACAGTCGCGCACCAAGCGCTGGCCCGTGCTCGATGCGCATGGCGCGCCGCCAATCGATCTGGCCACCTGGAAATTTGAAGTCGATGGCCTGGTTGAAAGGCCGCTCGCATTTTCTCTCTCAGAATTCATGGAGCTGCCGCCGGTGAAAGTCTATGCGGACTTTCATTGCGTCACCCGCTGGTCGCGGCTCGATAACGTCTGGACCGGCGTCTCAACGCATGAAATCGCCGAGCGCGCCGGCGTCAAGGCTGAGGCGAAGTTCGTGCTCGCGCTAGCGTACGATTACGGTTGGACCACCAACGTGCCGCTTGAATATTTTCTCAAGGAAGACTCCTTGTTTGCATTTCTTCATGACGGTCAGCCGATTCCGCCGGAACATGGTGGCCCAGTGCGGCTGATCATTCCTCAACTCTACGCGTGGAAATCTGCGAAGTGGATCAAAGGGGTACGCTTCCTCGCCGAAGATCGAGCGGGCTTTTGGGAAGAAGGCGGCTATCACATGCGCGGCAATCCGTGGACGGGGCGCGACGGCGAGAGATTCAGATGGTAGGAATTATCGGTGGACTCCGCCCGGCAGTCAGTACCATCCGCGTTAGCGGATGGGTCGAAGGCGCCTCTTTAACCCACCCGCTAACCCAGGTGGTACTGACTTCATGCGCGTAATCTGCGGACATGTCTTCTCTTCAACCCAAAGATGCCGCCGCCATCATTCTTCTCCGCCCAAACACCGATCCAAATAATCCTGAAGTCTTCTGGGTCAAGCGCAGTACGAAGCTCACTTTTCTCGGCGGCTATCGCGCGTTTCCCGGCGGCCAACGCGAATCGTTCGATGCCGAAACAAAGGTCATCAATTGCGACGATCAAGAGCGCGCGGCGATGATCAGTTGCGGCGCGCGCGAATTGTTTGAAGAAGTCGGCGTGCTGCTCGCGCGCGGAGCAGAAACCTTGACGATTGGTCAGCGTGCCTCGCTGTTTGATGATTTGGAATCGGGACGCATGACGTGGCCGCAGTTACTCGATCATTACGGTCTGCGGCCGGATGCGAATGACTTTACGTTTGTTGGGCGTTGGGTGACTCCTCCGTTTGCGCCGCGCCGGTTTGATACCTGGTTCTTTCTTGCAAGCTGCCCAGCAAAACAAGAACCTCACGTCACGGAAGATTCAGAACTTGAAAGTGGGGAATGGATCGCCGCGCGCGATGCCTACTCGCAGTGGCAACGCAGCGAAATCATTGTCGTACCGCCGGTGCTGCACGCGATGAAGAGTCTCGCAGCGGGAGTGAATGACGATTTGATCGAGAGATTCCTTTCCGTTCCCGAAGCACATCGTCAACCGAACCGCCGCATGGAGTTTCATCCCAACTACATTTGCTTTCCCGTGCGGACGCCGACAAAACCGCCGGCCACACACACAAATTGTTATTTGATTTACACGAGTAAAGACCTGCTCATCGTCGATCCGGGATCGCCTCATGAAGACGAGCAACAGGCGCTGGCTGAGTGTGTCGATGATCTGATGGCCCTGGGAAGCTACCCGCGCGAGATTGTCCTGACGCACGTTCATCCCGATCACGTCGCGGGAATCAACGCACTGAACGATCATCTCGAAGAGCGTTATGGGCGACGCGTGCCAGTTGCGGCGCATCGGTTGACTGCTGAATCATCGAAAGACCAGTTTCCGGTCGATCGGTTTATCGAAGATGACGAAACGATCAAACTCAATGGCGCGCCGCCTATCAAGTTGCGCGCTCTGTTCACGCCGGGCCACGCTCGCGGACACCTCTGCTTTTACGATGAGCGAAACGGAGGATTGCTCTCGGGCGACAACGTTGTTGGTTTCGGATCGGTGCTGATCGATCCGCAGGATGGAAATATGAGAGAGTACCTTGCGTCGCTCAGACGAATGCGCGCGCTCCCAAATCTCTCGGTGTTATTTGGCGGCCACGGCCCCCCGGTCGCAAACGCTTACGAGAAGATCGATGAATATATTGCGCATCGATTTGAACGAGAGCGTTTAATTCTTGATGCGGTGCGAGCCGGCGCGTCAACACCGAAGCAGATCGTGGAGCGCGTTTATACGGACGTTTCTCCTAAAGCTCACGCGATGGCGGAACGTGCGGTGCTGGCGCATTTGGTGAAATTGGAAACGGATGGAATCGTAAGGCACCAGTCGCAGAAGTTTGTGCCGACTGAATAATGTCGTTTCATCACACCTCGCTTCAGGAGCCAGTCGGAGAATTGGATTCTCTGTGTCTAGGTGCAGTCTCAGTGTCTCTGTGGTGAACTTTTCCCGCGCAATTCCACCACTGAGGCACAGAGGTTTGCACGGAGTCACGGAGAAATACTCTTTCCCAACTGGCTCCTGAAGCGAGGTGTGAATGAGAGCTTTATCGATCGGCGAGTTCTCGATCCAGTCGCTACCGCTCGCGGTTCTGACACGCTGCGGTTTAGAATCCTCTTCATGGAACGAGCAAGGACTTTAGTTGAATTAAAAGCCAGTGGTTACCGAAGCGTCTCGGTCAAAGACGAGATGCGTGCGAGCCTGATTTGCAAACTCAAGCGGCGCGAAAAACTTTTTCCTGGAATTGTCGGCTATGACGAGACAGTGGTGCCGCAACTCGTGAACGCGGTTCTCTCGCGGCACAATCTCATTCTGCTGGGTTTGCGCGGACAGGCCAAGAGCCGCATCATTCGTCAGCTCACGGACCTGCTTGATCCGCAGATCCCGATCATCGCCGGTTCGGAAGTAAACGACGATCCATTTCGTCCCATCAGCGCTTTCGGACGCCAGACCATCGAATTGCACGGTGATGCAGCGCACATCGACTGGATCAATCGCGACGCGCGCTTTGTCGAGAAACTGGCAACGCCCGACGTGACGATCGCTGACATTATCGGCGACGTCGATCCAATCAAAGCGGCGAAGGGCGGACATCTGCTCAGCGATGAACTGACCATTCACTACGGCCTGCTCCCGCGCGCGAATCGCGGCATCTTCGCCATCAATGAATTGCCCGATCTCGCCGGGAAGATTCAGGTTGGCCTCTTCAACATCATGCAGGAAGGCGACGTGCAAATTAAGGGTTATCCGGTGCGTCTGCCGCTCGATGTCATGCTTGTGTTCTCGGCGAATCCGGAAGACTACACGGCC
>DASQYL010000271.1:0-5644 GCA_035639235.1 Pyrinomonadaceae bacterium | reverse complement strand
CGGCAATCCGGTCGCTATTTTTGATTCGCCGGTTCCGTCGAGATTTAGCGTCACGCGTACATCGGTTTCATTCGTCTTCCGATGAACTTTTCCGGTGCGCTTGTGGTCCTTGGTGTTCTTCATTTCAGTTTGTTGATGCGGTTGCGGCGGACTCAAAAATTTCTCGCAAGCCGGCAAGTACTTTTTCATTTTCGTCTGGCCGGCCCATGCTGAGTCGGAAATAATCAGCCAACATCGGATAGCTGCTGACATCGCGAATGAGAATGTCGCGCCGCAAAAGTTCTTCAAAGACAACCTGCGGCTTGATCACCGAATGTACGATCATAAAGTTTGCACGTGAGCGAACTGGCGTCAGCCCGGCGATGTTTTGCAGCTCGCTGAAGACCCGCTCGCGCTCCGCTACAATGCGCTTAACCAACGGCTTAAGGTCCGTCTCGTAAAGCTCGATCGCGACCTCGGCCGCGGCTTGCGAGAACGCGTTTAGGTTATAAGGCAGCACCGCCTTCTTTATTTCAGCCGTCAAGTCCGGCGCCGCCAGTAAATACCCGACACGCAAACCCGCCAGGGCCATCGCCTTCGAAAATGTGCGCAGCACAATCAGGTTCTCGTGATCGCGCAAACACGGCACGACTGATTGGTCCGCAAATTCATGATAGGCCTCATCGATCACAACCAATCCCGACGTCTGGCGAAGAATGCTGCTTAGCGCCTCGGCGTCAATCACCTGTCCCGTCGGGTTGTTCGGCGAGCAGATAATCGTCACGACCGGATTGAACATGCGCATTGCATCACTTATAGCGTGGGCGTCGAAACCAAAGTCTTTCTTGACCGGCGCGCTAATAATTTCGCCGCCCAGCACTGTAGTTATCTGCCGGTACAAAGCAAATGTTGGTTCGCAAATCAAAACTCGCTTACCTGGGCCAATAGTTACCATCAGCAGGGCCTGAATCAATTCATTCGATCCGTTGCCGGCGATCATGCCGTCCGGGGTCCAATCGGCGAACCGAGCGAGTTTTGCATGCAGGTCAAACGCGACGAAATCGGGATAGCGTGACCACTGCCGTGCCTCGATACGCTTCAAGGTTTCGCTTTTTATTCGATCCGGCGCATCCCACGGATTCTCATTCTGATTAATCTTGATTGACGCGCGGTGGGGCTGCAGCGCGTACTCCTTCAGTCCCAGCACCTCCGGTTTTATTTTCTTGTTCGCGTTCTTCATCACTGTCTGATCTTTACTGATTCGGCGTGCGCGCGCAGTCCTTCGGCATCGGCCAGCGCCGCAATTTTTGGAATCGCGACCCGCAAAGCTTCGGCCGAATAGCGCAAGGTGCTGGTGCGCTTCACAAAGTCGTACACACCCAAAGCAGACGAAAATCGCGCCGCACCCGCTGTTGGCAGCACATGGTTTGGCCCCGCCCAATAATCACCTACGGCCTCTGGCGTGAACGAACCGAAGAAGATCGCGCCCGCATGCCGTACCTGTGACGTAATCGCTGACTCATCAGCGACAATCACTTGCAGATGTTCCGGCGCAAGATCGTTAACGATGTCACATCCCTGTTCGAGAGTATCGACGATAATGATCGCCCCGAATTGGGCCAGTGACTTGCGGATGATTTCTTTTCTTGGTTGATCGTCGATCTGCTTCGCGAGTTCATCTGCAACCGCGCCCGCCAAAGATTCACTTGTCGTAATCAATATCGCCGACGCGTCTTCAGCATGTTCTGCCTGCGCCAGCATGTCTGCGGCAACGAACGCGGCGTTTGCGGTTTCATCCGCCACGATCACAACTTCGGTTGGCCCCGCAATCGAATCGATATCAACTGCGCCGAACACGAGTTTCTTTGCAGCGGCCACGTATCTATTGCCGGGGCCAGTTATCTTATCGACGCGCGGCACGGTTTCAGTGCCAAACGCCAACGCGGCAATCGCTTGTGCGCCGCCTATGCCGTAAGCCTCGGAGATCTTCAGTTCGACCACCGCCGCGGCCACTGCCGGATTTTCGGTAATCGTCCGAGGCGGTGTTGCCACGACGATTCGTTTGACACCGGCAATCTGCGCAGGTACGACATTCATAATTACCGACGACGGATAAGCGGCCGTCCCACCGGGCACATATACTCCGACAGAATCGATCGGTGTGATCCGCTGCCCGAGAACAACGCCGGGTCTTGGTTTGAATTCCCATGACGTTTCGATTTGACGTTCATGAAAGCGCTGCACATTCGCAATTGCGTCGCGCATGGACTCCAGGACGCAGGGGTCTACTTTGGCGGCCGCGCTGCGCAACGTTTCCGGATCCACGCGCAAGATCTGAGGCCGCAATCCGACGCGATCGAAACGGCGGGTGTAATCAATCAGCGCGGTATCGCCAGAATTACGAATGTCATCGATGATGGACGAGACGCTGCTCAACAAGTCACGATCAAAGACGACGCTGCGCGCTTTGATCTTCGCCAGCATTTGTTCGCGCGCTCGTCGATCGATTGTGGGAATCAGCCTGATCATCTCTTCGAACTTGCTTCCTCCGCCGCTTCACTGAGTAAGGAAACCAGATCGGCGATAGCTTCGGTCTTCAGTTGATAAGCGGCCCGATTCACCACCAGACGGCCGCTTGAATCCAAAACTTCTGCTACGACTCGCAGTCCGTTCTCTCGCAGCGTCCGGCCGGTTTCCATCAAATCGACGATGCAATCTGCCAGCCCGAGGACAGGCGCGAGTTCCACCGAACCGACTAACGGAATGATTTCGACGGGAATTCCTCGCTCGCCAAAATGCGTGGCCGCGATGCGTGGATATTTCGTCGCGACCCGCAGCATGCCGCCATTCATTAGCTCTGCGCCGGTGGTAGCCACTATCATTTTGCAACGCGCAATTTTCAAATCGAGCGGCAGCAGCAAATTGGCGTTTGATTCGATCACCACGTCGCGACCGACGATCCCGCAATCCGCGATGCCATGCTCGACGTACACCGGAACGTCCGCGGGCTTTACGAAGATGATTCGGTACTGACGACGTTCGTCTTCGACAGTCAGCTTCCGCGAAGCCAAATCAGCCGGCGAAATCCTGATGCGCGCGCGCGACAATAGATCGAGCGCTTCGCCCTGTAATCTTCCTTTCGCTATTGCGATCGTCAGCATGGTCTATAACTCAACGCGATTTTCTCGTCACGAGCGCGGCGACGCAGAGCTTGTTGAAAAGCGGGAATGCCGCTGCCGGCAACCGCGACCGGCGAACAGGTGCTCTCTTTCAACGCCAGTTGGCGTGGCGCCACAACATTCGTAACTTCATCAAGATCAAGCACGAAGCCGTTTGCCGGCTCAGCCTTTCCAAACTTCGAAGTCAGCCGATCGTAACGGCCGCCGCGCCCGACGCGCATGCCGGAACCCGCGACGTAAATATTGAAAAGCAGTCCCGTGTAGTAGTCGAGATCCGGTACATCGCCAAGGTCGATCTCGAATGAATCAGCCAAGCCCAGGGCTTCGATGACGTTCCACGTCTCGGCCAAAGCCTCGAGCGCCTCGCGTGAGCGAGAATTCGTTATCACCTTGCCGGCTTCGTCGATTATTCGACCTTTACCAGAGCGGCGAGTAATCTGCACAAATAAATCTCGCTCGTCATCGTCTACGCCGAGTTCGGTAAGCAGTTCCGTGAGCGCGGCCGTATCGCGTGCGTCGATCAAAGCTCTCAATCGCTCCCTTGATTCACTATTCAAGCCGAGCCCTTCCGCTATGCCATCGAATATTGCGACGTTATTGATCGTGATGCGGTGTTTGCCTTCAAGTCCCAGCTTCTTCAAAGTCTCGACTACGATCAGCAATGGTTCGACGTCAGCCGCAATGCCTGAAGCACCAATCAATTCACAACCTAATTGAGTCGTCTCGCGGCGCCACTCGGCCTGCGTGCGCGGCTGCTGGTGAAATACGTTGGAGGCGTAACAGAGGCGCAGCGGTCGCGGCTTTTCAGCCAGCAGCGTAGCGCACGCCCGCGCGACTGAAGATGTCACATCGGGACGCAAAGCGAGCAGGCGAGCATCGACATCAACAAAGCGGAAGCTGGTTTGTGCTTCTGCTCCCATGCCTTGCTCAAAGAGCGAGTAATAATCGATCGTGGGCGTAGAAATCTCTTCGTAGGACCAGCCGGCAAAAACCGAAATTGCGTAGTCTTCGACGGCCCGCCGCCGGCGCGCGGCTTCGCCCACGTAATATCGCACGCCACTTGGAATCCTAGAGAGGTGCATTGACGATTTCCGGCAAAAAAGAAACCCGCTGCCTGACCTTGGTCACTGGCAGCGGGTTTGCGAAAAGTTTGAAAACCTGGTTAACGCAAAGACACAGCCAGCGGCGCGCCATGATGATGGTGATGCCACGTGCTGCGATGCGTTCTCATTACAGTGAATGTTTATAAACGACGAGCGAGATCATGTCAAACCGAAATTAGCCGGGAATGTATGGACGCGCTTGCACGATATAAATCTGTCCCTTCATGAAAGCCCATTCGATGTCCTGATCTTTTCCATGAAACAACTGTTTGATTTTCTCGGCAGCTGCCGCCAGGCGGCGAACAATATCATCGGTGAGGACGACGCGCTCACCGCTGATCGGAATCTCCTTGATCCCGCCGTGTTCGTCGAACGTCAGCAGACTGTCTTCCTCGGATCGCGTCAAGACCTGAACGGAATTTGCGATTGGGCGAAAGACCACTTGCTCGGCGATGCGCTGCCCTTCGACTACACGCATTCCCAAACCGCGTTTCGCGCTGATGTAAATCGAACCTCGATTGATCATCTCCGGCTGGCGATTAAACGGGTCGGCGGTAATCATCACCCCGGAGCTTTCCGAATTGATTCCCTCCTGAATCAAAACAGCCATGTAGATCTTCATGTGATCGATGCCGGCGCGTTCGCGCGCTTCATAAGCTTCGAAATTCCACACCGACGCCCAGACGGTCTTGATTCCTTCGATCAATTGGTCGTCGGTCTTGAGATTCGGCATCGTCGTGTATAACCCGGCTCCGTTGAAGTTCGGCAGGTCCTCGCTGTTGGTCGAGCTACGTGCGAACAAACCTTTGCCGGGAAACTCCTCGTGCGCGCGGCGCAACACTTCGGCACGCAAACCAGCGTTGATTGTCCCCTTTTGAAAATTCTCGCGCATGCGCGTGAGATATGCGCGGCGATATGCCGGATCGTGCACGAACTTCTGATCGTTCAGCATCGTGTAGATGGCGTCGTCCAATTTGTTCTCGCGCAGAAATTGATCGTAATAGAAAAACGGAACAGTGAATCCCGGCGGCACCATGAATCCCGGAATCCGGGCGTGAATTAATTCCCCCAGATTCGCCGATTTCGCTCCGTAAGCTATGACCGAAGACGCGCGTTGTTCGTTGAGTCCGGCGAGTTTCGTCACCGACAAGTCGCCGCGCGGCTTCATTAAATCGAGCCGCTGTTTCAGACGCGCTTGATACTCACTAAGCGCGCTGTTGTCGGCTTTTTTGATCGAATAGTTGTCGCGGCGCGCATCGAATTCGACCCACCAGCCGTTGTAGTCCTTCAGAAGCTGTTGCGCATTTTTGATGTAAACATTCGGGATGCCCCAGCCCTTCGCCAGCAGGTTGATGTGCGACAAAGGGGTCGACGGTTTCGTGG
>DASQYL010000270.1:0-5723 GCA_035639235.1 Pyrinomonadaceae bacterium | reverse complement strand
GCGTGCGCAGCGCGCGGCAGAACTTAGCCCAGGGTGGAGCGGAGCGGAACCCCGGGTTAGTTCGTCATTTGATTTCGCAGCCCGCGTTAGCGGGCGACAGAAGTTGTTTCGAAAAACATTCTGTCGCCCGTTAACGCGGGCTTCCATCGTCGGTGGGAAATCGTACCCAGGGCTGCGCTGCGCTTGCCCTGGTCTAAATCCTGCCGCCGGCTACGCCGGCTCGACGTCCGTTTCTCTTCGAATTCCACAAGCCGATCTGATTGTTAAATTGTCCCCGGGCTCTGATCCCGGAGGAGGTCACTAACGTGTCCACTTCTTCGAAAGCGCGTCGCTACATCGCGACCGCCATCATCTATCTTGCACTCGTCGCTTCGGTCTTCGGCTTCAATATTATTCGGTCACGCACTACGCCGGCACCGGCAAGCATCGCTGCCGAGTCAGAACCACCCAAGGTCGTCAGCGACAAGCCGTACTTTTCGCTGACCACCAACAAGACTTATTCGCCGAATGAATCGGCACGGCTCTGGGCCAGCTATCAGAACATCGACTATCTGGACTTTCGTGTCTATCGCATCAAGGACCCGAACAAATTCTTCAAACAACTCGACGATCCGCACGAGATGGGCGAGAAAGAGAAAGAACAGATCGCCCAGGGCTACGGCGCGCGTATCTCGCTGCTCGAGAGAACACATCGACTGAAGACTTCTTTATTTGGTTGGGTGAAGGATTATGTGCGATCACATCTGGAAAAAGATCATCGCGTCGCGTTCAACGAGAAGTACCGAAAGGAACCCGAGGCGACGCGCACACCTTTGAACGTTGCCGATTATGCGCGTGTGCCGCTGCTCAATCCCGATCAGAAAGTCAAAGACTGGCGCGAGAAATTGCCGGCGCTCGAAAACGAGTACGACAGCCGCATGATCACGCTCGGCAAAATCGACGCGGGCGTCTATCTGATCGAAGCCGTCAACGGCGATCAGCGCGCATACTCGCTCGCCATTGTGACGAACCTCACGATGATCGAGAAGACAAATAAACACGGTCAGGTGCTGGTCTATATCGTGGATCGCAAAACCGGCGAGCCACACGAAGGCGTCAGCGTCGAAGTCACCAACGCGAAGAATACTCTGGCGAGCGGCAAGACTGACAACACCGGCGTGTACAAAACAGACGTGAAGCTTCCCAATGAACCGCAAACGCCGCCTGAAGACGTCGACACTGAGAATCCCAAGAAGAACCCGTTTTTGATCATGGCTCGCGAACGCGACAACTTTGTCATTTCCGATGTTGAGTCATTCTATTTCGGCGGCGAGGGTGGCGAAGACGACGTGCTCACCGGCGAAGACTTGACCAGTTACATCTACACCGATCGGCCCATCTATCGGCCGGCGCAATCGGTTTTTTTCAAAGGCATCCTGCGCCAATGGACCACCGCCGGCTACAAGATGATCGACAGCAAGACGGTCAACGTCGTCGTCGAAGATCCAAACAACGGCAAAATTTTCGAGAAGGATTTGCCGCTTTCCGATCGCGGCACGTTTAGCGGCCAGATCGATCTCGGCGACGAAGCGCCGCTCGGCAGCTACAACGTCACGGCATCGATCGGCGACGCGAAATCAAGCGGCTACTTCGAAGTTCAGGAATACAAAAAGCCGGAATTCAAAGTCACCGTGAAAGGTCCGAAAGATTTCGCCGCCGTCGGCGAGAAGGTGCGCTTCAACATCAGCGCGAATTATTTCTTCGGCGCGCCGGTCACCAACGCCGAGGTGCATTACTACATTTACAAGCAACGCTATTACCACTGGTGGTGGGGAGACGAATCAAGCGATGAATTCGACGACGCAGCCGGCCCCGAGAATGAAGGCGGCGACGAAGATACTTCGGGTTATTACGGCAACGACCTCGTCACCGAAGGCGACGCTGAGATCAATTCGCAGGGACAAGCAGCCGTTGAATTCGTCGTGCCGGCGCCCGAAGACAAAGAAGAATGGGACTATTCATACCGCCTCGAAGCGCAAGTCACTGACGCGTCGCGGCGCGAAATGCAGGGCGCGGCTTCGTTCATCGGCACGCGCGGCAAAAGCGTCGCCGACGCTTACCCCGAACGTTACATCTACTATCAAGGAGACGCCGCGAAGATTCGCGTGAAGACTGCCGAGTATTCCGGCAAGCCGGTCTCAGAAAAAGTCACGCTTAAATTCGTCGAGCAAAAGTACGAGAAAGTCGTGACGCCGAAGGAAGAGAATGGCTACAAATACGAAGACGTCACCTACAAACTTCATGAGCGCGAACTCGCGTCCGCGGATGTGAATACGGACAGCCAGGGCAACGCGAGTTACGACTTCACGGTTCCCTCGCCGGGCAGTATCTACGTCAAAGCGATTGTCTATGAAAACGGAAAGGCGATTGTGAATCGCGGCGGCTCGTTCTATGCGCCCGATAAGAAAGGCGAATGGTCTGATTTCGAGTTCCGCGACTATGACGAGAAGGCAATCAAGCTGGTCCCGGATAAGAAGTCTTACAAAGTTGGCGAGACTGCGCACGTTCTGGCGATGTTGCCGACCGACAAAGCTCACTTGCTGGTTACGACTGAATTGTCCGAAGTGATCACATATCGCGAACTCGACTCTTCGGGTCGCAGTATCGTCATCGACGTGCCTATCGATCGCAAATACGAACCGAACGTTTACCTCGATGTCTCGTACGTGAAAGACAGCGATATGTACAGCCAGAGCCAGAATCTCACGGTGCCTGCCGTCGATAAGATGCTCAAGCTCGATATTGTTCCGAACAAGACCGAATTCAAGCCACGCGACGTCGCGTCATACACGATTGTTGCGCGAAACGAAGACGGATCGCCGGCCGCGAATACGGAAGTCAGCCTGGGAATTGTCGACGAAGCAATCTACAGCATTCAACCCGATACGGCCGGCAACATTAAGCGCGAGTTTTACGGCAAGCGTTTCGACGAGATTCAAACAAGCCTCGCCATTCATTACACGTTCACGGGATACGCCGGACAGAAGCCCGCCGATCTGGCGAAGAACAAATCGAGTTATCAACTCGCCGACTTCAAGAACGAGAGTTCTTACGCCGAGCCGACTATCCGCAAGGAATTCAAAGACACCGCGTACTGGCAACCCGATGTCCTCACGGGTGGAGACGGCAAAGCGGCCGTGAGTTTCAAACTGCCGGACAATTTGACGACGTGGCGTGCGACCGCCCGCGGCGTGACTGCCGACACGCGTGTCGGCTCGGCGGTGCAGAAAACGATCGCGCGCAAAGACGTGATCATGCGTCTCGAAATGCCGCGCTTCTTAACTGAAGGCGACACGGTCACGATCTCCGGCGTCGTCCATAATTTCCTGAAGAACGACAAGTCAACGAAGATTTCACTCGATCTCAACGGCGCGCAGTTGCTCGATGCGCCTTCCGAGACAGTCACGATTGCGAAGAACGGCGAGCATCGGGTCGACTGGCGCGTGCAAGCAAATCAGGTCGGCAAACTGACGCTACTGGCGAAGGCCTTGACCGACACTGAATCAGATGCGGTTGAGATGACGATGGAGATCGTGCCGCACGGTTTGAAGCAGACCGCCGGAAATACGACGACAGTCACGCAGGATGATGCTGATCAGACTTTCAATCTCGATCTGCCCGGTCGCGCCGACGTGTCTGCGCGCAATTTGAAGATCGAAGCTTCGCCTTCAATCGCCGGTGCTTTGTTCGGCGCGCTCGATTACCTGACGAGTTATCCGTACGGCTGCACCGAACAGACGATGTCGAGTTTTCTGCCGAACATTGTCGTGGCGCAGACGTTGAAAGATATTCCGACAGCCAAAATTCGCGCGTCGAACGATCTGAACACGAAGGTTCAAAAAGGACTCGATCGGCTCTATGCATATCAGCATGACGACGGTGGTTGGGGCTGGTGGAAAGATGATAAGACCGATCCGTTCATGACCGCATATGTGGTCGATGGACTGACAATGGCGAGCCGCGCCGGCTATCAAATCGACACCTGGCGCCGCGATCAAGGTCGAGAGAAACTTTCGGCGATGCTCAACGCCGGGAAGCGCGACGACGGCAATCCGATCGACGATGAGACACGCGCTTACATGATTTACGCCTTCACGGAAAGCGGTGACGGCGACGCGCACTTCATCGATGAGTTGTACGGCAAGCGCAACAACCTTGGACCGTACGGTCGCGCTTTGCTCGCCCTTGCGTTACAGGAACATAAAGACGGCCGGGCGCATGAAGTCGCTAACTTGATCGAAGGCACGGCGCAGAAGGATGAATTCGAAGCGCACTGGCAAACCGCGCGCGTCAACGATTACGGCCGCGATGTTTATCTGGATTCGGAAGCGACGGCTCTATCGTTGAAAGCCCTGGCACAAATCAATTCTGGATCATCGCTGCTGCCAAAGGCCGCGCGCTGGTTGGTGAAGAATCGTCAGAACGGCTACTACTGGTTGTCGACGAAAGAGACCGCGTTCGCGATTTACGGATTAACGGATTACTTGAAAGTGAGTCATGAGCTCTCGCCTGATTATTCGTTTGAAGTTTATCTGAATGGCGAGAAAGTCGCGGGTCAGCACATCGGCGCGAGCGATGCGACGAATGCCCAAACGATTTCGATTGCCAAGAAGGGCAACGAACTCGCTTCTTCAAATCAAATTCGCATCGTGAAGCATGGCAAAGGCGCGTTGTATGTTTCGTCGGCTTTGGAATATTTCACAGCGGACGAAAACGTCGCGCCGAACTCGGCGGGCGGTCTGAAGATTACGCGCGAGTACCTGCGTCTGCACGTCACCGAAAATGAAGGCGAGAAGGCGAGTTGGAAAATCGAACCGCTCACCGGCGAACTGCGCTCCGGTGACATGATCGTCGTGCGGCTGCACCTGAGCGGCCCGCGCGCGCAGTACGTGATGATCGAAGATCCGATTCCGGCGGGCGCGGAACAGGTCGCGCAGGTCAGCGGCATTTATTTGAATTACAACCTGGACCAGTGGTGCGACTGGTACAGCAACCGCGAATTTCGCGACAACCGGACGGTAATCTTCGAAAACTATTTCAAGGGCGACGCGACGTTCCAGTACGCCATGCGCGTCGAAGTGCCGGGCGAATTCAAGATCGCGCCCGCGCGTGCCGAGTTGATGTATCAGCCCACCGTGCAGGCAAATACTTCGAATGATCGTCTGAGGATTTTGGATAAGAAATGATTTGGTCGATGCGCTCTTCTAAAGACATCCACCACAGAGACACTGAGATCGCACCGAGACACGGAGACTCCGTGTCTTTGGAAACTCTGTGTCTCTGTGGTGAACTTTGCCTGAATCAGAATGCAGAAAGGCCTTACAGAACTCAATCGAATCACGAGCGACGTAATCGGCGCAGCGATTGAAGTTCATCGGCAGCTCGGGCCAGGCTTACTGGAATCGTCGTATCGAGAGTGTTTGAGCCGCGAACTGCTGTTGCGCGGTATTCCATCCGAACGCGAGAAGCCTTTACCGCTTGAATATAAAGGTATTCATCTTGGCTGTGGCTACCGACTGGACTTATTGGTTTGTGACTGCGTAGTCGTCGAAGTGAAATCGATCGAGTGTCTCACCCCCATTCATGAGGCTCAACTGATCACATACTTGCGTGTCGGCGGGTGGCGCGTCGGGCTCCTTATCAACTTTAACGTTGCAGTGCTTAAGACCGGTATTCGGCGGCGA
>DASQYL010000269.1:0-5132 GCA_035639235.1 Pyrinomonadaceae bacterium | reverse complement strand
GTTCCCACTAGAGAGATCACAATTGACTTGCCTTCGCTCAACGCTGCTTCGGTTTCCGCAATGACAGCGGGTACTTTGAAAGCACAGATTACTTGTCGAAAGAATCGCTGATGATCTCCCCAAAACTTATTGAGCGCCGTTGCGCGGGCGCGTCGTCCGCCGTTTGTGATTAGTAATGCCTCGTCGATATTGCGAAGCACAGCTTGCCACGCTGCGGCTGCACGGTTGTACATTTCGCGCTGCTGTGGTGTCAGTTGGTGAATTCGTTCTCGATACTCAACCGCTTTGCCGCTCTCAGGACAAAGGCCAAACGAGATCGATCCTGACAAGTACATGCCAAGCGCCTTCATGTCGCGGCTGACCATTTCCATTGCGCCAACGCCGCCTGATTCGATTTCCTGCATGAACTCTTGAAACCCGCCTGGGAAGCTAGTACCGACTCCCCAAAGTCCAAGACGAACCATATACGCCATGTTGCGAACGTCGGTCGCTCCGGTCGCGGATGAATAGGCCACGCGATAATCGGGGTTGCGCTCAGGGTCTTGTAAATCAATCACCGCCTGTCCGGTTAGGGTTGGTTCGCCAAAACCGCCAGCAAGGGCATTCTTGGCCTTGTGCGCCTCGTCAAATATGACTACGGCGTCCGTGCCTAACCATTTCTGAATCTGATCGATTCTTCGTTCGCCGCTCTTGGCTGCGGCGATCAGCGATGAATAAGAGCTAAACAATACGCCGCGCGGTAAAGTGATTTCTTCCTTGGGTGAATAGTCGTTGATGCGAGCAAGCGGGATACTATCAAGCCCTAAGTCAGTAAGATCGCGGCGCGTTGCTTCTAAGAGATCGTTATTGACTGACAGCCACAGCGCTCGCTCTCGTCCCTGATTGAAGTTGTCGGCGATGATGCCGGCGAGAATGCGTCCCTTGCCGACTCCCGTCCCGTCGCCAACAAAGAAACCCGCTCGCGATCCGTCCGGTAGTCTTTGCTTATGTCGCTGTCCGGCATAGATAACACGCTCAAGCTGAATGTCGGATAGTCGGCCTTCGCTGACAATCTCCGGTGCGAGGTGTGGGCGATAAGTAATGTCGGGCGGTACGACTGCGGCCATTGATGCCGATTCAACGATTACGGCCGGATGCGGTTTACCGCCTCTTAGCTTCGCCGGTGCGTAAGAGACGAATAGAGTTTGATCCGCTTCGTCTGCTGTCGCGCTGTCCGTGTTCCGATCGGTCGTCGCTTCCGGTCGTTCGGCGATACCGCATAACGCTGTCCAAGCTTCCTCGATAGTTGCGGCGTCACTCCAAACGATGTTCTCAAGCTGCTCTTTCCAGTCGTTGCCGGGAGTTTGTCCGATCTTATCAATGACCAGAACTTGCAGATCGAAAGTCGTCCCGTACTTCCCGTATTCGTTACCGCTCAAGTGAAGATTGGCGCGAACGTTGTAGGTTTTTGCGATGCGTTGCCACCGTTCGCTAAAGGCGCTTACTTGAAAGCGCATTCCTTCGCCAGTGATGGCAACCAAGCGCCCGCCTGTCTGCAAGCGTCGAAGGGCGCTCTCGATGTGGCGCGCTCCGTACTGTGCTGAGTGTTTGGCTACTCTCCCGCCGGTCGCGCTGAATGGCGGATTCATCAAGATTGCGGTGGGCTGAATCTCAGCGGGTAAGAGATCGTCAATAAACTCGGCATCGACGCTTAGAGTCTCAAAGTTGAGAACGCAACCAAGCAAAGCATTTCGGCGTGTGCATATCTCGTTGCAGATAACCTTTGCGCCAATGGAGCGAGGCCAGATCGCGAGGCTGCCGGTTCCGGCTGATGGCTCTAGAACTATGTCAGCGGGTTTTGGATTCAGAAGCCGCGCGGCGAGATAAGCGAGCGTCGGCGGCGTCGAGAATTGTTGTAGTTCGCTCTGCTCTAATGTGCGGTCGGTCTGTCGCGGTAACCGCTCCATCAACGGACGTAAAACAGAAGTAAGCGCCTCGCTAAAGTCCATCTGCATGAGTTCTCGCGCGTGTTTCTCTAATAGGTAGTTGTTGACGGCTATTTCTATAGCGTCGTAAGCGTCCCGCGAGGTGTACTTTCCTTGCGCTCTTGTACCGTCGAACACACAATCGGCGGCTCGCGTTAACTTGGGATTGTCAAACGATTCGCCGTCCTCGATTCGTTCTTCGAGTTCGGCTATCAGTTCGTGGATATTGCACGCAAGCGCATTTGTTCTGGCTGCGCATACAGTTGTAGTCTTGTTCGGCATCTGGCTTTCTCCTTGAAGATGGGCAAAGTCACGGTGTAAGCGGCGCGGGTGGTAACAGCACTCGCGCCGCTCTCTTTCTTATTGGCGTCAGTATTCGTCAGGTAAAAGGATCGTCGTGGCGCTGCGATCCGCTTCGGTGATGATCCAAAGCCTCTGGCCTTTGACCGTGCGATAAGCGCTCAACACACGAAAGCCTTCTCTTAGTGAAAGGTCGTTCTCTCTCACGTCCTCGTCGGATAGGTCGCCCCAGTCCTGCGACATGTGACGGCGCAGGAATTCGATCCCCGTTTGTCCGGCGATCATCAGTGCTTCTTCTGCGCCGGGCGTGATGTAGGTTTGACCAAGCACAAAGCGCGTAACTGTCGGTCGTTGGGTTGTGTTAGTGTTTCGGTGCATCAATCTTTCTCCTTGTCACGGTTGAAAAGTTGGTGTGGTGGGTCAGGCAGCGTTTGCGCGCATACCTGACCCTTTTCGTTTCGTGCTTTAGTTCGCGTATTCGGCTGATCGTTCTTTGGTAGGTCGTCCAGCTCGCAGGATTTGATCGGCGCTGCGCAGAATCTTCTGTGCGCTCCTTTCGGGAATTGCGTCCGCGTCGTAACCGATGCCTTGATAGAGCCAGTTTTGAATGTAGCCTCGTGCGTAGTCCGCGCCTTCCAAGCCAAGCGCTTCGCAACACAGCAAGGCGACTGCTTCCGCTTCAACTTCACGAAGATTCTTGGGCGTCTGTTCTGTGTCGGTGAAATCGCCTTCTGACGTGTGCATGATCACGTGCGCCATTTCGTGAAAGAGTGTCTTGTGCGGGAGTTGTGCCACGGGATTGATCGCGATCTGGCTACCACGCGCGAACCCTTGACAGTTGCCGTCCGTCTTGTCGAATTCGATCCGCTCAATGCAAAGCGTCTGTAGCGCTCGCTCGGCGTCCCACTCAGGGATCGTGATTGGGCCAAGCTCGCTGCCGTAGGTCTGACTTATGACGAACCATCGCGCCTTGTGTGCAAAGGTTGTAAAGGTCTGTTCCTCGTTCGTGGTGTTTCTGTCGGTTGATTCGTCGTCGTTGCGCCGCTTGCGAGTCAACGGCATACAAAGCGTCAAGGCTTTCTCGCCACGTTTGACGACTCGGCCTAATGTCTGCCACTTCGGAAACGTATTGATTGGCCCTGGCTGTATGCCGCGCAGTTGGCATTGAATGAGCGCGAGGATTTGATTCCCTACGGAATAGTTCCAGAACGCGCTATATGCTTTCATGATCAAGCCGGGCTTGTTGACGGCTTCCACGAGTAAGGCTGACCACTTCGGAACGTCTGCTGATTGTGTTTGCGTTTGCTTCTCCATTGTCGTTGCTCCTTTTAGGGTTTGGTTCTTGTCTTTAAGAGAGAGTGTTTCCCCCTCGTAGTGACGTTGGCTGCGTCTGGCGCCGCAAAGCACACCCGTAGGGCCGCAACGTAGAGAAGGAGTCGCAGACTTGTGCTTTGTGGCTGGCGCGGACAATGAGAATGAAGAGGGGGAAAACTAATTGAGAAGAATCTCGGCTGGAATGGAACGGAGAGGAATAGAAGGCGAGTCGTTATTTCAGACTGGCATTAGAAATGAATCGTCTCGGCTGGAATGATCGAATGGACAGCGAGACCTAACAAAATTCTCGCGAAGTTAAAGCGAAGGCAATCAGAGACTAGGTTCGGTGAGAAACGAAAGTCCTGCTACATCAAGGGGCGCACCGCCTCCTCCCGATTTGCTCGGTCGGATAGTCCTATCGAGGCTTACGCTTCTTACTTCGAGGTACGGATTGGCGTTTGATTCCTTCACTCTTCTTGGGACTTGGAACTTGTGCTGGCAGATCGAGATTGTCGTCAACTAAGACATCCATCCAAACACCTGCTATCGTGGCATAGCATGAAAGGGTCGGCAGTGAGGGTTGGCGAACGCCTCGTTCGTAGGCTGAAATCTCTTCACGGGTAAGCCTGCCGGTCAATCCCAAACGCCGGACCATTCCATTCTGAGATAAATCAAGCTGTTTTCGAATGGCCGCCAGCTTTTCTCCCAGACGTTCGGGCCGCTCTTTTCCCATCAGAAGTATCCTCCTGATGGATGGTTAACCGTTTGACCCTTGCTATTGCTAGAAACGATTGTTCCTAGTGTGGTATAAGGAATTGGCTTCGCCCGGAGTTGTGGTGCTTGTGACTCCGTAGCGACGCGCATCAGCGGTGATGTCGTGCCGCCCTATTCATAAGCTGCGAAAAGCAGTGGTGGAAATGACGCGGCACAGCATACCAGAGTTAGTAAGCCATTGTCGTACTAACATTGGCGTCGCTTTCCCTTTTCGTTGATAAGAACTTTTCTTGTCGCAAGGTTTGCAACCTATAGTAATATGCTCTCAATCAGTTGTTTGGGCTGAAGCAGAATTAGAGGGGCTTGCGCGCATTCTCAAGTCCACTCTATGCTGCGAAACTTGCAAGGGTCCCGCTTTGTTTTTTTGGCTCACGCCGCTCTTGAGGACTCTTGGATAACGCACACTACTACCGTATCGCCAGTGAGGTCTAAATCAATGGCAACGGGAGGTTCCTGTTGGACTCAAACTGTTGCTAGAAAAGCAACAGGGTGCTTACTAGGAGATCGACAGCTACCTCAGTGATCGAATAGTCAGCGGTGCTTGATGTCGGCGGCGAATTCGTCGCACCCGGATCTACCGAGTCATCCGCCGTAATCTGAGCGCTCGCGCAGGGCGGCGAACTCGTTTCGCCAGGCACACAGGGCGGTGAATTTGTATCGCCCGCGAAAGCAGTCACCGAAAGAGCACAGAGCAAGGTAACGGAGATACCTAGCATTTTTAGGTTCTTCATGTTTCACCTCTTTGGTTGGGATTCGTGTTGCTTGTTTTTCTAAACGATT
>DASQYL010000268.1:0-7168 GCA_035639235.1 Pyrinomonadaceae bacterium | reverse complement strand
AGTTCTCTGGGCCAACAGCAGCTGGCGCTGGAATTCTACAACCAGGCATTACCACTACGCAGAGCCGTAGGGGACCGGGGAGGTGAAGCGACTACAATCAACAATATTGGAGGCGTGTACAAGTCCCTCGGAGAAGAACATAAGGCGCTCGACTTTTACAACCAAGCACTGCCGATCTACAAAGCCGTAGGGAACAGCATCGGCGAAGCCGGAACCTTGGACAACATTGGCCAAGTCTACATGTCGCTCGGCGAGAAGCAGAAGGCGCTGGAGTTTTACAGTCAGGCACTACTGCTTCGCAGAGCGGTAGCCGACCAAGCAGGTGAAGCAACCACCCTCAACAACATTGGCGAGGCTTATGCCTCTCTCGGAGAGAAACCAAGGGCGCTAGAGTATTACCAGCGAGCGTTGCAAGTTCACAAAGCGGTGGGTGACCGAAGAGGCGAGGCCGCGACGCTCAACAATATCGGTGCTGTTTACTACGATTTAGGTGAGAAGCAGAAGGCATTTGAGTTTTACGATCAGGCTTTACTCGTCGGCAGAGCAGTCGGGAACCGCGAAGGTGAGGCTTCAACCCTGCACAATCTGATGGTTCTTTGGAAAACCGACAATGAGTCGCTCGCCATTTTCTTTGGAAAGCAAGCTGTAAATGCCTTACAGCAACTGCGCACAAATATCAGCGGTCTCGGGAAAGCGTTACAACAAACTTTTCTTCACTCAAAGGAAGACACTTATCGCCTGCTGGCCAGCCTTCTCATCTCTGAAGGACGCTTGGCTGAAGCACAGCAGGTAATTGGTCTGTTAAAAGAGGAGGAGTACTTCGAATTCGTTCGTCGTCAAGAGCAAGCTTCGCTTACGGCGGTACGTATTAGCTTTACTCCAGCCGAGGCCGAACTAGAGAAGCGCTTCTCCGATATCTCTGACCGTATTGCAGAGATTGGCGCTGAGCGCAGTATCCTACTGTCAATCAAACAGCGCACTGCCGACCAAGAAAAGCGACTGTCAGCGTTGGAAGCTCAACTAGAAGCAGCCAACCAAGTCTTTCAGAAGTTTCTGGATCAACTGGAAGTCGAGTTAAAGAAGTCCCCTCGAGTAGGTAATGATGTTCGTGTCTTGCGAGAATCTCAGGCCTTGAAGGACACGCTACGTGAACTTGACGCAGTGGCGCTCTACAGCATCGTTAGCCCTGAGCAATATAACGTTATCCTCATCACGCCCGATGTCGAGAAGGCTTATGAATACAAAATTCCTGAGGCGGAACTGAACAAGAAAGTCTTTGCCTTCCGAGAGGTACTGCAGGATCCGAATGCCGACCCACTGCCTTTAGCGCAGGAGATGTACCGCATCCTGATCGGTCCTGAGTTGGCACGCGACATTGCGCAGACCAAAAAACAGACCATTTTGTGGTCGCTCGATGGCGCGCTGCGGTATTTGCCGATGGCTGCGTTGCATGACGGGAAGAAGTACCTAGTAGAGAGTTATCGCAACGTGGTTATTACTCTTGCGAGCCATGATCACCTTAAAGACTCGATAACTCCACAATGGCATGTGCTCGGTCTAGGAGTTTCCAAGCGAGAGGTAATAAAGACGGAGTCAAATACTTCGCTCATTTTTCCTGCTCTACCTGGTGTTCGTGAAGAGTTAGCGGGAATTGTGCGTGACGAAACACGCGGTGGCCAAAAGGGAGTTCTTCCAGGCAAGGTGATGTTCGACGAGGATTTTACGGCGGACGCGATGCAAACCGCTCTGCGACTCCGTGGCAATGAGCAGGCGTTCAAGTTGGTTCACATCGCTAGTCACTTCAACTTTGAACCCGGCGATGAGACGAAATCATTCCTGCTGTTGGGAGGCGGCAAGACACTAACTCTTTCCACGCTCAGGAGCATGTCCCAGATCTTCAGCAAAGTTGAGCTGTTGACCCTCTCAGCCTGTAATACAGCGTCCGGTGCGGAAGGAGCCGAAGGTAAAGAAGTAGAAGGGTTTGCCGTCTTGGCCCAACGACAGGGAGCAGAAGCAATCATTGCGAGTCTCTGGCCTGTTAGCGACCCAAGCACGAGCCAGCTAATGCAACAGTTTTATCGGCTGCACGAAGGACACTTCTCAAAGGGTGAAGCAATGCGCAGGGCACAAGTGACGTTATTACGATCGTTCAAAGCCAATTCGAAACCGCGTTACGGTCATCCATATTACTGGGCGCCTTTTATCTTGATCGGTAATTGGAAATGACTTGATCCCAAAGTTTCATGGCCCGGCCAGTCGAACTCAGATAGGCACGGCAGTTTTCTCATCGCCATTCTCCCTGCATGGTGAATGCCGCCCAGAAAAAAGGCGTTCGGAAACGCTTTTCCTTGAACATCGAGATTTCTGCCTGCTGAAGCGCCTTAGAGGGCGCGAGCTTATTAGTTAGCATCTCGCGATAGAAGCGGGTCATCAGTTCGGCAGTCGCGACATCGCTTACACTCCAAAGGCTGACAACAACGCGAGGGGCACCCGCATACATGAATCCGCGCGTCAGTCCCAGCAGTCCCTCACCCCTGACATTCTTTCCCAACGCGGTCTGACAAGCACTGAGCACTACTAAATCTGCATTTAGCTTCAGATTGAAGATCTCGTGAGCCCGCAAGAATCCATCTTGAGGCGCGCCATCTTGATCAAACAGCGTGAGCACAATTCCAGATAGTTCGGGATGGCGGCTGTTAAGGAGACCGTGAGTGGCGAAGTGCACGTACCTATAAGAACCAAGATCGGCACTCGTAACGGCTGATCGGCTCGCGGCAAAACCCAACACCTCTTTTCGTCTGGACTCTGGGATGAGGGCGCAGATCTGATCGGCCTCTCGCTTAGTCCACGGCAAGCGTTTGAGATTGAAGTCCGAACCTCGTAACCCGGATTCTTCAGCCGACCGTCTCACTGGCGAGAGCTGGTTATCGCTCCCTTTGAGTCCTGGATCACGAGACTTGATTCGCTCATCATCCTTTTCAAAGACCGGATCAGCTAACACAACCAGTGACTTATCAGGCGACTTCCGCGTCTTCATCTCGCGCCGCAAAACCGCTAGAGTTGACGCAGATGGCAAACTTACGATCTCATGGTCAAGGATCATTGGCCGATACGCGTTTTTCTTGTTGACGGTTTCAGGAATCGGTAAAGCAGCGAACGGTATGTATTGAAGGATGCCGTCACTGACGATCAACAACCGTTTCTTGCCGAGTTGAGAACTGACCGGTGCGAGGAGCATCTGACTCAGTCGAAGGGCGCTCTCCGGGTAAGACAACTGATCAGCATCCGCTGCTTCGCTGGATGGAGCATTAGTCGCCCACTCTTCTGGATTCGTCATCGCCTCATAGACGCTGCGCGCCATTTCCTGGATCTCTTTGCGCTTTGGAAGTTGATAGCCGTTGATTGATTTGGCTGTCACAGCCCAAACATAACTGCTCTCTTCACCCGTGGAAAACTCAAGTAATAAGGTCTCCTCATCGAGCTGCGCTTGGAGTTCCCTTAGCGTCAAAGGCTGTGGCTGAGTTAGGGTCGCGTACTGGGGACTTGAGTTCCTAATCTGCGTCTGGACCTGCTGAAGTTCGGTAGTAAGTCCTTCAATTTGAGTTGCAATGGCCGCGGTTTGAGCCTCGGTATGTGGAATCGCTTGCAGCTTGGCTTCGAGTAGCGCGTGGGCATCGAGCTGCTGTTGCAAAGACTGTTCACGTTCGAGAAGCTGTGAATCCACGCCCTGGCGAATATTCGCGTGGGCTTCAACCAACGTCTCGATTAAGGAGCGGGCGCGGGCGCGCTCGCTCGCTTGCAAGGCAAGTACATCGAAACCGTCTTTCGGATGAAGCCTATGAAGATTCATCAGCAGATCGATGTAGAACTCAAAATATCCTTGCGCTTTGGCAAAGAAGGAGGCACGCAAGTCCCGGCTGGTCACATTAGCTCTTAGTGATTCAAGAATGAGGAGTGCCGACTCAACATCGGAGCGTGCTTTCGCAAGATCACCGAGAGCGCGCTCTTCGTTGGCCATATTTCCGAGCGTCGAAAGCTCTTTTTGCCGGTCCTTGGTGGTCTGAACTATGTCAAGCGCCTGTTTGTAATACTCTAATGCCTTCTTGTGATCCTCCCGAAGCCGGTAAACTTCACCCGTATTATTCAGGATCGTGGCGATGGCTACCCGATCCTTTATCTGTTGCGCTACGGGCAGGGCCTGCCCGTAATAATCGACCGCCTTTTGGAATTCCCCCATGGGAGCATAGATACCGCCGAGATTAACGAGCGCATTAACTTCGCCGAACCGGTCGTCAGTCGATCGGAAAATCTCGAGAATGCGTTTGTAACTGTCAAGGGCTTTATTTCGATCACCTTCTTCAATTTGGACTGCCCCTATTCTTCCAAGTATGTGCGCTTCACCAGATGGATCATTCATGGCATGCATGATAGGCAGAGCACGGGTAAAGTAATCACGGGCCTTTTGAAGTTCACCCATGTCGAAGTAGAAACTCCCAATGTTGGCCAGAGTAGATGCTTGAGCCCTCCGATCATCTTCAGCTTGCTCAATCGATAGCGCTTCACTGTAATAATCAAACGCCTTCTGGAATTCCCCCATTGAACTGTACAGTTCTCCGAGATTGTTGAGAGTAGCGGTGTCGCGTTTGATCTGAAGCGCCTTCGTGAAATAGTCGAGTGCCCTCTGAGCGTCGCTCATATTGCTGTAGACTTCTGCAATCTTCGCTAGCGCATCACTCTCACCGTT
The DNA here is from genome assembly GCA_035639235.1 of Pyrinomonadaceae bacterium. Lineage (GTDB taxonomy): Bacteria > Acidobacteriota > Blastocatellia > Pyrinomonadales > Pyrinomonadaceae > UBA11740. Next base: position 2,424 of record DASQYL010000268.1, on the reverse strand, counting down.
ACTGTCCTCTTTTGACCTCCTGTATGCGAGGATCTGTTCAAGGTAATCAAGCGCCTTTTGGTTTTCTCCCGAGTCACGATGGATCGAAGCAATAATGTTAAGGGATTGAATCTCCTGATTCTTATCGCCGATTTCGCGAGATATTTGCAGGGCCGGGTTGAGGTAATCGAAAGCCCTTTGCTTTTGGCCCAGTTGTTTGTAGGTTACGCCAATCGACGTGAGAACCTGGGCTTCACCGGAACGATCATGAAGCTCACGTTTGAATGCTAGTGCCTGGTCAAAATACGCAAATCCTCTCTCCTGTTGTCCGATCATCACGCAATTCAAACCGAGACCGGTAAGGATTGCGCCCTTCATGGTGCGGTCATATTTGTCACCCTGTGCTTCTAAAATCTTTAGTGCTTGTTCATACGTAGGAACGGCTTTTGCGTATTGATGCGACGCGGTGTATGTGAAAGCAAGGACTGCAAGTATTGAGCCTTCTAAGAAGGGATCTTTCAGCGATCTTGCCAATGCCATCGCTTGATTAAGCGACTCAGTAGCGTTTCCCCACTCTTCTAAAGTTGAATAGGCCATACCCATTCCGGCAAGGGCGACGGCCTCACCCATTGGTTGATCGGCAGAGTGAAGGAGAACCTGCGCTTCCTTATACTTATTGATTCCCTGATGGATCGGCTTTGGTTTTCCTTGTTCGACCAATTGTTGAGCCTCGCTAACAGCCTTCATCGCCTCTAAGAGCTTCGCGGTGTCTTGCGCTTTAGCAGAAAGACCAATAATCAACTGAATCGTTAGCGCGGACACAACTATGATTGATCGGTTACCCCAGTTGGAGTGTTTCGTATAGGCCAAGGGCGGCCCGTTAGATGATCTAGCCTTACCTAGGGTTAACATGGAAAAGTCACGCTTAAAGCATGAAAAGACTCTCGTGTCTGTCGAACATAAGATACTGCTTGTCACTATCGTAATATTAATCCGCTATTTACGTATCGAACACCGAACGGCACCAAAACTGATGTTCAAGATAAACGAACGATATTCCAATTCAAAGCGATTGGCGAAGAAAAGATTTCATGTTTCTATTTCATTGATTGGAAATCAAAGTTTCATCACGAGTAGAGTTGGAAGCATCAACCTTACTAAGAACCCGCAGACGCACTCGTTTTAGGCGCTCATAAAGCGCTGTCCTTCCAATGCCCAGCAAACGAGCTGCTTCAGAATGATTTCCTGTTTTTGCCAACAGTTGGTCATATAGCGCTAGAAAACTCCGATCGAGGAATGTTTCGAGTGAATCATTTTCATAGAGCAAGACCGGCACCTCGGCTTGTGTCGCAACCAAAGCTGCCGAAGACATCGATCTCAATACTGCATCAACCGTTATCTCGCCGTTCGTTGTGGTAGCCACTAGTCTTTCAACTACATGTCGAAGCTCTCGAACGTTACCAGGCCATCCGTAGCCACGAAGGGCTTCGACTGCTTCTGGTTGAATACTGTGTTTGCGTGGGCATTTGATCTTATCCTCAGCCTCGCGCATGAAATGATGAATAAGCATTGGGATATCAGACGGATGCCTGCGCAACGGCGGAGTCTCTACTGTCAGGACGGTGATTCGATAAAAGAGATCCTTACGAAAACGCCCGGCAGCCATCTCTTGAGGCAAGTTTCGATTGGTCGCTGCAATCACTCGCACGTCGACGCGAGTCTCTGACCCGGCACCCACTGGTCTGACGGCTCCCTCTTGCAGTACTCGGAGAAGCTTGACCTGACAGACCAACGACATCTCACCGATTTCATCGAGGAAGATCGTTCCTGTGGTTGCCGCTTCGAAGAGGCCCTTTCGCTTCTCGTTTGCACCAGTGAACGCACCGCGTTCGTAGCCAAACAACTCTGATTCAAGCAAGGTTTCCGTCAAAGCGCCGCAGTTTACTGAAACAAAGGGCTTTGCAGCGCGAGCGCTATCTCTATGTATGGCCTGGGCCACCAACTCCTTGCCGGTCCCGGATTCTCCGGATATGAGGACTGTGAAATCACAATTCGCCGCCACGCCGATTTGACTAAGCAAAGCACGGATCGCGGGCGATTCACCGATGATCCCGCCATTGAACAGAGAGAACTGCGAAGTCACCGAGTTTTCTCCAACCGTATTAGGTGAGCATGGCCCTGCCGGTAAGCCATTTATCCTTAAATGACGCGAGAACTGGACAGAAATTCCACCTTAGGGAAGAATATTGAAGAATTTCGTCGATTTGCTCGCTCCCCGCAAATATTTTTTTGCCGTGCTGGAATTGTAACCCTCCCTGCTTTTAGGACCAGCCATAAGTAGAGAGTTCCGGGTTTTGGGTTAAGAGATATTCTCTGGGCGTCATGTCTCCCAGAGCGTCATGTGGTCGCCCCTCGTTGTACTCCTTCAGCCACCTTTCGGTCTGT
>DASQYL010000267.1:0-3375 GCA_035639235.1 Pyrinomonadaceae bacterium | reverse complement strand
CCTGATAACGCCAGCTTCGAGAGCATTAGATTATCAGATTTGGCGAATGAGATGTATGCGAAGGAAGGAGCGGTTTAGTTTCAAGAGTGGCATATGCCGTCCCGCCCGTGCTCCAGGCGCAAGATCCCATGCCACCTCACGATTCAGTATTGCCCTCTTCAGCACCCGGCGTAGCATGATGAGCTAATCCTTCCGTGCCTTCCAGAATCTCTCTGACGCGCACATCTGCTCAATCAAAGCGGCTAAAATAATCGAACAATCAATTTCGCCCTTGGAATTATTGACGGACCAGCTCGTGGTCAGTATCCTTGCGAAGCTGCCGAGCTGCCTACGTGCTAGTGGCTTAGCATAGTTTGCTATTTATCTTACGAGAAGGCAGTGCGGTCAAGGTTTGTATTGAGTCTGCACGAGAGTGGCTGTCTACGTTATCGCGGCCCAACAAAAACTAGCAATGAAGTTCAGGGGACTTCTGATCGGGTTCGTTACTGGTTTGCTTATCGGGCTCTGCTCGTCGCCGGCGTTGGCGCAGAGTCAGACGACCGGCCGAATCATCGGAACAGTCAAGGATCCCAGAGGCGCCCGTATCCTCGGCGCCGAAGTCAACATCCGAAATACATCCACTGCCGAAGAGCGAGAGACGAAAACTAACAACCAGGGAGACTACACAGTCTCTTTGCTCCCGCCGGGAAACTATCGAGTGCGAATTACGTCACCTGGATTTGCTCCGGCTGTCTTCGAGGCAGTGCGCGTGGTAATCACCGAAACCATTACGGTCGACGCGGAAATGGCGCTCGCCCATATCGACACGGTCTCGATTCAAGTCGACTCGCTGATCCGGCGAGACGGTCCGCAACTCGGCCGCAGTGTTGATTCGCGTGCGGTCGCCGAATTGCCGCTGGCGACGCGAAATTTCACGCAGATTCTTGCACTTTCTCCCGGCACGTCTGTCAGCCTTGCCGACAACACGGGTCTTGGGCGCAATTCGCAGAACATCTCAGTCAATGGTGCGCGCGTCACGCAGAACAACTTCGAACTCAACGGCGTCGATGCCAACAACATCGGCAACAATGCATGGGCCTTCCTGGCAGTGCCCGCGCCTGAGACTATTCAGGAATTCATCGTGCAGACTTCTCTTTACGACGCGAGCTTCGGACGCGGCGGGGGCGGCAGTGTTCAGGCGATTACGCGGTCCGGTGGAGATCAATTTCACGGCGCGGCGTATGAATACTTTCGCAATGATGCGCTCAATGCCAACAACCCATTTCTCAAAGCCGCCGGCGTCGCCCGGCCGGTCCTCCAACGAAATGCTTTCGGCGGCATGATTGGCGGGCCGCTCAAATCGGAAAGCATATTCTTTTTCGCTTCCTACCAGGGAACGCGTGAACGAAACGGCGCGTCGCAAAACAGTCTTAGCTCCAGCATATTTATCGCGCCGGGTCTTACTGATGATCGATCACAAGCGACGTTACTAGCGACGTTCCGCCCGCGTTTGGCGAACGGAACGCTGGCGACTTCGATTAACCCGGTAGCCCTGGCGCTATTGAACGCAAAGTTGCCCAATGGTCAATTCGTCATTCCCACACCGCCGTCCGATGGCCGCTACTCCGGCTCGGCGACATCAACCTATCGCGAGGACCAGTTCAACGCGAATGTCGATTTTCGAATCAACGAGAGAGACTGGTTGTCGGCCAAGGTTTTCTTTTCCAACGCGCCACAGTTTTTCGCCTTGCCGAGTGGCGGCGCGAACGTACCAGGCTTCGGTGCAGACGAAACTCAGAACAATCAAGTAATTGCCTTTCACGCGGTGCATAGCTTTAATTCGAACACGATCAACGAGGCGCGCGCGGGCCATAGTTTTATTCGCGCAGATATGTTCGGGCGAAATCCGATTCTCGATTCAAATCTCGGAATAAAACGAGCAAACGCCGGGTCTTATCCGGGCCTGGGAACGATTCGCATTGGCGCCGCGGGCACAAACGCACTCGCCATCGGTAACTCTGGCGCGAATGTCGACGCGACGTCGGCCCAATCGTCGACCACCCTGGCAGACACCTTCTCGATGAACCGGAGCGCGCACAACTTCCGATTTGGCGGCGAGCTTTTGTTTTACCAGGACAGAATTAGCACCAATAACAATCGGCGCGGCCAGATCACTTTCCAGACATTCAATAACTTCCTTTTGGGTACGGCGGCCAATTCAACATACGGTGACGGATTGACCGCGCGCACAATTCGAACCAGCGACTATAGTTGGTTTGTACAGGACGACTGGCGATTGTCGGATAAGCTCACACTGAATTTGGGATTGCGCTATGAACTGGATTTGCCGCCCTACGAAATCAACGGAGCGCTTTCGACTTTTGATCCGGCGCTTTACCAACCGCGAATGGCTGTCGACGCCAACGGAAATCCAATCGGTCCGCCGGTCGGCGGATTTGTGCAACCTGGTAATGTGATCCCTCGGTACGATTTGGCCTCCGTGCCCAACGTTGCCAAGCGGGTAGTAACCGGCAACGATTCAAACAATTTCGCGCCTCGAGTTGGATTTGCTTTCGCGCCGCTGGTGTCAGGCCGGCTGGTGCTTCGCGGCGGCTACGGCATTTTTTATTCGCGATCCTCGCTGATCTATTTGATTGTTGGCGTCAATGCGCCGCCGCTTTTCGCGATTAGGCGGAGTGCCACGGGCTCCCAAGTTTCTTTTGCGGATCCTTATGTTGCTTTACCGTCGTCGGATCAGTTCCCCACATTCGTCACCGGTGTTTCGCTCGCCGGTCAGGTCTTCGATCGTAACCTGCACACACCTTACGTTCAGCAATACAATGGCGGCGTCCAGTATCAACTGAAACGTAATCTCGTTTTTGAGGTGGCTTTCGTTGGCACGCGCGGATTGAACTTAATTCGCAGCGTCGGAATTAATCAGGCAAAACTTGCCAGTCCTCAGTCGCCAATCGTCAACGCAGTAAACGGCCGCGTAATTACTACGAACACTGCGGACGCGACAAATGTTTCACTGCGCGCGCCGTTTCAAGGCGTCGAAACCGGATTGCTTCAGATCCAGACGACCGCGCAGTCGAGCTTCAACTCGCTGCAGATGAGTTTGACGAGACGTCTTGCGAAAGGTTTGCAGTTCCTGGCCGCCTATACTTTTAGTAGATCGATCGATAATTCATCCGGAACGAATGGAGGTTCAGCCGACGCGGTACGCGACACCGGAATCATTCTGGGCAATCAATTGGATAATCGCGCCAATCGAGGTCTCTCTGATTTCGATCGAACGCATCGTTTTGCTATGAGCTATCTGTGGGACCTGCCCGGCGCGAACTTCGTCGGCGAATCAAAAGCCGGCAAGCTGCTTTTCAACGATTGGCAAGTTGC
>DASQYL010000266.1:0-8931 GCA_035639235.1 Pyrinomonadaceae bacterium | reverse complement strand
CGGCGAGCGCGCACTCCGTGGGCCAATGTTGATTTCCGGTGACTTTTTCCCGACGCCGGCGCCGTTCAATCCCACACCCGACATTATCACCGGGCTTTATCGCCATGCGTTCGGCTATCGTCTCGGCACGATCGTTAATTTAGTCGCGTTGCTGTGGACGGCAGCGATCGTTGAACGGTTGATGCGCGATTGGATCAGGTCTGTATGGTTCCGTTGCGCAGCGATTCTCTTCGTGATTGCGACCGAGCAACTGCTCTTTCAAATCAATAATTACATGGTTGATTTGCTGGCACTCCCGCTACTTCTTGAGGCAACGGTGATCGCTTTGAACCTCAAACGAGTGCACGCGATGCGGAGCACAATCAGATTGTTGTTGCTGCTGGGAGCAGCCGTCGCGTTTAAGTTGGCGAATTTGATTTATGCCGTGCCGATCTCATTCGTGTTCCTGGCGAACCTATTTACGACGGCGTCTCCAAATGTGAGACCGACGATTCGACAGCTCCCGCAAATTGCCTTGGCCGCAACGATCGCGTTTGTCTTACCGCTCGTGCCGTTCACGATTTTCATTTATCGTCTGACCGGCAATCCAGTGTTTCCGTTCTATAACGGCTTATTCAAGTCGCCTTACTGGCCGCAAGGAGCGCTGTTCGATCCGCGTTGGGGACCTTATGGTGTAATCGAAACGATCGTCTGGCCGGTCGTCATGTTGTTTCGGCCGGAGCGACTTAGCGAATATCACTTTTATTCAGGGCGCTTAACGCTCGGTTTCGTCCTGGCGATTAGTTTGATTTTGATCTGCTATCGCCATCGACGGGTTTGGCAACTCGCCTTCATCACGTTTATCGGCGCAATCCTTTGGAGCGCCGGCAGCGGCTACATTCGCTATGCGCTCTATCTCGAATTGACGAGCGGACTGCTGATGATTTGGGTAATCCTCTCGGTCTGGAAAAAGCTGCGGGAACAAAATTCGCGCGCGTGGTTTGCGGTCGCGTGGCTGCCGCTTTTCCTGCTGCTGCCGTCGCCATTCGCATTGGCCCATGCGTATAAATGGGAATGGAGCGCGCGCGAAACGATCTTTCAACGGGACGTGCGGACCGATCTTGACGAGGCGAGCAACCTGTTACGCGATAGATCGCTGACGGCGTATATCGCACCTGAAGATCGAAAATTAGTCGACGATGTCGGGCTTTGGATCGAGACGACTTACAAAACATCGGCCATCGAAGCGTTGCTGAAACCGCAAACGCCGATTTTGGGAGTCCGCGTGCCGGAGTACTTTGTCAACGCTGCCGGCCGAAACAAGTTTGCCGAGGCCGTGGCCGCACAAAGTGATAAGCGAATGTTCACGCTCACTACTCGCGAGGGCCTGGATAATGCGCGCAACGAACTGGCCAATCGCGGATTGTCTTCGGGGACTGCTCATTCAGTTTCTATTTACTATTTCGCGCGTTCGTTGAAATTCGATTTGCTGCTCTTCGAAGTGTCGCGACGCGAGCGCCAGACAAGTGCCGACAGCGCGGCAGAAAAGGGAATCGCGCTGCCAGACGATGCGTTCAGCGCGCGTTTGTCTGTGGCCAACCCACCGCAGACGATGCGAGTTGGACAGAAATATGAATTGCGAGTGTTGTTGACGAATGCGAGTGCGTTGACTTGGCCGGGCCAACAACGCACCTGGCAGTTTCAACTGACGGTCGGAAATCGGTGGTCCAGAAAAAGTGGCGAGAAAGTGAACGACGTCGATGGCCGCGTGGCGCTGTTTCAAGACTTGCGCCCGGGTGAAACGGTCGAGTTGCCTTTGACCGTTACGGCTCCGAACCAGCCGGGCATTTACATTTTGCAACTCGATGCGATACAAGAAAGCGTCGCCTGGTTCGGCGATCGAGGCTCACCAGTTTTGAACTTGACGGTGCGCGTCGAATAGATCTTCAGCGATGCATCTACAAACAGGAGACTTCAGCAGATGTTCAAGAGACGCGTCATTTTTATGATTAGCGCAGCGCTGCTCGGGCTTGTGCCGGCGTGCGGCAATAAGGTTTCGAATTCTGCGCCACCAACCCAGGTTGCCAAGACACAGCAACCGCCGAAGGAGCCGTCAGCGTTGCCGAACAACGCCTTCAAAGCGGCGATCAGCTTGATCGATCCGCCCGCAAAGTTGCGCACCGGGGAGAAAGAAACTATTCGCGTCAACATCAGAAACAACAGCGATGCGATGTGGTGGGCCCGCGGGGCGCCGGTCAATACGCGGTCCGACAATAAGTTCTATATCGCCGCCGGCAATCGTTGGCTGAAGGCCGATGGGTCGCTAGTCACAAACATGGATGGCCGCTATGGAATTCCGAAAGACCTGGCGCCGGGAGAAGCGACTGAAGTTCCACTGACGATAACCGCGCCAAAGGATCCGGGCGACTACACGCTTGAAGTGGACGTGATTCAGGAACAGGTCGCGTGGTTCAGCGACAAAGGTTCACCGACCGCTAAAACGAAGATCACTGTAGTCAAATGAACGCCAAAGCCGCAGCGTCAGAGCGCCAACTTCATGACACAGTTGTTTAGAGGCGGGCTACCGCCGCCATTCTTTCCAAAAACAAGCAGGCGGGCGTTAGCCCACCTCTAAACGGTGATTGAACGCCATCGAATATGACCCAATCGGAAATCATCGCAGAAGTGCAGCGTCTGGCTCCATGGTTTCATTGCATCGATCTGGGCGATGGCCTCGTCACTAAAACCAGGAGCGCGATCGGTGAACCCGTCGAACATCCGCGCCCGACGTGGGAGATGGTCAAGGCTGCGGTGCCTGCTGATCTCTCCGGCCAGACGGTGCTGGATGTTGGCTGCAACGCCGGATTCTATTCGATCGAGATGCAACGGCGCGGCGCCGCCCGCGTGCTGGGTCTCGATTCGCAACGCGATCTGATTCGGCAGGCAGAGTTCGTGCGCGATGTGTTGGACCTCGACATCGAATACGCGCGAAAGTCTGTCTATGATCTCGATCCGTTTGAGCTGGGCCAATTCGACGTCACGCTCGCGCTCGGCTTGATTTATCACTGCAAGCACCTCGTGCTGGCGCTGGAGAAATTGTTCTTAATTACGCGACGACTGTTGGTGCTCGAGACCGCGATCTATCCACCCGAGCGTGCACCAGAATCGTTTGCATACGACGAGGGTGACGGACGCGCGATCCTGCATCCGCTCGCGTACATCGCCAACGATCCAGAAGCGAAGGAAGCGGTTTTCAACTGGTTTCTGCCGAGCACGGCGGCCCTAACTGCGGTGCTCCGGAACGTCGGGTTTGACGAGATTCAAGTCCTGCCGGCAGCGAGTTCCGATCGCGCCGTTATTGCTTGTACGAAGCATGAACCTTTTTCCGACAGTCGGTCGATCAGTTATCTGAAGTCGCAACTGACAATGATTGATGGACCATCCCAGTGCGGCGCGAACAACGAATTGCGATTCCGGGTGCGCGCACACAATCGCGGCTACGCGCGTTGGCGACGTGGCAGCGACGCGGGTAACGAGAAGGGAGACGTGCATCTGGTGGCGCACTTGCTTGACGAGCACAGCCGCGTGATTTCGTGGTATCACGCCGGCGCGTTTCTGCCATACGACGTCGCGCCCAACGAAACGGTTGAGCTTGAAATTGTCTTGCAGGCTCCCAATGACGGTAGCTACGTCCTGCAATTCGACATGGTCTCTGAACACCTCGCCTGGTTCGAAGACCTTGGCTCCGACGTTTTGATACATCAACTCGCCGTCAAGTAGTTATGTACGAACAGATCGAAGATGCGGAAGTTGAGCAAGTGACGATCTCAGTTCGTCGATCTTTTCACACGTTGCGTGCCTGGGCCGTGTCACATGCGGCGGAAATCGTTTGCGCCGTCGCTCTCATGCTGATGTCGCTGCAGATGCTCTTTGTCATTTCGCGCAAGAGCATCACCGTCGATGAAATTGTGATGATCCCGTCCGGCTACTATCACGTCGCCGCGCAGAATTTCGAACTCATCAACGATCACCCGCCGGTTTCAAAAATAATTGCCGCGATTCCGCTTTTGTTTCTGCAGCCGGAAGAGATTCGGCCGGAGCAAGTTGTCGGCGCGCCCGGCTCTCTCGAAGAGCGCCTGGCGCACCAGGACAGATTTTGGGACAACAATTCGGACAAGTTTCTGGCGCTATCGTTTTGGCCGCGCGTGTTCATGATGGCGCTAACTATCGGACTGGGCTTATTGATCTTCCGGTTTGCGCGCGAGCTGTTCGGATCAATTGCAGCGGTGCTGGCAGTCATTTTGTTTTCCCTCGAGCCCACGGTGCTCGCGCACGGGCGCGTGGTCCAAACGGACATTCCTGCTTCATTCGGCTATCTACTGTTTTGGTTCATGCTTAGAAAATATTCACTCGATCGATCAATCAAACGAGCAACGTGGCTCGGATTTGCGATCGGCTTAGCGATCCTCACGAAATTTTCGATGCTCCTGGTTGGTCCGATCGTGGTCGGGTATTTCGCAATCAGCGTTGGGAAGCGCATTCGGCAGAGAAAATCATGGATCGATTCAACGGTCCATATCAGCGTGGCGGCGCTTGTCTCGATCATCACCATCAACGGCGCTTATTTTTTTCAACATCGTCGTTTGGCGCCGTGGGATGTTCAGTGGATTCAGGAAGCATTTCCAAATAGCGCGCGTTCTCTCACCTCGTTGGCCAGCGCCTTGTCATACATCGCGCCGGCGGATTTCGTGCTCGGGATTCTGCGGCAGATTTCGCACAACTCGGCGGGACATCCAGCTGGTTTACTCGGCATGTATAGCCGCACCGGATGGTGGTACTACTTTCCGGTGGCCTTCGCTTTGAAAACTACCATCCCGTTTCTGCTCGCTTCACTATTAGCGTTGTCTTGGAGTGCGTTCCGTGCGATGAAAATGCGCGACCAGAAATTTCTTTGGATACTGGCGCCGTTTGTCATCTACACCGTTTATGTTTTATTCAGTCACATAAATATTGGCGTGCGATATTATCTGCCCGCGTATTCTTTTCTTTTTATCTTAAGTGGAGCGATGCTCGCGTCGATGCTCAAATCAAAGAAGCGAGCGCGCGTCGCGGCCGTCGCGGCGGTTGCGTTAATGGGTTGGATGAGTGTCGAAGCCCTGCGCGCATTTCCAAATCACGTGAGTTACATGAACGAGCTCGCGATCGGCAAACCGCATTGGTGGTATCTGTCAGACTCGAATGTCGAATGGGGCGACGATACGCCCGCGTTGGCGGCTTACCTGCGGGCGCGCGGCGAGACGCGTGTGCGCACGGATTTCCTCGGCGATTTTTTCCTGCTTCATTATTACGGGGTTGAACCTTTGCTGCTGGCTAATACCAAAGGCCGCGAACCGGAGCGCACCCGTTATGCGGCGATCGGCGCAAGCTTTCTCAACGGTTCGACGGTGCCGGCTGTCATTCATGGCCGCCAGGTGGGCGAGTCGGAGCGCGTGAATTTCTTTGACAAGTATCGGCACAAAACGCCCGAGGCAATCTTCGGCAATTCGATCTATCTTTATCGTGAAGACGATCAGTAGAATTAACCACACGAAGAAAGCTTCTAAGGAGGTAAGGCACGCGAACTTAGTTCATGCTGTCATAGCCTTATTGATCTTCCTCTGTGTCCTCTGTGGTAGATTCTTTTGAGATTCTCGGATGCGAATGATGGGTGGCGCTCTTCGACGATACGCCTTCGTTGTTGCCTTCACGACCACGCTCGTCATCGGAGTAGTAATCTACACGCGACATCTGACGTCGAACCCGCGCGGTTTTTTCATTGACGAATCCTCGATCGCCTACAACGCTTACACAATTGCGCAAAGTGGTCGCGACGAATTTGGCATCGCATGGCCGCTCTACTTTCGCGCGTTCGGCGAATACAAGAACCCTGTCTACGTTTATCTGCTCGCCGCAATCTATCGTGTTAGCGGGCCGAGCATTCTCAGCGCGCGTTTGTTGAGCGCGCTCGGCGGCCTAATTACCGCGGCATTGCTTGGTCTATTGGCGTGGCGCATGACTCGGCGAAGATCGGTGGTGCTGTTCATGATCTTTTCCGCGCTGCTGACGCCGTGGCTGTTTGAATTAAGCCGCGTCGTCGTCGAAGTCAGCCTTTATCCTCTCGCAGTCACATTGCTTCTCCTCTCAGTTCACCGCGCGTCGGAAAAAGCGAAGTGGAGGTGGCGCGATTTAATTTCACTCGCGCTCACACTGGCGCTGCTGACATACTCATATTCAATCGGAAGATTGCTGGCGCCGCTGCTTGCGCTGGGGCTGGTTATGTTCGTGCGGCGCGTTGGTTGGAAAAGCTTGATCGCCGCCTGGGCAGCGTACGCGGTGACGCTCGTGCCGCTCGTGATCTTCAACGCGCGGCATCCCGGCGCATTGACGGCGCGCTTCTCGCTCATCACCTATTTCAAATCTGAAAGTTCGTTAGCAGGATGGGCCTTCGATTTTCTGCGCCACTATATCTCGAATATCAATCCATGGCGTTTGGTGGTCACAGGCGATCCAAATGAATTTCAGATGGCCCACGTTCACGGCACAGAGTTGATGCTGGCCGCAACCTGCGCGCTTGGGTTGTTCGGCGCTGTCTTGGCGTGGCGAAAAGGATTTGATCGATGGTGGGCTTTCATCGGCTACGGCCTGATCGTCTCGATCATTCCGGCGTCGTTAACGGCCGAGACATTTCACCTGCTGCACCTTTCGCCGGTTCCGATCTTTCTGTTGGTGTTGACAGTCCCTGCGGTCAACTGCCTGGCGCAGACCGGCTTCCGTCGTCGCATCTTGATTGTGCTGGCAACATTGACGCTGGTCCAGGGTGCGCTGTTTCAATGGCGGTACGCGGCCGCCGCAAATTCCCCCTGGCGGCTTCATGTCTTTGACGCGGATTATGCAAAGGCGATCTTCGAGCCCGCGATGGCCAACCCGCGTCGTCCCATCTATCTTTCGGATGAGTCCGGCATCCCGGGTTACATCCAGGCTTACTGGTATGCGGCGCTGCGCGGTGTGCCGCTGACGAACTTTGTGCATCTTCCGATCGAAGAACAGCCGCCGCTCGATGCGTTGGTGATCAGCACAAAACTTTTCTGCGAACGCTGCCGGATTGTTGGCGAGACGCCACCTTACACGTTGTACATCGCCGGCAATCCACCGCTGCTGCGCGCGCCACTGCCGGACAACGGCTTTCGCGCCGCCCTTGATATCAACAATCCTCCGGTCACGCTTTCGCGCGACGCGCGAGTGACTCTCGATGTTGCTCTGAAGAACATCAGCGATGTGCGCTGGCAAGGCCGCCTATGGCATGCCGAGCCCTTTCAGATCGCCGTCGGCAATCACTGGCTCGATGCGTCGGGAAATGTCGTCACGAACGACGATGGCCGCGTTGCGTTAGCGCAGGATTTGCAACCGGGAGATACAATCAAGATCAACTTAGTGGTGAATGCTCCCGCGCAACGTGGCGAATATATTTTGGAAGTCGATGCTGTGCAAGAGGGCGTTTCGTGGTTTGGTCTGCGGGGATCGAAAACGTGGCGAGGTCGCGTGCAAGTGAATTGACCTAGTCGACCGTTGCCCAGGAGTTTTCCGGCTATGCCGCCTGATGTGCGGAAAGGCCTTTGGCCTTCCGTCAGCCTACTCTTTGATTGGGCTATGCCCAATTTGCGGGCGGAGCCCCGAATTCTTTGCTGACAGAAACGGAAGCGCAGAGCGCTTCCGCACATCAGGCGGCCGAGCCGGCTGCCGTGAAATGCTTTTGGACAAAATCCGGCGACTACCTCGCGCTCTGGTTTTTCTCCAATAAGCCTTTCACCATCGAGATCAATTCGGCTGGATCCACGGGTTTCGACACGTGCGCGTTGAAGCCGGCTGTGAGGGCCGCTTTCTCATCCTTAGCCGACGCATAACCCGTCAGGGCGATCGCAGGCACTGACTGATAATTTTCTAACTCACGTAATCGTCGCATCATCTCGAGGCCGTCCATCTCGGGCATGCCGATGTCCGAGACAATCAGATCGACAGACGTATTTTGCGCGATGAGCAACGACTCCTTCGCCGAATCACATGCAGTTACGCGAAAGCCTTGCATTTCGAGGGTCGCCCGCAACATTTCCAACGTGTCCGCGTCGTCTTCGATAACCATCAGTCGCGCAGCCGCCGGCTCGGCGATTGTTTCAGTCGATGTAATTGACGCAGAAGATTCCGCCGCGTCAGTGCACGGCAGGGTCACGGTGAAGCGGCTGCCACGTCCGTGACCGGCGCTGTCAGCTTCGATGGTGCCGTGATGCGCCTCCACAAAACTCTTCACCAGGGCGAGACCGAGACCCAGGCCACCGTGCGCGCGCGTCTTCGAGCCGTCTTCCTGCCGAAATCGCTCGAACACGAGCGGCAAGAAATCTGAACTGATGCCGAGGCCCTGGTCTTCGACGTTTACAGTTGCAGTATCACCGTCGTGTTGACAGCTAATCTTAATGACACCGCCCGCCGTGGAAAACTTGACCGCATTATCAAGGAGATTCGCGAACGTCTGCACCAGCCGCGCGCGATCTCCGGTCACCGTCGGATCCTGACTGTCAAGTATCATTTCAATTTGCACCTCGTGCGTTGAGGCGTACGGGCGCATCATCTCCACGGCTTCGCGAATCGCGGTCTGCAGCCCAATAGGATTGTGCTCGATGCGCATTTTGCCGCTGAGAATTGCAGACATGTCGAGCAGGTCATTTATCAGACGCTTCAGCGAATGCGAGTTCTTTTCGATCACTTCCAGTCCGTGGGCAGTCTCTTTTTGCGGCAGCAAGCCATTTCGAATCATGTGAATCCAGCCGATGACCGGCGTGAGCGGCGTGCGCAGCTCATGCGAGATGGTCGTCAGGAATTCGTCTTTGGCGCGGCTGGCTGCTTCGGCTTCGCGGCGCGCAA
>DASQYL010000265.1:0-9929 GCA_035639235.1 Pyrinomonadaceae bacterium | reverse complement strand
ACACCTGGACCGGCCAGCGCGCCGTTGATCACGATCTCTGGTCCATTCGGATTTGTGTCGCCACCGCCGCCAACAAAAGCCGTCTGCGAGGTGCCGTCAATCGTCATCGGCGTTGTGATCGTGGGCAGCGCCGAGCCCGGCTGAATCGTGAATACGCCGCCCGAGATAAAGCTCGCCGGAATGTTGAAGTTGATAGTGTTCGCGTCAGGGTTCGAGTTCGCCGCGTTGATCGCCTCGCGCAGGCTGCAATGTGCCGGCAAGCAAGCGCCATTGTCGGCGTCGTCGGTCGTATTCACCACCAAAGTCGATGGCGGCGCGTCATCGTTGACGATCGTCAGGGTCGTCTGGGTTGGCGGCGTGATCGTGGCCGTGTCCGTCGCATTCGAAAGCAGGATGTTTACCGTCTCGTTCGCTTCATAGGTCGCGTCTTCGTTGACGGTAATATCGAAAGTCCGATTACCCGTCTCGCCCGCATTCCAGTGCAGAGTGCTGCTGGCCGCTACGTAATCGCTGCCGGCCGTGGCGGTACCGTCAGAGGTTGCGTACGAAACATCGAGCGCGCCATCGCTGCCGCCGCTGCGACTGACTGTGACCGTAAACAGATGTGAAGTCCCATTGCCTTCCGTGGTCGTGTATGGCGCGCCGACGAATGCGACTGTTCCGGGATTGACCGCTGTCGGTTCGGCCAAAGTCCAATCGCTGAATTGCGTGACGCCGTTCAGCGTCGCGACGTGCGTCGTCGCGTTAAGCGAAGTCGGATTGAATTGCGTGAAGCTGCCCGTGTAGCGGAAGAACTTGTAATTCGATTCCGTGCCCTGAACGTCGCCCGCGTTGTAATGGAAAGTCAGATCGGCTTGCGCAAGACCGGAGTTCGCGATCGTCCAATAACGCGATAACGCATTCGTTCCCGAAATCGCGCCGAGTTTGGCGCCCGTCGAACTGATCGTCAGCGTGCCGGTGCCGCTCGCATTCGCGACCTCGATCGGTGCGTAACCGTTTGCCGAACCAACCTGGAATGTTTGCGAAACCACGGAAGGCGACGAGAAGCTCTTTTGCAGGCTGCCGATCAAATAACCTGTCGAACTGCCGTTGAGCGCCCCGTCGATGTTGACCGCCAGGGTCTTGGTGTTCACGTTGGCCTGGCCGAGTTGCAGGATGCGATTGAGTTGCAGCGTCGTGCTGCTGGTAACTATGCCGCTGCCGTCGATCACCACCGCGCGCGTGTTGCTGCCGTCGGTTCCAAAAGTAATCGTGCCGCCGCCGGCCTTGTTAATGGTGAAGCCGCCCGGCGCATTGAGAAACAGATCGGGCAGATTGTTCGCGCCGGCCCCGTTCGAAGTGACATTGCCTTGAATCGTGATCGTCGCAGTTCCGGTCGCGTCGTACTCCAGTTTTGAATTCGCGGAACTGGTGCTGTTAATCGTCAGGTTATCAACCTGGAAATTGCCGGTGCCGCTGGTGGTGCTCGAAACCGCGTTCGTACCGTCGCCAATTACGAGGTTCGCGTAAGTGCGCCCGCTCGTTTCCAATCCGCTCGCCGTGTAGAAGTTCGCGGTGCTGCCGGTGTTGAAGACGACGACGTTATGAGATGAATCGCCGAACGGGCTGCTGCCGGCATAGTGGAAATAGTTCGATCCGCTTGTGAAGACAACCGAACCGTTCGCGCCGTCGCCGCTTGATCCCGTGCCGAATGGATTGCCGCTGTAGCCTGCAGCCACGGTGCAAATCGTCTTATTCGGGAAAGTGATCGCACCCGCGTCCGTCGCGATCAGTTTATTACCGTTACCCTGGATCGTCAGCAGATTGTCGATGTTCCCGGTGGCGCCAGAGGCCAGCGAAATCGTCAAAGTGTTGCTGCCCGACAAAGTCACCTGCGAAAAACCGGCGACATCGAAGTCTGTTACATTCGAGCCGTCACCTTTGATTGTCAGGGTGTTCGCCGATCCGGTTGACAGCGTGGCCGCCGTGCCGTTGATGAAGCGGAAGCGCCCAATCGTTTCAGTCGGGATGTTGTCGAGGTGCGTTGTCAAGGTGACGGCGCCGTCGACGACCAACACGTCGTCCTGATTTGGACTGGTGCGCGTTGGGGTCCAATTAATTGCCGTCGTGTAATTCGAATCAGACCCCGGCGCCGGCGGGTTCCATGTATAGAGCGTACTGCCGGTGCAAGTCGCCGGCGTGAAGATCCAATTCACTCCATTGCCGCCGTCGCTGACGCCGTTCTCGACGTGAATCAAGGCTGTGCCGCCCTGGTTCGCCACGTGTACGTCCTTAACTACAAAAGTGCCGATGCCGGACCACGCCTGTTGTCCGCCGCTCGATCCAATCGTGATCGATTGCGTCTCGCCGCAAACATCCGTGCCGCTGTTGATATTGATCGTGCCGGCATTGGACACGCCGCCGGAAAGCGTGACGTTGCCGCTGCCGACGTCTCGCCAGGTTGCGCCGCCGCTGACCGTAATCGCGCCGCTTAAGAGATTGAACGATGCGCCTTGATCGAAAGTGCCGGAAGTGATTGTCAGCGACGTGTCGCTCAAGTCGCCCGCGAGCGTCGCTGTGCCGCTCGCCTTGGTGATCGCGACGGCCGCGAAACTCTTGCCAGCGCCCGTGCCGCCCGTCGCGATCGTCTGCGCGCCGGTGCCGTCGAAAGTGACTTTGTGATTGTTGTGCGTGAGCGTGCCGTTGTTCGTCCAATTGCCGCTGACCGTAATGTCGTTGGTCAGCGTCAGGGTCGCGCCGGAATCGATCAAGACGTTGTTGTAATCGCTGGCGCTGCTGAATGTGCCCTGCGCAACTTCCAAAGTCGCATCGACGATCAATCCGCTCGGCCCGAGAGTATTGCCCGGCTCGTTACTCTTGAGGCCGTTGTAATGCGTGAACGCCGGCGGCAAAGTCGTCGTGCTCGATCCTGTCAGGCCGGTTAGCTTGTATTCGATCGCGTTGCCCGAATTAAAAGCGTAGGTGACTCCGCTGGCGGGATTAAACGAAGTGAAGATCCCGATCGTGCCGCTGCCGAACGTGACAGTCCCGCTGGCGCGGCTGCTCACCGTGAGCGTGTAGTAATCGTGCGCGCCGACTGTCTGCGCTCCCGTGCCGTTGAAGTTGACCGTGCTGCCGGAGTTCAGAGTGAATGACGCAGAGATGCCGGCTGCGAGTCCGTCAGTCGCATCGCTCGATGCGATATTCACCGTGCCGTTGATCGCGACAGTTCCCGCGCCACCTACGACTGCGGTGTCCGGAAGAGTCAGCGTTCCGTTGTCGATCAGGTCAGTGCCCGCGCCGTCATTCAGACTCAATGTGACGCCGGCGTTTACGGTGAGAGTGCCGCCCGAATCAACCGTCACTTGATCCGCCGTTACGTTGGCCGTGACGGTGACTGTGTGGCCGCTCTGAATTTCGATCGTGTCGTCGGTGCTCGTCGGCGTTGCCGTCGCATCAACCCAAGTTGAGCCACCGTCGCTCGAAGATTGCCATGTCGAAGTTGCATTCCAGTTGCCGCTCGTCTTGCTGCGATACTTATTGATCGTCACGTGCAGGACAAGTTGCGAGCCGGTGATTTGAAGTACAGCACTCGTGCCGCTCGCGAGTCCGCTGCCGTTGACCGTTAGAGAACTTGGCGCCGTTCCTGTTACGGATCCTGAGACACCTTTTGATATGAGTATGTAATCGCCGACTCCCAACGGTGTGGTAGTCGTCACCGTCACGGAATTTGTGCTGGCAAGGCTCACGCTGCCTCCGCCGAGAATCGTCAACGGGGCGGTGGAACCATTGAAGCCGCTAAAGGTAAGCGCCGTATTGGTCCCCGTCGTCAGATTCTTTCCGCCAATCGTGGTCCCAATATTTCCGGTGGATGTTGTGCCGGTTGTAAGACTAAACGCTCCAGATACTATGGAAGTTATAGTCAACGCAGCGCCGGAATTCGCGACATCAAAGTTTCCGTTTGCTGCGAGAGCGACTCCGAGTGTTTTACCGCCACTGCCGGTTCCGCTAATCGTCAGAGTCGACGATGTTCCGCCAAGGAAGATAAGGTCAGCGCCATTTGATCCCGTGATGGAATCTGTTGTTCCCCCGCCGCCGAGAGTAAGAGTGCTGTTATTCGTACCCGAGTTGTTGTTTATTGAATAAGACGTGTTGTTCGTCTGATTGAGCGTTCCCATAGCACGATTGGCGCCGCTGATTAGCAGCGCCGTGGTGCTTGTCGTGAGCAAGACATCGTTCGTATTTGAGGGCAGACCACTCGGACTGTAATTAGTGCCGCTAGTCATGTCGCCGTTCTGAAAGAAGTCCTTCTCTGTGCCTGCGGTAAATGGCGTCGGCGTCAAGCCGCGCGTTTTCCGACTTGCGAAGACTTTCTTATAAGAGCTAATCGACAGCGGTGCGTTGCGGACTTCGGCGAAGCGGGGGCTGGCGAGCACCAGCGGCAAAGCGCAAAGAGCCAAGAGCAAAGAGCAGAGAGCAAAGAGAGCCTTCAGGCGGACGAAGCCGCGGGAGAAGTGGGCAGTACGCGGAAGGCGGTATGCAGTAGAAACTTTACAACCATTCTGAGGGTGATGAGGCGTGGGGCGTGCGGAACGGGGCATTGGGCGAGCTTCCTTCCAAACTGCGCGAACTATTGAAGCAAAGACGCGGAGGACGAAATGCTGAGAGGCAGTGGACTCTGCGCTTTGCGATTGAACTACGACTAAGTATGACCGGGTGAACGGTTCGCGGAACTGGCCCCTCTGAGCACCGCGACCGCGCGCAACAAATCGACTGAATGAATGCCGCGAAGCTTAGACCGCGGGTGACGGAAAGTCAATGGTGGATGGAAGATTTAGTGTGATCCAAGTCACAGGGAGCGCGGGGGAGTGCTCAGCAGGCGGTTCCGTCAATGGTAGCGGGATCACGTCAGTACCACCTGCGGTAGCGGGTGGGTCAATCAAAGTCCGGTAGCGGTCCACCTTGTCCATTCAATACGTAATCAACCGCAAGCGTCAAACTTCGCTCATTCCATAGATATCGTTCGCTGCCCTTATCAGCCCAGGGGCTGACGTCATCTGCCCAATTGCCGTCTTGCCTCATTTGGCGAGTAGCATTCGCCTTGAATGCATTTAAGGCCAGCGCGGGTTTGGTTTCCCCAATCGAGGCAACGACATGAACGTGATTAGTCTGTGCCTCCAATGCACGTAATCGCCAACGTCTATGCTCACATGTCTCGGTGATTGCGCGTTCAACGCTGTCGCGCTGTTTGGCAGTCAAAGTAACCGGATCAAATTTGAGGATGCCGCGATTGAAGGCGTGCCATTGCCGATTTGGCGCAATGTGTGGTGCTCGATAAACGTGATGATGTCGATCAGTTGAGCCACGCTCATCACCGTGCAGCCAGGTGCCACGGCAGCGGAACGTGATTAGATAGCCGAGCGGGAAGTCTGTTTCGTTCCACACGGGGCGGAATCATACACCCACCCGCTACCGCAGGTGGTACTGACATGACGGATGACCCACCCGCTACCGCAGGTGGTACTGACATGGCGGATGACCCACCCGCTACCGCAGTTGGGTACCGACATAAATCTTCAATCAAATCGCCACGCTTACTTTGCAAAGCCAAGCGACAGTGAGGCTATGCCGAAAGTTTCGCCTTCATTCATGTTCGCGACCGGCATCGAGAATTCTTCGCCGACCATCGACGGTGGCCGGACGCGGGTTGATGAACTCGAAAGTTGTGGCCATTACCAAAGGTGGCGGGAAGATTTTGCCCTGGTGGACGAGATCGGGATTAGTTTCCTGCGTTACGGCATCCCGCTTTATCAGGCCTACGTGGGCCCGGACAAGTTCGATTGGTCGTTCAGCGATCAAGCTTATCGCGATCTGCACAAGCGCAACATCGTTCCCATTGCCGACCTTTGTCACTTCGGCGTGCCGGACTGGATCGGCAATTTTCAGAATCCGGATTTCCCCGATCTGTTTGCGAAATACGCGCGCGCGTTCGCGAAGCGTTACCCGTGGGTGCAGCTGTACACGCCGATCAACGAGATGTATATCTGTGCGCTGTTCTCAGCGCGGTTTGGTTGGTGGAATGAACAACTGAAGAGCGACAAAGATTTCGTGACTGCGTTGAAGTACATCGTCAAGGCAAACGTGCTGGCGATGGAGGCAATCCTCGAAGTCAGGTCCGACGCGATCTTTATTCAGAGCGAATCGACCGAGTATCACCATGCCGACAATCCCGAAGCGATTAACTCGGCCGAGGTCATGAATGCCGAGCGCTTTCTTTCGCTCGATTTGAATTACGGCCGGCGCGTCGATTCAGAAATGTACGAATACATCATGGACAACGGCATGACGCGTGACGAGTACCATTTTTTTCTCGATAACAACCTCAAGCACCACAGCATCATGGGGAACGATTACTACATCACGAACGAACATCGCGTGGCGAAAGACGGATCGACGCGCCCGGCCGGCGAAGTGTTCGGCTATTACGAACTGACTTATCAGTATTATGACCGGTACAGGTTGCCGGTGATGCACACCGAGACGAACCTGGCCCAGGGACCCGCGGGCGACGAAGCCGTGAACTGGTTGTGGAAAGAGTGGGCCAACGTCCTGCGCGTGCGCAACGACGGCATTCCCATCGTGGGCTTCACCTGGTATTCGCTGACCGATCAAATCGATTGGGACACGGCTCTGCGCGAGAAGAACAATCGCCTCTGGCCGGTCGGGCTTTACGATCTCGATCGAAAGATCAGGCCGGTCGGCGAATCGTACAAACAGTTGATCGAAGATTGGCGCGAGGTCTTGCCGACGCAGAGCGTCTGCCTGCGCGTTCCAGTGGTCATGCCGCGCGAGAGCCAAAGCGAATGGGCCGTCGAAAATCGCGACGAGGAAAAAGAGGAACAGGTGCGAGAGACAAACGCGCCGTCGGATGTCGGCGAGGGGCAATCGAAATGAGATTTACCGATCGAGTAGCGATCGTCACCGGCGCGGCCAGCGGGATTGGATTGGCGACGGCAAAACGCTTCGCCAGTGAAGGGGCGCGCGTGGTCATCGCCGATCTTCATCAGGACAAAGCTGAAGCGGCCGTCACAGAAGTTCGCGCCGCGGGCGCGCCCGACGCACTGGCGGTGGCGTGCAACGTTGCCGAGGAATCACAAGTTGAAGCCGCAGTCGCGCAAACGATGCAAAAGTTCGGACGCGTGGATGTCATCGTGAACAACGCCGGCTTGATGGTCTTCAAACCGATTGAAGAGTTAACCACCGATGATTGGGTGGGCGTGCTGCGCGTCGATCTTCTGGGCGCGTTCTATTTCACCAAGCAGGCCTTTATTCATATGAAAGCGGGCAGCGCGATCGTGAACGTCTCAAGCATTCACGCCGTCGAAACAGAACCGCTGGTCGCGCCGTATGCGGCGGCGAAGGCCGCGCTGGTTTCGCTGACGCGCTCGGCGTCTCTGGAAGGCAAGCGCAAGGGAATTCGCGTGAACTGTATTCTGCCGGGCGCAGTCGATACGCCGATGCTCTGGGAAAATCCGAATGTGAAATCAGGCCAGGAGAAGATCGAGCAACACGACGTCGGCAAACCGAAAGACATCGCCGCCGTGATCGCATTCCTGGCTTCTGACGATGCGGAGTTTGTCCAGGGAGCGGAGGTGAGAATCGACGGCGGACGTTTGGATCATTTGTGAGAGGCGAGTCAGTACCATCCGCGTGAGCGGATGGGTCATGTCGTTACCTCAAAGGGCTGATTGATCCATCCCCTGACGGGGATGGTACTGACTTCGCTTCTGCACTAGAATACGCCCGCGATGATCGGGCAGCTTTTCGGAAATTATAAAATCACGCACAAGCTTGGCGCCGGCGGACAGGGCACAGTTTATAAAGCTGTCGATCAAAAATTAGGGCGCACGGTCGTACTCAAGATTCTTCCTGCAGAACTCACGGTCAAAGAGGCCAACCTGAAGCGGTTCGAACGCGAGGCGCAGCTGGCGTCGGCATTGGATCATCCGAACATCTGCACGATCTTCGACATGGACGAAGCGAACGGGCTGCATTACATCGCGATGCAATTCATCGAAGGCAAGAATGTGCGCCAGCTTTGCAACGGGCGGCCGCTCGAACTCGACAGCGCGCTAAGAATTGGAATTCAAGTGGCGGATGCGCTCTCGGCGGCGCACGCGCGGGGCATCATGCATCGCGACATCAAGTCGGGGAACGTAATGGTGACCGAAAGCGGCCAAGTCAAGATTCTCGATTTCGGACTCGCCAAGTTGATGGACGAACAACAAGCCACGGCCGCCGGTATTCATCAAACTGAATTGACGGAAGTTGGCGTGCCCTACGGCACGGCGACTTATGCGGCCCCCGAGCAGGCGCGCGGTGACAAAGTCGATGCGCGCGCCGACATTTTTTCGACAGGTGTGTTGCTCTACGAGATGCTAACCGGCACGTGGCCGTTTCGTGGCAAGACGACCATCGACGTGCGGCACGCGGTGCTTTACGATCAACCGAAGACGCTGGCCGAGATGCGTCCGAGCACGACGCCCGTGCGACTCCAGCAGATTCTCGATCGCGCAATGCAGAAAGAGCCGCGCGATCGATATCAGCGAGTCGATGAACTGCGGGACGATTTGCGCAAGATCCTGCGCGAATTGTCGGAAGGCGCAGCGATGGATGTGGCCGCAGCGCCGCGTCATCTTGCGGGCGGCAGCTCGCTTTCGCGGGCGATGCGTTGGCTGCGGAAAATGAGCGGCGGCAAGGAAACGTCAACGACTTCGCCGCAATTCGCTTCACGCCAAGAGACCGATGCGCCCCATCAATCACTTACGACGACGATTGCGGACAAAGAAAAGAAAAGTTTGGCAGTGTTGCCGTTCAAAAACCTCAACAACGATCCGGCGGCGAGCTTTTATGAATTCGCGTTGGCCGATGCGGTGATCACGGAACTCGCTCGTATTCGATCGCTGGTCGTGAGACCGTCATCGGTCATGTCGAAATATCAAGGTGTGGCCGCCGATCCTCCGCTTGTGGGACGCGAATTAGGCGTGGATGCGGTCTTGTCGGCCGGCTTTCTGGCCGTCGCCGGACACTTTCGGGTGAACGCGCAATTGCTCGACGTGAACAGCGGCGAAATCATTTGGAGCGATCGCGTGGACGCAACCGCTGAAGACATAATTACGATTCAGGACGACATTACGAAGCGCATTGTCGACGGACTGCGACTTGAATTGACTGCCGATGAAGAAAAAGACCTGGCCCAGCCGGCGACGGTCAACGCCGAGGCTTATCAGGAATATCTTCGTGGCCGCGATCGCTTTGCGCGATTTATCTTTCGCACGGTGGCTGCCAACGATTGCGATGCGGCGATTGCGCACTTTACTCGGGCGATCGAATTGGATCGCGAATTTGCGTTGGCTTATGACGGCCTGGGCGCATGTCATGTCAATCGTGTATTCAAAGGATTGGGTGGCGCTGAAGATTTCGAGCGCGCGGAAGCGGCTTTCACCCGCGCGCTCACAATCGACGGAGCGCTCATTGAAGCGCGTATGCTAATGGTGTTTATCCTCCTGTGGCGCGGACAAAAACGGAAGGCCCGCGAAGAAGTCGCGCGCGCGCGGCGCGAGATGCCGAATGAAGGTGTCGTCCATTTTGTGAAGGCGACGCTGCACCGGCTCGACGGTGAATACGATCGCGCATTGCGGAGCTACGATCGTCTGGTCCAGCTAGATCCGGCCGCATTCGTGGTCGTGAGTTATAACCGGGCGTTGATCTTGCTTTATCAAGGCAGGCACGACGAAGCGATGCGCGAGGTCGATCGCGCCGCATCGGTTGAGCCCGACAATCCGCTGCTGCGCGGCGTGCGTGCGCAACTTCTTTTTTATCGCGGCGAAATCAAACAGGCCCAAACGTTGGTCCGCGGGGTTTTAACGCAGCATCCGAATCTCAACGGC
>DASQYL010000264.1:0-10301 GCA_035639235.1 Pyrinomonadaceae bacterium | reverse complement strand
GTGAATCGCAGCGCGGTCCCAGCGATTCAACGATGGTCTACAACAAGTAGACTCGCACTATCGATAGTTCCCTGCACAACAGACAGAGTCGTTAGGCACGCCTGGCGGCTCTGTCGTGCTTTTGTCTGCTCGCGCATTACGGTAGAATCCGTCACACATACAATGAACGACGTTTGTGAACAGTCTGAGCAATTACTCAACTCAATCTTCGAAGGTGCGCGCTTCGACGTGCGCGCCTCGGCATCGCAAACCGATCTCGGCTGCACGCTCTCGATCGAAGGCCCAGATAGTAGCTTACTTCTAAATCAGGGTGGCGAGTTGCTCGATGCGCTCCAGCAAATCCTCAACCAGGCATACGGCCGCGATCTGCCAAAGGGCCAACGCATCGTTTGCGATGCAAATAACTATCGCGCTGCGCGAGAGTCCGAGTTGCGCGCAATGGCTGATCATGCCGCGCGCCAGGTGCGAAACACATCCTCACCCTTCGTGTTTGGGCCAATGGACGCGAGCGAACGCCGTATTATTCATCTCGCCCTCGCGGAAGACGCAGATCTCGTTACCGAATCTATCGGCGAAGGTCACGCGCGCCGCTTGCGAGTCGCGCTCAAGTAACTTTTCTGCACTCCTCATCCAGTAGTAAGCTAACTCCATCGTGCCAGAACCAAACGATACAATTGTCGCGTTAGCGACGCCTCCCGGTCGTAGCGGCATCGGTGTAATTCGCTTGAGTGGTTCTCAGTCGCTTGGCGTTATGCGAGCGCTCGTTGGTTCCGATGATTTCAATCCATTGCCGAACCTAATGACGCTTCGAAATCTTATCGACCCAAACACGCGAACAACGCTCGACCAAGCCCTCGTTTGTTATTTCAAGTCACCACGTTCCTTCACCGGCGAAGATGTGGTGGAGTTCCATTGTCACGGTTCTCCGCTTCTGCTGCGCGCCATCATCGACGCGACGTTGGCGCTCGGCGCGCGTATGGCGACGCCCGGCGAATTCACTTTACGCGCCGTCACGCACGGCCGAATGAATTTGAGTGAGGCGGAAGCGATACGCGATCTTATCGAGGCGCAAACTGATAACGCCCTTCGTCAAGCAACGCGGCAAATGAAAGGTGAACTATCGCACGCACTCCAACCGCTCAAAGACGAGTTGCTCAAGATCATCGTGCGCCTTGAATCGTCACTGGAATTCGTCGAAGACGATCTGCCAATCACGGAGCACGATCAATTGCTTTCTTCCTTGTCCGAGGTCGAGGCGCGCTTTGAAGAGATGGCTGCAACTTTTCAACGCGGAAGATTTTTGCGCGAAGGGCTACGCGTAACTCTGGTGGGTCGTCCGAATGCCGGCAAGTCTAGTCTATTCAATAGCTTACTGGGACGCAATCGCGCCATCGTGCACGAGGTTCCCGGCACAACGAGAGATGTTATTACAGAGTCAATTGGAATGGCAGGGATACCCCTCGCGCTCACCGACACGGCCGGACTTCGTGTCTCGAGCGACCATGTCGAAGCGTTAGGTGTCGATCGAACCAAGCGCGAGGCGGCAGATTCTGATCTGCTGATCATTGTGATCGATGGATCGCAGCCACTTACAGACAATGATCGAAACGCGTTGATCGAGGCAAGCGATCACCGTCATGTGGTAGCCCTAAATAAGAATGACCTTGAGACTTTCTCACCGGCCCGATTGGCGGACGAACCTCTCATTGGTCGCGCCTCCGCGATCGTTTCTTGCTCGGCTAAGACTGGTGCTGGCCTGGATGATTTGCAGGCCTCCGTCCTTGCACAGTTCACCCACGGCGCTATGAACGGAGAAGACCTGCTTATTACGAATGCGCGTCATCAAGATCTACTGCAACGTGCCCACGACGCAGTGTCGTCATCCGCGAGCTTGCTTCAGAAACGAGCGAGCGAAGAACTTGTCCTGGTTGGTCTTCACCGCGCCTTGCGGTATCTTGGACAAATCACTGGAGAGACGACTCCGGATGAGATGTTGGGTGAGATATTCTCAACCTTCTGTATCGGCAAGTAAGTCGGGGTTCTAACTATGGTTTTTGACGAATCATTCGATGTGGTCGTGATTGGCGCTGGTCACGCTGGCTGCGAAGCTGCTTCAGCAGCGGCTCGGCTCGGCGCCAGAACCGGGCTTGTTACGCTCAACCTCGACCTCATCGGTCAAATGTCCTGTAACCCCGCGATTGGCGGAATTGGCAAAGGTCACTTGGTAAGAGAAATCGATGCTCTCGGCGGAATTATGGGCCGTGTGATTGATCGTACGGGAATTCAATTTCGCTTGCTTAATCGTTCTCGTGGGCCGGCAGTGCGTGCCCCTCGTGCGCAGGCCGATCGCACTCTGTATCGGCTTGAGATGCGCCGCACCCTTGAAGCGACGCCCAATCTAAGTCTGCGTCAGGGCGTCGTAACGAGCCTAATAATCGAAGAAAACTGCGCGGTCGGGATCGAACTGCAAGACACTCGACGTATCGCTGCTAAGGCAATCGTTATTGCTACTGGCACGTTTCTTAATGGTCAAATACACACAGGCCGCCGGACTTATTCCGGAGGCAGAACGGGAGAGCCGGCCGCCATCGAATTCGCTGAAGCATTAAAGCGTCTCGGCTTTCGCCTTGGGCGTCTGAAGACGGGTACCCCACCGCGCCTTGACGGTCGAACGATTGATTGGGACGCGTTTGAACGACAACCGCCGGATGAAAGACCCGTGCCCTTTTCATTTTCAACAGAGCAGATCACGCAAGAACAGTTGGATTGTTATATAGGCTTCACGAACGAACGCCTTCACGAAGCTGTTAGACGAAATCTCCACGAGTCACCTTTGTACTCAGGACAAATCACCAGCGTCGGCCCGCGATATTGCCCGTCGATAGAGGACAAAGTCGTTAAGTTCCCGGAGAAAACCCGCCACCAGCTTTTCCTGGAGCCTGAAGGGTACAACACGAATGAAGTTTATCTCAACGGGTTCTCGACTTCGCTACCTGCCCAGCTCCAGCAAGAACTGGTTAGCCTTGTCCCTGGATTTGAAGCGGCTCAAATCATTCGCCCCGGTTATGCGATCGAATACGATTTTGTGGACCCGAAAGAACTTACGCCATTTCTTGAGACGGCGTGTATTAAGGGTCTCTTTTTAGCGGGTCAAATCAACGGGACTACGGGATACGAAGAGGCTGCTTGTCAAGGTTTAATTGCCGGAATCAACGCGGCGCTTTCCGGCACGAAGAGACCTCTTTTGCGCCTTGATCGGCAACAAGCTTATATCGGCGTCCTAATCGACGATCTAATTAGTAACGGCGTCGACGAGCCTTATCGCATGTTTACGTCACGCTCGGAGCACCGGCTGCTCTTGCGGCACGATAATGCTGATAGTCGGCTAGAGCCGGTGGGACGCGAATTGGGTCTAGTCGGTGACGAGCAGTGGCAAGAGTTCAATACGAAGCGGGCTCGCCTAGCGTCAATCCGATCGATTCTGCACGGGAAGAAGATCAGCCGACGGGATGGTGAATATCAACTCATCAAAACTCTTACTGGCCAGGAGTTGGGCGAATCCATATCGTTAGCTCAACTGGCCCTGCGTCCCTATATCACTCCCGAGACTATTCGCGACCTGTTGCCTGCCGGCGTCAGTGACTTACCATTGGCCGACTTGGAATCAGCATTAGCAGACATACTCTATGCCGGTTATTTGCGCGCGCAAACTACAACCAACCAACGACTTTATCAGCACGATTCGCTGCGGGTTCCGGAAGGTTTCAAATTCAAACGAGTAGCCAGTCTGTCGCACGAGATGGTTGAGAGACTTCAACGAGCCCGGCCGCAAACGTTTGGCCAAGCGAGGCGGATACCCGGGTTAACACCGGCGGCGTTGTCACATCTGCTGGTCCATTTAACTGCCGGACAGCAAGAGCAACGATGTTTCACGTGAAACCTTCCTCCTCGTTTGGATGCAAGGACTGTTTCACGTGAAACATCCTGAACATTACGGCTCAAAAACCAAGTAGCACTGAATTCGCAACTATGCTACTGTCCGCTGTTGGAAACAGTGGGAAAAGCTGTAGCCATCGCAAATCAAAAGGGCGGCGTCGGCAAAACGACGACAGCCGTCAATCTCGCCGCCGCACTAGTTCAGCTTGATCGGTCGGTTATTCTGATCGATGTAGACCCGCAAGCAAACGCGACGTCCGGTCTCGGCTTCGATCGGGCCACTCTCAGCAAAACGATATATCACGCGCTGCTCTTAAAACGTCCTCTAAGCGCGATCGCACAATCAACGAAGTTCGGTTTTGACCTGGTGCCGTCAGACCGAAACCTCGCGGGGGCCGAAATCGAACTAATCGACACTCCTGACCGCGACATCATTCTTAGAGAGGCCATTGTTCCCATCAAAAATCAATACGATTACCTGCTATTAGACTGTCCGCCGGCACTAAACCTGCTCACTGTGAACGCACTCGCAGCTGCTGATTCTCTCCTCGTCCCCGTGCAGTGCGAATACTACGCGCTGGAGGGAGTGTCAGAACTCTTTAACACGCTTTCGCGATTGCGACGGGCGGTGAATCCTTTCCTCAAAATCGAAGGCCTCTTGCTCACCATGTATGATGAACGAACAAACCTGGCAGCAGCGGTTGCCGCTGACCTGCGGAGCTTTTATAGCGAATTAGTATTTGAGACAACCATTCCGCGCAACGTCAGGCTGGCAGAGGCTCCTAGCCATGGAATGCCAATCAACGAATACGATCCGCGGTCGCGCGGAGCCGAAGCATACTTGCAACTCGCACAGGAGGTTATTGCTAATGAACAAGCGACCTTTGGGTCGGGGATTGAGCGCGTTGATCTCAACAGGTCCGTCGCTGGCGGACAGTGACGAAGTACGCGAAATCGAAACCGATCTAATCCGGCCAGGACGTCAACAACCTCGCACAACTTTCGATCAGGCCAAGCTTAACGAACTCGCGCAGTCCATTCGCACTACGGGCATAATTCAGCCACTTCTAGTCAGACCGGTTGGTGGACTATTCGAGCTTGTGGCTGGTGAACGCCGCTGGCGAGCTGCGCAACTCGCCGAACTAACCCGGGTGCCGGCGATTGTTCGCGACATTCCCGATGAGAAACTCCTCGAACTTGCCCTCATCGAAAACATACAGCGGGCCGAACTCAATCCAGTAGAGGAAGCAAGCGCATACAAGAGACTGATCGAATCGTTAGGTCTGACGCAGGAGGAAGTCGCCCGACGCGTTGGACGGGATCGAACGTTTGTCACGAACTACCTTCGATTACTGAGATTGCCGGCGGAGATTCAGGAACTCATTGAGACAGAGAGGCTCTCGTTTGGCCATGCGCGTGCATTGCTCGGAGTGCAGGATCCTGCAACCCAACGACGCTTCGCGCAGAAAATCGTAAAGCACAGTTGGTCAGTACGCGAAACTGAAAGGCGCGTTCGACACCTTGAACAACCGGCAAAGCCAGCTCGCAGGCGCGCCACAGCTGCGCAACTCGATCCCAACGTCAGAGCAGCCGAGGCTAAACTGCGGCGGCATCTTGCAACTCAGGTGCATATCCTTCCGTCCCGTTCTGATCGTCCAGGCCGCATCGAAATTGAATACTACGACATGCCTGATTTGGATCGACTGTTTCATATGATAATCGACCGCGGCCAGGCGGGAACTCAGTTAGCATCTACCGGTTGATACAACACGTTATTTTCCTTTATATCGCTTGCGTGCTGATCGTGTTTACGTGTAGGAATCTCCGCTCGGCATGTCATTATCTCATTCGCGGACCGAACAGCATTTCCGGGGCTTACGGCGCTCCAAGCCTCTCCCTAGCGCCCTAGGGCAAAATCATTCCTGTTTTTCTTGTTTGCATCGGGTGTCTATGGTAGGGTCACGCTTCCGGCCGTTCAGACGAGGAAGACATCACGCAGAGATTGTATCAAGTAGTATAAATAATTGGCTCATGCAAACCGAAGCACCCCCCGCTGAAAGCATGCTGTTGGCGTGTTTACGGCAACGAATTCCAGAACAGACCTTTGAGACGTGGTTTAAGCCGCTCACGATTACCACATCCGTATCGAACCGCACCTTTACTTTCTGTGCGCCCAACATTGTCGTCAAGGAATGGGTGATCGCGAACTACGGCGATCTAATTAATGAGTCTCTCCGCGAACTCTCGCTCGACCAATACACAATTCAATGGTTCGCGTCTTCGATGTCTGAACCAGAAACTCGCCCTCCATCTGGGATTGCGCCTGGATTAGGTACAGCACATGACGGCTGTAAGGAGGAAGCTGGCGCCATAGCGGATCTTATCGAGACAATTCCCACTTCGCTCAATGACAAGTATACTTTCTCAAACTTCGTTGTGGCTTCATGCAATCGGTTTGCGCACGCGGCCAGCAAGGCTGTGGCGGAAGGACCTGGTCAAACCTATAACCCTCTTTATCTTTACGGCGGAGTCGGGCTCGGCAAGACTCATCTAATTCAAGCGACCGGTCACGCCATCAAGACTGTGCGCCCCGAGTTGCAGGTCGCTTATCTCTCAATCGAGCGATTCATGAATGAACTGATCACCGCCATTCGTTATGGTTATGATAAGACTCGACTCTTTAGAGAGCGATATCGGTCCATCGATGTTCTGTTGATTGACGACATTCAGTTCATCGCTGGTAAGGAACGTACCCAAGAAGAGTTCTTTCATACGTTCAATGCTCTTTATGATGGCCAAAAGCAAATCGTGTTGACATCAGATTGTCCGCCGCGCGACATTCCGGAGTTAGAAGAGCGTTTGCACTCTCGGTTTGAGTGGGGACTTATCGCCGACATTGAGCCGCCTGACGTGGAGACCAAGATTGCGATACTGCGGCGAAAGGCCGAGATCCAGGGGCTTAAGCTTCCCGATGACGTGGCTTTATTTCTCGCCACCACCAGCAAGCACAATGTACGTGAGTTGGAAGGAGCGCTCATCCGTGTGTTGGCGATGGCGTCTCTTCGCGGTGTACCATTAACGAAAACCCTGGCGCAGGATGCGTTACGAAATGTTGCACAGGTAGCTGATAGCGGCTCTGTAACCATTCCGCTGATTCAAAGAATCGTGGCGGACTTTTATAAGATATCTCTCGATGATTTGAAGGCCCGTTCAAACATGCGTCAGGTTTTAGTGCCGAGACAAGTAGCGATGTATTTATGTAAGAAACTGACGAATAAGAGCTATCCAGAGATCGCCAGACACTTCGGAGGTAAGCACCACACCACCGTCATTCATTCGGTCGAGAAGATTAATCAGTTACTGGAAACCGATCAAGAGATGGAGACGATCGTGAGAAGATTAACTGAGAGCATTGGTAGCTAGCGGCATTTTTTCACAGCGGGTTGTGGAAAAGAAAATTCGTGACTGTGAATACAATGAACAAATATCAGGAGAGCGGAGTGTCACTGAAAACCAGATTACGATTCACAGGAACTTCTACTGAAAAGTCAAACACCTTTTGACGTTCCACAGAATCACAACACCTACTGCTTATTACTAAATAACTACATACGATTCAAATATTAATTCTCGGAAACTGTCGTGTGAATAACGGAAGTCGTTTATGATATACACGAGCGAACCAATGAGTAGGAGTTGATAAATGCAATTTGTGATTGCGCGGGGAGCGCTGCAAAAGGAATTGTCTTACGTTCAAGGAGTTGTTGAGCGTAAGAATACTATTCCAGTACTGGCCAACATTCTCATCGAATCCGCTGGGGAGAACGCCGTTAGGATTAGCGCTACGGATCTCGATGTCACAATTCGATGTGATGCTGAAGCTGAATCGATCAAAACTCAGGGCGCTATATGTGTCCAGGCCCGTAAATTATTCGACATCGCTAGATTGCTTCCCGACGCGCCTGTCAGTTTCAAGCGGGAAGAAAACGATTGGGTAACAGTCGAGTGTGATCGATCCAAGTTCCGGCTCCCGGGAATTTCTAAAGAGACCTTTCCAGAGTTGCCCACGTTCAAGTCGACGCCGTTGAAGCTTTCCGCGGCGGTGCTGAAGAATCTGATTGATAGAACTATTTTTGCGATTACACAGGAAGAGGGCCGTTACACGCTCTCCGGCGCTAAGTTCGAACTCGACGCGAAAGGTGTGAAGATGGTGACAACCGACGGACACCGTCTCGCGTTCGCGTCGCTGACTCATGGGGTCGCTGGTTCCGCTGCTGATCTGGATGTCTTAATTCCGCGAAAGACGCTGGCTGAATTAACGAAGTTGACTAGCGACTTTGACGGCGATGTGAATCTGGGCGCCGACGAGAATCACGTCTATTTTCAACTCGGAGTGCGCTTGTTGATTTCGCGAATGCTGTCGGGTCAATTTCCGAATTATGAAATGGTAATGCCAAAGAACAACGATCGCTCCGCTACGTTCGATACCGCGGCGTTGAGCCAGGCAGTTCGCCGGGTCGCGCTGATGGCAGACGATCGATCACATGCGATTCGTTTTCACTTGAGCAAAGAACAGTTATTGATCAGCGCGCAGAACTCGGACGAAGGCGAAGCGCGGGAGATTGTCGAAACCGATTACGCCGGCGACGACACTGATATTGGTTTCAACGCTCAGTATTTGCAGGAGTTTTTGGGCGTGGTCGGGTCTGAGAAGGTGGCGTTTGAATTTAAGGACGCGAATTCGCAGGCGGAATTAAAACCAGTGTCCGACGATAGTAAAGAGTATAAATATATCGTGATGCCGATGCGTCTCTAACGCAATCGAAATTGTCATCCTGATTATTGATCAGAAGAATTAAAGTTGGCTACTTAAAAATAAAGTGAGCTACTTAAGAATAAAGTTTGAAACAATCGCTTGCAGGGTGTGGAAAAACTCTTCTTTTACGTGCCGCGATGCGCTAAACCGGGAAAGAAAATAAAGCGGGCCGTTACCTACAGACCATACAGACTGACAATGGTCCGAATTCGCCAGCGGCGCAGGTTGATAATTCCTCAACTTGCGCCATTCGCTTTTACAGGAGTCTTTTTATGAAAAACAACCCTAATTTGCCGACGGAAGAAGAGGTTGACAGTATCATCGATAGATTACTACCAGCCAACGAAGATATGGACGCTGAGAGCGCTTCAATAATTCTCGAAAGAGAAGGAATCGATCGGCCCAAACTGGCAAGGGCATTAAGATTGAGACTTGAGCGCCGGATCGAGCGAATGCGCGCACACGGTGAAGAAATTCCTGAGACTCTTATTGAGCTTGCGAATAAGCTTTAAAAATCCTGCCTCCCGTGACGTCGGTAACGCCTTTAACACCAGTCCTAAAAATCACCTTCTTCTCAAAATACCGTCTCGTTGAACTGCGGCACCGTCCTTGATGAAACCTAACTGAAGCGACTCAGGGGAAACGCAGTAAAATTCCACAAATTGCTTAAGAAGCCTAGATTCGTTTAGAACGTCGGTGTCATTCGAGAGATGTTCCAGAAGTGGTCGCGTTACGAATACGATCAATTTAGTGCGTGCTCTCGATGTTAGAACGTTGAACCGGTTCAGGTTATATAGGAACTCGTCTTCAATGTTTATTATGTCAGGATCTCCGACACCGAAGGACGCAATAATTACGTCACGCTGTTGCCCCTGAAATCTCTCAACGGTATCCACAGCATTACGGATGTCTTCCGGTGGATGAGAGACGAAGATTGATTGCAACTCGTGGATAATCTTGGCCATTTGCGCACGGTGCGGCGTTACAACTCCAATGCCCTTATTCCAGAAGTCCTTAGGTCCAAATAACTTTCTTGATCCCTGAGTATCAAATGACCCGTCAAATCTACGTTCGTTTCGGGGCCGATCTGCCATTCTTCTTTGAAGGGACCAGATCAGAGACCCTACCGCACCGGCCTCAAAGTCATTGATCTGACTGCTGGTCCTGTCATCATAAGTAAAGCAGACACAAGGAAAGGCTGGGTCGAGCAGTTTCTCCCAATCAGCACACCAATAAAGTAGAGATGGCCAATCCGAAGGACGTTTCTTCTCGGAATCGGCAATTAAATGGAGCTGAAGGTCGGGCGAGTTACTCTTTAGGCTTTCGCTGTAGCCTGCAATCTTTGTGAACTCGACGAGGGTGCGATTAGAACGGTAATTAACGTCAAGGGCGTTCGGCGCAATTCCATTGTAAGTACCCCGAAAAAACGGACCATTGAAAAGCAGAGGTTTCCGGGTAGGATGAACGACCCAGGAGGCCTGAATGAAGCGGAGCAAATACAGCGAGAACCAGATCATAGCGATCTTGAAAGCGGTCGAGGCAGGACGGG
>DASQYL010000263.1:0-3783 GCA_035639235.1 Pyrinomonadaceae bacterium | reverse complement strand
TAACTCGCGCGGCTTAAAAAACTGCGGGAAGTGCAAATGCTGTACATCGTGCGGATTGTAGATCGAAGGCATACCGCAAATGACGAATCGCTGATGCGGAAAGTGAATCACTTCGCACCCAAGGCTTTCATAGAAACCGTCCGAAATACTGTAGGAAGGAACAAAGGTCTCGCCGGCGGTGTTGCTGATCCGATCTCTCGTTCTTTGCAGGCGATTGCCGACGCGCTGCGCTAATGCCAGCGCCGGCCGTTTCGCAAGACGTTGGTTCGGGCCGATAAACGGTTTGAAGTATTCAGCCTCTGCTTCGGATTGCACAATTAGCAGATACTCCTCATTACCTTCACTCAACCCACCGAGAGCGTGAACTAACCCGAGCGCTACTTGCGCGACGCCGCCCGCAGTGGCCGCGTCAATGGTCACGTCTATCGCAATTTTCAACCGTTCAGCTGCCATTCTGTCTGAAAATCCGTTCCAGTGATTGTACGACTCGCTTGACCCTTTCGGGTGAACTGAAGTTCTCGCGCGAGAAGCCCATGCCCAAATCTGCGTAGACGGCTTCTGAATTTGGAAAAGGTCCGGCGTAGTTCCTCTCCACGCGATTGAGGTCTCCACGAAGAATCCAATCACGCCATTTACCCTTTTTGAAGAAACTTAATTGGTTAATCGGTTCGAAGTTCGCATGCCAGACGTTTACTCCTTCAGCTCGCAGATTTGCCATCAGCTCTGATTTAGAAACACGTGAGTTCCTTTTCAGCCGCACTACCACTTGGCTGTAAGCCGGATGAACATCTGCTTTGTCGGGAACCACAATCTCAACCTCGTCAAATCGTTTGAGCGCGCGAAAAAAATCCTGGACGATGGCCCGCAGATTCTCCAGATATCTCGGGTAGCCGCGCAATTGCTCCAAGGCAACAGCCGCGACGATTTCAGAAATTCGACCGTTCCACGAAAGCGTCTGCTGGTCGCGAATGCCATATTCCTCTGACATGTCGCCCCAATTTCGAATCGTGCGCAATTCCTTCGCAAGCGCTTCGTCGTTCGTGGTAACGATGCCGCCTTCGCCGGCCTGAATCGGCTTCAAACAACCCAACGAGAAGATCGCCGCGTCGCCAAACGAACCTACGGGCCGGCCTTTCCAGATCGCGCCCAGGGACAAGCAGCTATCTTCGATGACGAACAATCCCTGCCGCTTCGAAAACTCGCTGATCCAATCCATCGCTTCCGGATTGCCCCACATGTGGATTGGAATTAAAGCTCTGGTGCGGTCTGAAACCGCGTCCGCGACGCTCTGCTGCGACAGCATGAAATTATCGCAATTAGTGTCGGCAAAAATCGGCGTCCCACCTGCGGCCATCACCGCGAAGGCGTCGGCGACGCACGTATCGACCTGATGAATCACCTCGTCGCCGGGCTTGATACCGATTGCACGAAGAATAATTTGCAGCGCCATGCCGCCCGTGTTTGCTGCGACCGCGCAACGAGTGCCGACGTAAGCCGCGAATTCCTCTTCGAGCGTTCTATGCACCAGATCGCCGCCGTAATTCATGTTCCAGTTCGAGGTTCGCAACACGCGCGCGACCGCGGCGATTTCTCGTCCCAACATCCGAGGATAATTCCCCTGGCCTCTACCGACCGAGTAAGCAACCTGGCGCAGCATACCGTCGAGTCTGGGATAGGCCGAGACTTTGTCTCTAATAAAAGTCTTGACGTTCGATTTCATCGTGAGACGCTTTCCATAGATTAACTGCGGCGAGGTTGACTGGGCAAAGGCTAGCGGGTTTTCCGGGCGATGAAAGTGTGCAAACGTCCCTGTTCCCGGTGGCGGTACTTTGCGATCCACAAGGTGCAGCGATAGACGAGGTCCTCCGGGAGCACGACATTCAGAATTCTGCCGGATGGCGAGTTGAGTAAGTCTGCTCTTAACTCATTAAAGGATTTCGGATGCAGATTGATAATCGAGTCATGCGGCCCAAAATCGCTAATCAGGCTGAGTCCTGAAGCCTGAAGGTGGCTCAGATAGTCTTTATGAGTCAGGGCATTCTCGCCGCCATACAATTGATGATCCGGTTGCGCGTCGAGAAACTCTTGCAGACCTTTATCGTAATCGTCCACCACCGGTTCACGTGACGCGATCAATAATCCGTTAGTTTTCAGCACCCGCGTTATCTCAGATATGAAACGGGTCAACTCCTGCGCATGATGCAGGCCTTGCCGCACATACGCAATGTCGAATTCACCGTCGGCAAACGGTAGCTCCTCACCGTAAGCATCGACCAAGTTAACGTCGCTTAATTCGCTCTGCTCAATGACGTGCTCAATGGCTCCGCGTCCCACGCTGTCGGATGGATCCGGCTCAACTGCCACAACTTCGAATCCCGATTTGGCGAGAGCGTAAGTGGCAATGCCATTGCCTGCCGGAATATCGAGCACGCGGCGAGCCTCGGGCGCGTAAGTTCGAATGATTGCCAGAACTTCCTTGAATTCGTCGCTCTCGAAAAATCGGCGACAGTTTTGCAGCCGGTCAGTAGTGAGATACGAGTCCCTGATCAGGTCCTGATATTTCGGATCCTCGCGGAGTAGGTCAACGGCCTGTTCCCACGTGTAAGGATACTCATTGGTGGTGACCGGCTTTGGCGGCATTCTCAAAGGATACTAAGAGAAGTAATAGTTGCCTATCACGTAATTGTATTCGCTCGGAGCTTCGTCGAGCGTGGGCAGGACCGATAGGCGCCGGTACTTGGGCTCGAAGTATTCAGGCCTGAACGGCATGCCGTAACAAAGGTAATCAAAGAAATGTTCGCGCAAGGTGAAGCCGGCGTTTGTAAACGAAGCAACAAATTTATCGTGACTGAGACGGGCGTTATCGTTGATGAAACTCTCAGTCTGATGAGCGGCTATGCTGACGATAATCGGAACGGATTTTTGACCGATTATCGCGCGGAGTTTTGCGGCAGCCTGGTAAGGCCGGGACCATCCCTGCTGCGAGCCGGCATTACCATATCGAGTGTCGTTCAGACAATGAATCGCAGCATGCGAGATAACGCAGTCCAGCTCCAAAGCCGGCAAATCGAAGAAATCTTCACGCAGGATTTTCAGTTCTGCCAATCCGTGATTGCCCTCGACCGGGACCGCAGTAGTCAGCATCGAGTTGTGATATACGGTTCCAAACAACCCGAGATAATCGGCGAGGTGGGCCATTTTGTTCCCGAGACTAAACAGGCGCATGCCGCGGAGAGGCCCAAACCGCTGTAATACTTCGAGCGCAAAAAGACTGGTATTTCCGTAGAAGTCGATGTATTCGAGGTCCAGCCGATCTGGACTTAGTACGCCGGATGTTTGCGAGGTAGCGGCCGAATTTCTGCGCATGCCGCGCGCCAGATCCGCGACAAGCGGAGGCGTAATCGATTTGATGATCTGCTTTATCATCTCAGAGATGCGCGCAACCGTTCGTGATCCATTTCTCTGATCATGATTGCGCTGGCGGCGTGAGTGTTCTGATCGTTCGGGCCGGATTCCCGCCTACCAGCGTCCAGTCGGGCACGCTGCGCGTGACCACACTTCCGGCGGCAACTACTGAGCCTTCACCGATCGTCACGCCTCTCAGGATTATGACATGTGCTCCTATCCAGCATTTGTTTTTGAGATGGACGGGGGCAATCGTCACACCTTCCCAGGTGAATGAGCCCGCCATCCAATCTTGCAAAGCATGCTGCCTTTGTTCGTAATCCAATGAATGAGAGTCATGATCCATAATCAACGAGTCGAATGCGACCATCACGTCAT
>DASQYL010000262.1:0-4547 GCA_035639235.1 Pyrinomonadaceae bacterium | reverse complement strand
GGTCGCCTTTACCGATCGTGCCGGCGGGTTTCTGCACCGGCCTTTTTTTCCTGACGGCATCAACAACACCGCGCCTGGTCCATTCAGCACGCCAATCGATCAATGGAGCGTCTTCAATCTCGGGCTGCAGCTCGATTTAATCAAATCGAATTTGCAGACAGTGCTCAGCGGAGGTGTGGCGCCATGCACATCGATTCCAAATCTGCCCAATGGCATTCAAATTTTTCCCGGCAGCATGCCGCTTTACAAGAACGGTGCGCTGGTTGGCGCGATCGGCATCAGCGGCGA
The DNA here is from genome assembly GCA_035639235.1 of Pyrinomonadaceae bacterium. GTDB lineage: Bacteria > Acidobacteriota > Blastocatellia > Pyrinomonadales > Pyrinomonadaceae > UBA11740. The sequence continues at coordinate 4,259 of DASQYL010000262.1, read as the reverse complement.
CGGAGTCGATCAGGATGATCTAATTGCTGCCGGCGGCGGCGCAGGTTTTTCGCCACCCGCAGCGATTCGTTCAGATCAAGTTTTTGTGCGCGGCGTGCGTCTGCCGTTTTTGAAGTTTCCGCGCAGTCCGAATTTGTAGCGCAAGCTGTTAGCTTGCGGCGTAACGCAAACTGACAGTTTGCATTACGCCACATACCTTTTGATGACGCGATTTGCCATCATCTCTACGGTCTGTTTCCTGTGGCTGTGTGCGTCATTCACCGCTCACACTCAAACCTCGACCCGCGGCGCGATACGTCTCAAAGTCAAATACAAATCAGGGGAAGTGACGAAGGAGTTGCCGCGTAAACGATTCTTCCTAATCAAAGGTTCGCTTGACGAGAACAAATCGTTGGCTGACTTGGTAAAGCAAATGCCGATCACTTCACGTGACTGTTACTACCGCGCGAAGGGCGCGAGCAAGCAATTGGTAAAGTGGCTTGACGATTTTGACTGTGAATCGATCTACTGTCGCGCAATCGAGGAAAAATACCTGAGCGGTAACGACGCCGTTCCGGAATTTAAAGCTGCTTACGATGTCGCATTGAAAGAACTGAAGACGCCGGATCTGGCACGGCGCTGGCTGGCGAACTATCTGTCCGCGGACATTCGTGACGGTTATTACAATGCACGCCAGCAGACGCTGAACCAGTTGATCAAACAAGCTGAGACGTTGAGCGGCAAACCAGTAATGTCGATCATGACTGATCGCAAAGGCACTGCATACCTGACAGACATCGAGCCGGGAATCTACACAATTTCGAATCTGGTTCCCAGCGAGACCGAGAAGCGCAACATTCTCTGGCTATGCGAGCGCGAAGTTAAGGTTGCGGATCTCGCGATCGCGATGCGGCGGCCATTCATTCTGTCAAACGAAAATGATCCGAAAGTGAAATGCGAAGTGATCGAGAGGCCAGCGCCGGTGTGCGGGAAGTGAATTCAAACGATCCGAAACCGCAGAGAACGCAGAGGAAGGATAGGAGGTTGCTCTCTGAATTCTCGGCGGATTTCTCCGCGCCCTTTGCGGTTGGATTTGCGGCCCGGTTGCTCGTGCTTTCGATGCTTGCGGCTGGGGTGATCTTATCGGCCTCCGCGCAGACTCGCCGACGAACACGCCCAAAGCGACCTGCGACTCCAACTCAGGCGCAGCCCGCCCCAGCGGTGAAATACTCCTCCTTTCTGCATTCATCCGATAAGCACAAAAGCCTCGAATGCGACGCCTGTCACAAAATTCCGACTGCCTGGAATGCGAAGCGCGACTTTCCCGACGTCGCCGACTTTCCCGATCACGACGCCTGCGTGCGTTGTCATCGGCCGCAGTTTTTCTCAGCTCAGGCAATGGGCGGATCGGGCCCGGCAATCTGCACGGTCTGTCATCTAACTGCTGCGCCACGCGCCTCTGCGCGTTTTAGTTTCGGCAAACCCAACATCGCGAACCAAACCGCGAAGCCAAAGGACGAACGGCAATTCACGATCGAGTTTCCACACGACAAGCATCAGAACGTGATCGCGAGGCTGCGCGCTCTTCAATCTGATTTCGCATTAATCCAAGTCTCGTTCACGCGCATAACGAGCGACGATCAAAGAGCGGATTACAACAACTGCTCGATTTGTCATCAGCGGAACGATCAACTGGTAAACCCCCAAGCTCCGCCGTCGAATGATCCAAATGATCAGTACCGCAAGTTTTTTAAGACCGTGCCGCACAGTCACGAGGCGTGCTTCGACTGTCACTGGAAAAACCAGAAGCCGGTGAGCGAAGACTGCGGCGGCTGTCACAAAGCGGCGAACACATTTGTGCCGTTGCCCGCGCCGAAAAGAATTTCGGCAAAGTTCAGTCACGAAGGCGCCAAAGGCGAGCACGTGATGGAATGCACTACGTGTCATATCAATATCACGCGCGCCGCGAGTTTGCGCGGGTTGACGCCGGACGTGCCGGTCGCCGCGTGCACGACTTGCCACAAAGATAGTAAGAAGACGACGTATCCGAAGGCAGTCACGATCGAAGAAGAGTTTGCTCAGTATCAGAAGACAAAGTCTTGCAGCTATTGCCATGCGCCCGATGTGGGAACGAAGAAACCGCCCGCGAGTCATGAAGCGGCAGCGCAGTGAAGCAAAGGTCAGCGGTCAGCGTCAGAACGAATAACGCCAGTGATGTCCGTTCGCAAGACAATTGATCGAGCCCGCGATCAGCGGGTGGCAAAGAATAGCCCCGGGCGTAAGCCCGGGGTAAACGTTGGCGAGAAGAATCCGAGCCCGTTTACGGGCGACAGAGGGAACGTCTGTCGCCCGCTTCGCGGGCTAGGAAATATTTCTTATGACGCCAACCCCGTGCTCACGCCCGGAGCTATTCTCTGCTGCCGTCTTCGACGGCTGGCTATGTATCAACTCAAAGATAATTCCTTTGTTACTTTAATTCTCTTAATGGCCTCGTTTCTCCTGTTCATCAACAGAGTTGACGCGCAAGGAAACGATCAGGACTATTCGAAATTTCTGCACACGAGTTCGAAACACGCATCCATCAACTGCAACGATTGTCATCGTCGCACTGATAACTCGACGCGGCCAAGCTTTCCCGGTCATAAAGCCTGCACCGGTTGTCACTTGACGCAGTTCACCACGCCGAATATTCCCATGTGTTCGATCTGCCACGAGAACGTGAACGGCAACGATCCGCCGCGCCGAGCTTTCCCCGATCGCTTCAAAGAAAATTTCAACGTGAGCTTTGATCATGCGCAACACATGAAAGGTGAGGCGCGGCCGAAGGCTGGGTGCGTTGCGTGTCACAGTTCGCCTTTGCGCAACGGCATGGCTTTGTCGATTCCGGCCGGTTTGAATGCGCATGCCGGTTGTTACACCTGTCACACGCCGGATACGCAGGCCAACGGCCGGGACATTGGTTCATGCGGCGCTTGTCATGCGACGAAAGCCTTCACGCGCACGGCGACCGACTCAACGGCTTATCGCATCGGTTTCAGTCACGCGCAACACAGCGGTCGCCAGCGGCTGGAGTGTTCGAGCTGTCACACCTACACCGCGGGTCTGCCGCAACGGCGCCAGGTGAGTTCGCCGCGGGCACAGGAGCATTTTCCCGCCGGCAACAACTCATGCGCGACTTGTCATAGCGGCCGGCGCGCATTCGGCGGCGATTTGGATTTCAAGAATTGCGGCCGCTGTCACACTGGTTCGAGTTTCCGGATTAGAAGTTAATCGCATTGACACGCCAAGTGCGCATCCATAACATACGATCAATTCAGGGGGACTGTAATGAAACGCTCGTTAATCGGATCAATCATCATTCTGGCGGCGATCTCGCTGGGCATCGTCGGCATCACTGTTCGTACATCGGCTTCATGGAGTCAACAGATTCCCAAAGAAAGCAAAGACCAGCCCACGAAGGTCAAGCTTGATCAGGACAGCCTCGACGACAAGTGGGGCGAAGTTGCTTTCGATCACGAGACTCACTCGGTCAGAAAATACAATCCTGACGGCGCGTCAGTGACGCCCTGCACTTTTTGTCATCACACTGACCAGCCGAAGGATCAACTGAAGCCGCCGCTGACAACTTCTGAACGCGACGTCACTCTGACGGCCGACGTGCTGAAAGACGCCGCCGCGAAACCGGTAAAGACTTGCCGCCAGTGTCATCTGCAAGCCGGGGACGACAGCAAGAAGCTGCCGGAGATTACGAAAGACGGCAAGCAGGTGAAGATGGATAACGAGAATGCTTATCACATCAACTGCTTCGAATGTCACGACGCGGCGATCAAGGCGAAGCCCGAGTTGGCCCAGAAGATTTCAGGATCGGATCCAAAGGGCTGTGGCAAGTGTCACGTCGCCAAGTAAGAATTATCCGCAGATTTCGCAGATTACACCGATTGAAAACCATTAGCCGCAAAGAGGCATAAAAGGCACAAGAAGAAATCCTTACAGTTGAGTCTTTTGTACCCTTTTGTGGCTGCCCTTTCTCTGCGTAATCGGCGTAATCTGCGGATAATTCTTCAGTTCGTCGTCAGCAGTCCCGGATTCCAGCGTCGCTTATCTTTCGTGTGTTGCACGTGACAGGAAGTGCAGTTCGGTTTGTCAGATGCGATCACCTGTTGCCCGACGCGCGCGTCCGGTTGTCCGTTGTGGCATTTGCCGCAAGTCGTGCGCGGCGTGACCAGGTCCGTTGGGTCGCGCGTCGCATGACAACTCGAACAGCTCAACTCTCCCTGCTT